>JAISFR010000065.1 GCA_031263565.1 Candidatus Adiutrix sp. | reverse complement strand
TCTGGCGGAGAGGGTGGGATTCGAACCCACGTGCCGGCTCATCACCGACAAGACGATTTCGAGTCGTCCCCGTTACGGCCACTTCGGTACCTCTCCGCTTCAGAGGTCAGGAAGCGATTTCCTGTTTCGGCAGTTATGATATAATGATTCGACTCCGGCGTCAATGTCTCAGAGTAACCGGTCGCGGTAAATATCATGACCCCGGGAGTCGATGGCCACCACCAGCGGCAGATTTTCCACCGTCAGGCGGCGGACGGCCTCGGGGCCCAGGTCTTCAAAGGCGATCATCTCCGCCGATTTGACGCACCGGCTCATCAGGGCGGCCGCGCCGCCAATGGCCGCCAGATAGAGGCCCCGGTGTTTCTTGATGGCCAGCAGCACTTCCTCAGCCCGCAAGCCTTTCCCAATCATGACTTTCAGCCCGCGTTCAATCAGGTAGGGGCTGTAGGCGTCCATGCGGCCGCTGGTGGTCGGCCCCACCGAACCGATGACCCGGCCGGGTCTGGCCGGACAGGGACCGGCGTAATAGATCGCCTGCCCCTGAAAGTCGAAGGGCGGTTTTTGGCCTTTCTCCATCATCTCCACCAGGCGCTGGTGGGCCGCGTCGCGGGCGGTGTAGAGCGGGCCGCTGAGGTGAACCGGATCTCCGGCCCGCAGCCCGGCGATGACCTCGTCAGTCAACGGGGTATGGATTGTTTCGGGCCCGGACATGCTCACAGCTCCCGCTCGGCGTGCCGGGTGACGTGGCAGCCGATGTTGACGGCCACCGGCAGCCCGGCGATATGGGTGGCGTAGGTCTTGACGTGGACGGCCAGGGCCGTGCTGCGGCCGCCGAAGCCGGCCGGGCCGATGTCCAGGGCGTTGACCTCTTTTAGCAGCTCCTCTTCGACCTGCCGCCAGAAGGGGTCGGGATGGCCTGAGCCCACCGGGCGCAGCAGGGCCTCTTTGGCCATCAGGGCGGCCTTTTCCATGGTGCCGCCCAGCCCCACGCCCACGATGACCGGCGGGCAGGGGTTGGGCCCGGCCTTCCGCACCGTGTCGATGATCACGGCCCTGACCCCGTCCAGACCCTGGGAGGGCTTGAGCAGGGCCAGGGCGCTCATGTTCTCGCTGCCGAAACCCTTGGGGGCCACGGTCAGTTTGAGGCGGTCGCCGGGCACTATCCGGTAATGGATGACCGCCGGGCAGTTGTCGCCGGTGTTGACCCGCCTGATGGGGTCGCCGACCACCGACTTTCTCAGAAAACCTTCCTCATAGCCCCGGGCCACCCCGGCGTTGATCGCCTCTTCCAGATCGCCGCCCTTGATGTGGACTTCCTGGCCAAGCTCCGCAAAGACCACGGCCAGGCCGGTATCCTGGCAGAGGGGGATCATTTCCGTCCCGGCCACCCGGGCGTTTTCCAGCAAAGTGGCCAGGACCCGGCGGCCCAAGGGGCTGCTTTCCCCGGCTTCGGCCTGGGCCAGGGCCCGGCGGATATCCGGGCTGATCAGGCAATTGGCCTCTTGGCACATCTCGCTGACGGCTTGGACTATTTCGCGGTAATCTAGGTCTCTCATCATTCCCTGGCTTCGGGGCGGATTTCGTTGATGTCCCCGGCATCCCTGGACGTCGGCCCCGATGACCCCCAGGATGATGACTTTTGACATTGATCGGAACTCCTCAGCGACCAGCCGGCCGGCCTTCATTCTAAAATCTTCCGGCCGCTTTGTAAACGGTTTTGACCGGCGCCGGGGCCGGCCGGCCCTTAGCCTCAGGAAATGATTGCGAAAAGCATGACCGGCGTGTTACACTGAGCGCGGCGCAACCGCCTTTTAGAGTTGTTTTTATGAAGAACTTTTTAGCTGTCCTGTTGGCGGCGGCCTTTTCAGGCCTCGCCCTTTTTCGGCCGGCCTCCCTCTGGGCCTCCGAAGAGGTTTTGCGCATCTCCGGCTCCACCACCGTCCTGCCCATCGCCCAGCGCGCCGCCGAATACTTCATGGGGCTGCGCCCGGCGGCCCGAATTTCGGTTTCCGGCACCGGCAGCGGGGAAGGGCTCAAGGCCCTGCTGGAGGGGGCCACCGACATCGCCACCTCCTCCCGCGATTTGAAAGCCAGGGAAATAGCCCGCCTGAAGGAGCACGGGGTCAGCCTGACGCGCCACACCGTGGCCGTTGACTGTCTGGCGGTGGTGGTCCATCCCGACAATCCGGTTGACGGGCTGAGCCTGGCCCAGCTCAAGGGGCTCTATGACGGCAGCCTGCAAAACTGGCGGGAGGTGGGCGGCGTGGACAAGAAGGTGATCGCCATCAACCGCGACGTCAGCAGCGGCACATTTGAAACCTGGCTGGAAATGGTTCTGAAAGGCGCCCGTTTCCGGGCCGACGCCCAGATGCAGACTTCCTCCGGCGGGGTTTCCTACGCCGTGAGCGGCAACCGTTACGCCATAGGCTACCTCGGGCTGGGCTATGTCACGCCCAAAGTCAAGGTGCTGGCCGTCGACGGGCTCAAACCCAGCCCGGAGACGGTCCGCGACGGCCGCTACCCCCTGGCCCGGGAACTTTATATGTTCACCCGGCCTGATCCGCCTCAGACCGCCCTGGATTTCATCGGCTTGCTCGGCAGCCCCGCCGGCCGCCGGCTGGTGGAACAAGAAGGTTTTATCCCCGTGGAGAAAAGTGACCATGACTGACGACCGGCCGACCGCCGCCCGGAGCCGCCCGGGGCCGGGGCGGCCGGAACCCGCCGCTCTGCGCCCCAGGCTGTCGCCGGGCGAAAAAAGCGCCAGGCTGGTCTTTCTGCTTTGCGCCTGTCTGGCCCTGGGCCTGATGATCCTGATCACGCTTTTCCTGTTCCGGGCCGGGGCCGGGATTTTTCTGTCCAATGAAGAGGGCCCCGGCATCTCTCCGGCCGATTTTTTCTTTAACCAGGCCTGGTATCCGACCTACGACCCCCCTGATTTCGGCATCCTGGCCCTGTTGGCCGGTTCTCTGTCGGTGACCCTTTTGTCGGCGCTCATCGCCATCCCTCTGGGCCTCAGTCTGGCCGTTTACCTGGCCTGCCTGGCCGGGCCCCGGATCAGGGAAATCGTCAAACCGGCCGTGGAACTCCTGGCGGCCGTGCCCTCGGTGGTGCTGGGCTTCGTGGGCCTGGTGCTCATCGCCCCCTTCATGCAGGAGGTCATGGACCTGCCCACCGGTCTCAATCTCATGAACGCCGGGCTGCTTCTGGCCCTCATGGCCACCCCCACCGTGGCCTCTCTGGGGGAAGACGCCGTCTCGGCCGTGCCCGTCGAACTGCGGGACGCGGCCTACGCCCTGGGCGCCACCCGCTGGGAGACCATCCGCCAGGTGATCATGCCGGCGGCCGTCAGCGGCCTGACCACGGCCGTGATTCTCGGCCTGGGCCGGGCCCTGGGCGAAACCATGGTCGTCCTGATGGTGGCCGGGGGCTCGGCCCAGGCGCCCCGTTCCCTTTTTGACTCCGTCCGGCCCCTGACCTCCACCCTGGCCGCCGAGATGGCCGAGACCCCCATCGGCAGCCACCATTATTATGCTCTTTTCGCCATCGGCGTGGTTCTTTTTTTAATGACCCTGGCTTTTAACCTGCTGGCTTTTTTTATCAGCCGCCGCTGGCGGGGCCCGGAGGCCCGCTGACCGGCCCGCCGGAGGGATAGGCCCATGGCTTTTTTCGGATATGAATACCAGGCCAGGCAGCGCCGGGAAGCCCTGGCCCTCGGGCTGATCCGCTTTTCGGCTGTTTTCGTGCTGGCCGTGCTGGGCGGCCTTCTGGGCTTTATCGTCTACCACGGCGCCGCGGCCCTGAATTGGGAATTTCTGTCGGCCTTCCCTCGAAACGGCCTGACCGAAGGCGGCCTTTTCCCGGCCATCCTGGGCACGCTCTGCCTGGCCCTGGGTTCCCTGTCCATCGCTCTGCCCCTGGGTTGCGGCGCGGCCATCTACCTGGCCGAATACGCCCGGCCGGGCCGGCTGCTGACCGTCATCCGCCTGGGCATCAGCAACCTGTCCGGGGTGCCCTCGGTGGTTTTCGGGCTCTTCGGCCTGGCTCTTTTTGTGGGCTTTCTGGGGCTGGGGCGCTCCATTTTGTCCGGTTCCCTGACCCTGGCCATGCTGGTTCTGCCCACGGTGACCTCGGCCGCCGAGGAGGCCCTGCGCCAGACGCCCCAGTCTTTCCGCGAGGCGGCCATCGGTCTGGGGGCCAGCCGCTGGCAGGCCGTCCGGCAGGTGGTGCTGCCGGCCGCCCTCCCCAACATGCTGACCGGGGCCATCCTGGCCCTGGGCCGGGCCGCCGGGGAGACGGCCCCCATCATGTTCACCGCGGCCGCCGCCTACACCCTGGCCCTGCCGGATTCGCCCTTCAGCGAGGTTATGGCCCTGTCCACCCATATCTACAACCTGGCCACCAGCGGCACTCATATTGAAGAAACCCGCCACCTGCAGTACGGCGCGGCGCTGGTGCTGATGGCCCTGGTGCTGGGCATGTCGCTTTTGGCCATCATCCTGAGATCACGCCTGAGAAGAAATCGCCGCTGGTAGAATTTTGCCGGAATGCGGAAGGAAGCCGTATGATTGATTCCCAAATCGCCATTTCCGCCCGGGAGGTGGATTTCTACTACGGGGACTTTCAAGCCCTCAGGCATATCAGCCTGGATATGGAAAGCCGGCGGACCACGGCTTTCATCGGCCCTTCCGGCTGCGGCAAATCAACTTTTTTGAAACTTTTGAACAGGATGCAGGATTCCGTGCCCGGGGCCCGCCTGGCCGGCCGCATCCTCCTCTACGGGCAGGACCTCTACGGCCCCGAGGCCGACCCGGTGGCCATCCGCCGACGGGTGGGCATGGTTTTCCAAAAGCCCAACCCCTTTCCCAAATCCATCTATGACAACATCGGCTATGGTCCCCGGCTCATCGGCCGGCGCAAGGCCGCCGAGCTGGACGTGATCGTCGAAAAGGCCCTCCGCGCGGCCGCTCTGTGGGACGAAGTCAAGGATTCCCTGGAGAAATCCGCCCTGGCCCTCTCCGGCGGGCAGCAGCAGAGGCTCTGCCTCGCCCGGGCCCTGGCCCTGGAACCGGAGGTCATTCTGATGGATGAGCCCACCAGCGCCCTGGACCCCATCGCCACCTCCAAAATCGAAGACTGGGTTCGGGCGGCCAGCGGTCAGTTGACTATTGTCATAGTCACCCACAACCTGCAGCAGGCCGCCCGAATTTCCGACCTGACCGCTTTTTTTTACCTCGGGGAACTGATAGAATGCGGCCCGACCGACGAATTGTTCACCAGCCCCCGGGAGGAACGCACTGAAAATTACCTCACCGGGCGCTTCGGCTGAGAGGCGGGCGCGAGGCGGCCGTTTGGAACGGCCGACAATCAGAGTTACGGATATACTTCAAACAGGCAGGTGAATCAATGCCCACCGCTTTTTTCGACAAGGAGCTCTACCGTCTGCGCGAGACCCTGGCCCAGATGGGCGGGGCGGTGGAAAGAATGCTCGACAGCGCCCTGGAGGCCCTCCGGGCCAACGACGCGGCCGCGGCCGACCAGACCATTCTGCTGGACAAGGCCATCAACGACTACGACAACCGGATAACCAACAAGGCCATTCTGTTGATCGCCACCAACCAGCCGGTGGCCGGCGATCTGCGTTTTCTGGCCGCCGCCCTGCGCCTGGCCGCCGAACTGGAACGCATCGGCGATTTGTCGGCCAATCTCTGCCGGCGGACCAGAGCCCTGGCCTCGGTCGGGGTCCCGGCGCCCTTCCCGGAGGAGCTGGACGAACTGGCCGTCCTGGCCAGGCGGATGTTCGGCGGCGCGCTGGATGCCCTGGCCAACCGCAATCCGGCCCGGGCCCGGGAAATACTGGCCCTGGACGACCGGGCCGATGAGCTCAACCGCCGGATCCGCCAGAACATGATAGAGGAAATAGCCCGGGACGGCCCCAAAATCCGCTGGGGACTGGAAATCATCTACACCGCCGCCCATCTGGAACGGCTGGCCGACCACGCCACCAACCTCTCTGAGGAAGTCATCTATATCTACAGCGGCCGAAACGTCCGCCACTGCGCGGGCGACTCGCCGCCCGGCGGAGAGGGGCGGCCGGAAAGCCGGCCCGAAACCCTGGCCGAGGGCAACCGGCTGGACCGCGAAGACCTGGAAGATTGACCGGGCGAGGCCCCGGCCGAGTGAAAGCCGCTGGACAGGGCGCCCCGCTTTTGGATATAATACGGGCCATCCTCAAAGCGGCCCGCTGAAGCGGCGAGACCCTATCACCAGCACAGGAGCACGGTTTTTTATGAGAAGCGACAAAATGACCAAAGGCGCCGCCCGCGCCCCCCACCGCGGCCTTTTGAGGGCCCTGGGCCTGACCGACCGCGAAATGGAGCGCCCCCTGATCGGGGTGGCCAGCGCCTGGAACGAAATTATTCCGGGGCATGTTCATCTGGACAAGCTGGCCGAAGCGGTCTGCGCCGGGGTGCGCCTGGCCGGGGGCACGCCTTTTCGCTTCGGCGGCATAGGGGTCTGCGACGGCCTGGCCATGAACCATGTCGGCATGAAATACTCGCTGATGAGCCGGGAGATCATTGCCGATTCAATTGAAATCATGGCCACCGCCCATCCTTTCGACGGTCTGGTTCTCATTCCCAACTGCGATAAAATAACCCCGGGCATGATGATGGGCGCTCTGAGGCTCAATATCCCGGCCGTGCTGCTTTCCGGCGGGCCCATGCTGCCGGGCCGCTTCAAGGGGAAAAACACTGATCTGATCTCCATTTTTGAAGGCGTGGGGGCCCAGGCCGCCGGCCGGATGTCCGAGGGCGAACTTGAAGCCCTGGCCGCGGGCGCCTGCCCGGGCCCCGGCTCCTGCGCCGGCATGTTCACCGCCAACAGCATGAACTGTCTGGCCGAAGCCCTGGGCCTGGCCCTGCCGGGCAACGGAACCATTCCGGCGGTCAGCTCCGCCCGCCTGCGCCTGGCCAAAATGAGCGGCGAGGCCGTCATGAATCTGGTGGAGAGAGGCATCAAAGCCCGCGACCTGGCCACGGCCACCGCCTTCCAGAACGCCCTGGCCGTGGACCTGGCCCTGGGCTGTTCCACCAATACCACCCTGCACGTGCCGGCTCTGGCCCACGAGGCCGGGCTGCCTTTCGACCTGGGTTCGATCAATGAACTCAGCCGCCGGGTGCCCCACCTGGTCAGCCTTTCTCCCGGCGGCGCCCATCACCTGGTGGAGCTTGACGAAGCCGGCGGGGTCATGGCCGTGATGAAGGAACTGGCCCGGGCCTCTTTGGTGGATACCCTGGCCCTCACGGCCACCGGGCGGCCCCTGGCCGAAAGCCTCAGGGCCGCCCCCGACGCCGACGGCCGCATTTTGCGGCAGGTGGCCAAGCCTTACCATCGGGAGGGCGGCCTGGCCGTGCTTTACGGGCGCCTGGCCCCGGACGGAGCGGTGGTCAAACAGTCGGCCGTGGCCGACAGCATGATGAAGCATTCCGGCCCGGCCCGGGTCTTCGACAGCGAAGAAGAGGGGACCGAAGCCATTCTGGGCGGCCGCATCAAGGCCGGCGACGTGGTGGTCATTCGCTATGAGGGGCCCAAAGGCGGGCCGGGCATGCAGGAAATGCTGACCCCGACTGCGGCCATCATGGGCCTGGGCCTGGGCGGGGAGGTGGCCCTGATTACCGACGGCCGCTTTTCCGGCGGCTCCCGGGGGGCGGTTATCGGCCATATTTCACCGGAGGCGGCCGAGGGCGGCCCCATCGCCCTTTTGGAAGAGGGGGACATCATCGACATCAATATACCCGGCCGCACCTTAAGCTTCAGGGTGGAGGAGGCCGAACTGGAAAAGCGCCGGGCCCGGCTCAAAGCCTTCGAACCCAGGATCAAGAGCGGCTACGCGGCCAGGTATGCCCGCCTGGTCTCCTCCGGGGCCAAAGGCGCGGTGATGGGCTAATATTTGTTGTAATAACAATCAATTGCGCTTTGCGGCCCGACGTTTTTGGCGGCCAATTATAATCAGGAGGTCACGGCCTTGGAAGAAGGCAGTTCGCCCCATCGAAGTTTTTTGAATCGTTTCCGACGTCTTTTCCGCAAGGGCTCGCTGTCCCAGTCAGCCTTTGAGGATGAAATCAACGACCTTCTGGACCACGGAGAAGAGAGCGGGGCCATCGGCCAGTCGACCAGCGAGATGATTCAGAGCGTCGTCGACTTCAGCGACACCGTGGCCCGCCAGATAATGACCCCCCGCATCGACATGGTGGGCGTGGAGAAGCGCTCGTCCATCGGCGAGGTCATCAAGGTTCTGGCTGAGGAAGCTTATTCGCGCCTGCCGGTCTACGACTCTGATCTGGACCATATCACCGGTTTCATCGTCGGCAAGGATCTTCTGCAGTTCTGGGGCGAAGCTCTGGAGGGCGCCCTGCCCGCCAGCCTCATCCGCCCCATAATTCTGGTGCCGGGCAACAAAAAAATTGTGGACCTTCTGGGTGAACTGCGGCATAAGAAAAGCCACCTGGCCATTGTCCTGGACGAATACGGGGGCACGGCCGGCCTGGTGACCATGGAGGACATAATCGAGGAAATCGTCGGCGACATTCATGACGAATACGACGAAGACGAGGCCCCGTTCGTCGATCTTTCCCCGGGGGTGACCCTGGCCACGGGCCAGGCCGGCATCTCCGACCTCAGCGAACACCTGGGCGTGGATTTGCCCGAAGGCGACTACGACACTCTGGGCGGCTTTCTCACCAACCAGGTGGGGCGGGTTCCCCAGATCAAGGAGGAGATCGTCTGGGAGGACCTGCTGTTCAGCATCACCGCGGCTGACGACCGCAAGGTGGAACAGGTGGAGATTCGCCGGCTGAATCCCGGGCCGGCCCTCGAGGCCGCGGCCGACAGTTGAAATTTCCAGCGGGGGAAGGAGAAACGCCGCCTTGTTCCGACGTGCCTCCCGAGGGGCGGTTCTCAGAAAAAAGAAAGCCCGCGGCCGCGCGATTCTGGCCGTGGCCGTGCCGGCCCTGGCGGCGGTGGCGGCTTTTTTGTATATTTTTCGCCCGCCCCCGGCCCGGGCGCCCGAGGAAAGCGCTCTCTTCGTGGCTGAACTGTCGGAGCATTACTGCCAGGATCAGACGGCCAGGGCTGATTTGACCGAAATTGTCAGCCAGGGGCTGCCGGCTTTTGCCCGGCTGGCCCGCCTGGATGAGAACGGCACCTGGAGCCTGATTTTTCTCGGCCCGTTTAAAGGCGAAAGCCAGGCCGCGGCGGCGGCCGATTTTTTGCGCGGCCGGGGACTTTATGTCGGCCGGTTCGACATTAAAGCCGATCCCCCCCCGCCCCCGCCGGCCGGCCCGGTGGTGCTTGAGCTGGCGCCTTTCTTGAATGACGAAGCCCTTTTTGAGGAACTGGCCCAGGCCGCTGAACAGCATCTTCAGGATATTTACGCCCTGGGCCGGACGGCCGAGGTCGACCCTGAGAACGGCCAGGCCTGGAACCACATCTACCTGGGGCCTTTCCGAGGGATCGAGGAGGCCGACCAGGCCCTGGGCCGTCTTCAGAACTGGGACCTGGCCCATGATTATCTTGTCCTGCCGATCGAACTGGGGGCCGGCTCTTAGCCGGCCCGGTCCCGGCCGGACTCCGGAATCAATCTTTCGCGGTTTTCAGAACGCCCCAGCAGGTGACGGCCGCCAGGACCAGCACTCCGCCGATCAGCGCCCAGAATCCGGGCCGTTCGCCGAGGACCAGAAAGACCCAGACCGGATTGAGAATGGGCTCCAGGGCGGTTATCAGGACCATTTCCAGGGAACTGGCCCCCCGGCTGGCCCGGCTGTAGAGATAAGAGGCCAGGCCGTACTGAAAGGCCCCGGCCAGGACGATCAGGCCCAGTTGGAAAGGGCCGGGCCAGGGCGGCCGCCAGAAAAAGAGCCCCGGCAGGACCAGCAGCAGATTGCCGTAAACCATGCATTTCATGCCGCCGCCGTCATCGTCCCTGATCCGGCGCAGGACCAGGGCCAGGCCGGCGAAGCTCAGGCTGCCCCCCAGGGCCGCCATAATCCCCGCCAGACCTTCCAGAGACAGGGAATCCACGACAAACAGGGCCAGGCCGCCGAAGGTCAGGGCAATGAAGAACCAGTCGCGGCCGCTGGTGCGTTCGCCCAGCAGCCAGGGGGCGAAGACGGCCACCCAGACCGGGGCCGTATATTGGATCAAGATGGCGTTGGCCGCCGTGGTCAGCTTGGTGGCGGTCACGAAACAGATGGCCACGCCGGCCATGCAGACCGCGCCCAGCCATTGCGGACCGCTGGGCGGGCGGAGGTCGAGGCTTCTGCGGGCCAGGAAGGCAATGGTCAGGGCGGCGGCCAGGCTGCGGCCGGCGGCAATGGCCGGGGCGTTCCAGTCGACTAATTTGACGACCAGCCCGGACAGGCTCCACAAGAGCGCGGCGCCCACCAGGCAGATGAGACTCTGGGTTCTGACTTTCATGGCTGTTCCCCGTTTTCCGGCCCGGCCCCATCCTGACGGCGGCCGTCGGCCGGAGGAGCTGTTTCCGGCTCCCCCGGCGCGGAGGCTTCCTTTTCAGGCTCACCCTTGAAAAAGAAGATATTCTGGCCGAACCAGGTCGATTTCAGGCCTTCCTGGAGCATGCGGCGCTTAAGCCGCAGGCGCAGTTCCCGGCCCACGCTCCACTGCTGGCCGGCCAGGGTTTTGATCTGGAGGCGGATAGTGGTGCCGCCCGGGTCGAAGGCGGTAATGCCCATCACGCTGGCCGGGGCGGTCAACTGGCGGCTCCAGACCGGGTCCCGGCTCAGGTCGTCGGCCACTTCGTCGGCCAGCTTCAGCATGGCGTCGGGGTCGGCGTCGTAGGGTACGGTGAATTCAATCAGGTCCTGGGAATAGTCCCGGGTCATGTTGACGATGACCTCCACACTGGAATTGGGCACCACCGTCAGGTTGCCGGCCGTATCCCGCAGGCGGATGCTGCGGAGGCCCAGGGCTTCCACGGTGCCGCTCTTGCCGCCGAGGCTGACCACGTCGCCCACGGACAGGGTATCCATCATCAGAATGGAGATGCCGTTGATGATGTCCTTGACCAGGGACTGGGCGCCCAGGCCCACGCCCAGGCCCAATATGCCGGCGCCGGCCAGGATGGGCCCCACGTTGACCCCCAGGCGGTCGAGAATGACCACCACGGCCAGGAAAATGGCCAGGGCCCGCGCCGCGGTCAGGACCAGGGGAGTCATGGTCCGCCAGTTGCGGTTGCCGGCCAGCGACGGGATGGCCAGAAGCTGGTCGGTGACCAGCCGGCTGAAGCGGATGAAGAGCGGCAGGACGGCCAGGGTCACGCCGATGGTCAGGGCCCGGCCGGCCAGGTCGCGGGTCAGTTCGCTCTCCAGCAGCCGGACCAGGGGCAGGCCCCAGAGATTCAAGAGAGCCAGGACCAGGCCAAGCCAGACCACGAGGTTGCTGAGGCTGTCCACGTTCTGGGCCAGGGTCGGGCCCTGCGCCCGCTCCCGGCCCAGCCAGCGGCCCACCAGCCGCCTCTCGGCTTTGATCAGCAGGGCGGCGGCGATCGGCAGCAGGATTGAAAGCAGCACCAGCCCGCCGAAACGGACCGAGGTTTCCACCGGATTGCAAAGGGAAATCAGCGCCAGGCTCCAGAGGCCGATCAGGGCCGCCGTGGCCCAGTGGCGCTTGAAAAAACGGTCGGCCCGGTAGAAAGGCTCGTTCGCCGGTTCGTTCAGCACTGTTTCGGCCTCGGAATCGCTGTTGGCCAGGGCGTCGGCGTCGGCCTGGCCGCCGCGCAGGGCGGCTTCCGACTGCCGCAGGGACTGGAACAGCCGCTTGAGGCGGAGCAGACGAAAACTGAGATAGACCGGCAGCGGCAGGGTCATGAGCGTGACGGCCACCACATAGAGGGAGCCGCTGACGAAATGTTCCAGAAAAGTCTCCCGGATGAAGACATAGACGGCCAGATAGACGGCGAAGGCCCGCCAGGTGTGGAGAAAGTGGCTGGCCAGGGCCGGATTGATTCTGATGACGGCATAGCCGTGGCCGCCGGCGGCGAAGAGGGCCTCGGCCACTCGCAGACTGACGTAGAGCGCGGAAAGATTGACGAAAAAGTGCTGAACCAGGGACCGGACGAAGAGCAGGCCGGTGGCCAGGTCGGCGGTGACCCCGGGCGCGGTGCTGGGCAGGGCCGGCAGGCCCAAGAGCGAAACGATCAGGACCAGATTGGGCCCGGCCATGACCAGCACATATTTCAGCAGGGCCGCCAGGCGCTGGCCCAGGGTCCAATCGGCCAGGGCGGCGGGGCGGCGCCCGAATTTCATGATCAGGGCCTGGGTGAGCAGCAGACAGAAGCAGCCCCAGAGCAGAATCTTCAGGGCGTAGGGCCGCCACATGGCCGCGGCCGCCGGCGCGGCCAGGGCCTGGAAGACGGCCCGCATCTCCCGGCCGGCCTGTTTAAGGCCGGCGCCTGAGGCGCTGAAGTCACGCCAGGCCCCTTCGACCGCGGCGCTGAACCGGGCCTTGAGGCCGGACGGCGGTCCGGCCCCGGCCGGGGCCGCCGCGCTCAGCCCGCCGGCTTTCATTTCGCCGTCCACGGCGGCCATGACTTTCAGCAGAGTGATGACTTCCCGGCGGCGCTGCTCGTCCTCCAGCAGGTTTATGGTGTTCTGGATCTGGTCGGGGGCGGCGGGGACCTGGTTTTCCTGGGCCGGGGCCGGGGCCGCCGGCGTCATTAGGAAGAGGAGCAGGATCGAAAAAAGGCGAAGCGGCATGGGGCGACCTCGGGAAGGAGCTGGTCAAAAAAGTAAGGGCCGGAACAGCCCGGCCCTGAAAGAGAACCAAAAGCATTTGAATTATACGATTTACGCGGCCTTAAGGCAACTCTCGCGGAGATGTGAAAAGCGGCCCGCAGGCCGCTTGCTGGCAGGTCGC
>JAISFR010000002.1 GCA_031263565.1 Candidatus Adiutrix sp. | reverse complement strand
CCGTGGGCGAAGGCATGAAGTTCTGTCCGAGAGCCGGATGCGGGAAATCCGCACGTCCGGTTCGACGAGCGGGATGTGGAAACGGAGCCACGGCCACCGCGCCACATCTCGACTCTACTCACAGTAACGCCCACATTAATCGGCTGATTAAGCAGCGCTTTTCCTCAACTTATGCCAGTCGCCAAGGGCAGGCTTGATTAATGGCGAATGGGGGGTCGAAAATATGCGGGGCGCCTGATAGGGATTGAGAGTCAGGACGAGGCCAAAAAATTTGACGTACCAGAATGCTTTGCCGGCGCCGGTCTCCCTATGGAGGTTCAGCGCAAGATACGGCCCGATGTCTGGTAGAACGGTCCCCGGGCAGCTTATTTTTTCTTCTTGGCCTTGCCGGTGAGGACTGCCGGTTCCAGGCGGTAAACCAGCGTGCGGGAAAACAATCTCTTTATGTCGTCCTCGGCCTCGCTCAGATTGGCCGGCAGATATTTATCGACCAGAGCCCGGAGAGCCGCGTGTTTTTCCCTCTCTTCTTCCACCGGCCGCAACGGGCCAAAAACGATCACGCTTTCATAATACCTGGAAAAGCCTTGATCATAGACCGGCTCGGTTTTCCCGACCACCGCGAAAGAGGCCCGGGAATTGTGGCGGATGTTGGCCACTTTGTGGCCTTCCAGGGCGCAGTGGAAATAGATCCGCCCATTCAGGAACACATAGGAGAGGGGCACGGCATAGGGCTGGCCACCGGCGTCGACGGTGGCCAGAATTCCGTATTCGCCCCGGCCCAGCAGGTCCAGACATTCATCCGGGCCTAAGGCCCGGTCTTTCCGGCGGATGGGGCGGCCGATCATTGAGGCGCCGTCGGGCGGCCTGTCTTCCATTTCCCACTCCTGATAAAGAATTCAGCCTTAACCGGCCACGGCTGTCCGGCTCGGGGCCTCACAAGTTGCTAAGTCACGCCCATCGTAGCTGAAAAGCGAAAGCCCTGTCAAGAACCGATTCCAGGGCCGGCCGGTCTTTTTCCCCAATCGCCGCCGGCCGTGTTATAATGGTCTCAAAAATCGGAGGCCGCCATGCCCGTTTACCAGACCGTCAAAGAAATGACCGGGGCCCTGGCCGCCGCCCGCCGGGGCGGTCTGAGCATCGGCCTGGTGCCCACCATGGGCGCTCTGCACGAGGGCCACGCGTCCCTTATCCGCGCGGCCTGCGCGGAAAATGATTACGTGGTGGTCAGCGTTTTCGTCAACCCCACCCAGTTCGCCCCCGCCGAAGACCTGTCGGCCTACCCCCGGGACCTGGAAAAAGACCGCCGGCTGGCCGAGGCCATCGGCGCCCGGGCGGTTTTCGCCCCTTCCGTCGAAGAAATGTATCCCGAAGGCGACAGCACCTGGGTGGAGGTCGGCGGCCGGCTGACCGGACTTCTCTGCGGCCGTTCCCGCCCGACCCATTTCCGGGGGGTGACCACGGTGATGACCAAGTTTTTCAATATCATCCGCCCGGACCGCACCTACTTCGGCCAGAAAGACGGCCAGCAGGCCCAGGTCATGCGCCGCCTGCTCACTGACCTTTTTTTACCCGTCGAACTGAAGATATTGCCCATCGTCCGGGAAAAGGACGATCTGGCTTTGAGCTCCCGCAACATCTATCTGTCCGAAGACGAGCGGCGGGCCGCCCTGGTTCTGTCCCGTTCGCTCAAAGAGGCCCGGGGGCGGCTGGAGAACGGGGAGAGAAGCCGCGCCGCGATCCTGGACGGCCTGAAGAATGCTGTTCAGAGCGAGCCGCTGGCGGTTCTGGATTATGCCGAGATATACAATTTCCCGGATCTCGGCGAGACCGGGGCGGAACTGTCGGGCCAGGTTTTTATCGGCCTGGCGGTCAAATTCAGCCGGGCCAGGTTGATCGACAATATAGTGGTCGATCTGGGCTGACGAGCTGCCCCATATTTCCGGGCCCGACGAAAAACCCCGCCGTAAGCGGGGTTTTTCGTCGGGCAGGCTTGAAAGGCCGGCTATTTCAAATCGGCCAGGGCGGCTTTGACCCGCGTCAGCCCCCGGGCCAGGTTTTCGTCGCTGACGGCGTAGCTGATGCGCAGGCTGCGGCCGTCGCCGAAGCCGCCGCCGGGCGCCAGGGCCGCGCCGGCCTTGTCCAGCAGATAGTCGGCCAGGGCCTCGGCGCCCTGGATCAGCGTCTCCCCGGCGCGCTTGCCGAAATAGGCCGAAAAATCCGGGAAGGCATAAAAGGCGCCCTGAGGCCTGACGCAACTGACCCCGGGGATTTCGGCCAGGATTTTCAACAACAGATCCCGCCGGCGCTGGAAGGCCCGGGCCATGGCCGCGACCGTATCCTGGGGGCCGTTCAAAGCGGCCAGGGCCGCTTTCTGGGAGATGGAGCAGGGGTTGGAAGTGGTCTGGCTCTGTATTTTGGAAGCGCTCCGGGCCACTTTTTCCGGGCCGGCCAGGAAACCCACCCGCCAGCCGGTCATGGCGTAGGTCTTGGAAACGCCGTGCGCGATGACCGTCTGCCCGCGGAGGGCCGGCTCGATCATGGGCAGATTGCAGAATTGGAGATCGTCGAAAATTATTTTTTCATAAATATCGTCGCTGACCACCCAGAGCTGATGTTTCAGGATCAGGGCGGCCAGTTCTTTGAGCCGCTCCGGGCCGTAGGCCAGGCCGGTGGGGTTGGAGGGCGAGTTGATGATCAGCCCCCTGGTTCTGGGGCTGAGGGCCGCCTCCAACTGGGCGGCGGTCAGGGCGTAGCCGCTCTCGGCCGTGGTCTTGACCAGGACCGGGGCGGCCCCGGCCAGGGTCACCAGGGGCCCGTAGCTGACCCAGGCCGGGGTGGGCACGATGACCTCATCGCCGGGCTGGAAGAGGCAGAGCATGATGTTATATAAGCTGTGCTTGCCGCCGTTGGAGACCACAATCTGGGAAGGACTGTATTCCAGGCCGTTATCCCGGCGGAATTTTTCGCAGACCGCTTCCTTCAGCTCCGCGAGGCCGTCGACCGGGGTATAGCGGGTGAAGCCGTCGCGGATGGCCTTGACGCCCGCTTCCCGGATATGTTCCGGGGTGTCGAAGTCGGGTTCGCCCACGCCGAAGCTGATGACGTCGCGGCCGGCGGCTTTCAGGGCTTTGGCCTTGGCGTCCAGGGCCAGGGTGGGGGAGGGGGCGATAAGGTCCAGTCTTGAGGCCAGATTGCGCATTTTCTCTCTCGGTTCTTCCGCCGCCGGCGGCCTTTTTTAAAGCTTGCCTTTAGTGTCCAGACCGCGGCCCGGCCGGCCAAACCGGGCAAAATTTGACGGCCGGCCGCGTCCGGTCACTGTTCCAATAAGCTAAAATACCGTTTATCATTTTGATTTTCAAGTCTTTTTTTAGCCGGACAAATATTCCGCCGCCCTTTTGGCACCTTACTTGCTTTAATTCCGGCCAAAGCGGCCGGAACACCCAAGATGGGGCAGGAAGGCCAGATCAGTCACTCAATCGCCAATTTCAAGCCCCAAGGAGGCGCCCCATGCCCTATATCTATTCCGGAGTCTGCCTGGCGGCCATGTTCGGTTCCATTATCTACGAACACCGCCGGATGAAACGCGAAGAATCCAAGCTCAGGGAAACCATGAAAGACCTGGCCGCGAAAACCAAGGCCGAGGCCGCGCGCGGCCCGGGCTGGCCGGCCCTCGGCCTGATTTGAGTCCCCGAGGCTCTGTCAAAATGAAAAGCGTGACGGCCCGGCCGTTTCGCGGACGAAAGCCCGCCGCCCGCCGGAAATTTTTGACGGCGCCCCGTCCCTTTCGGGGCCTTGACAAACAGGCCCGTTTTTATGATACTTGCAGACAGGGCGCTGAAGACCGGCCGGCTTCGGCGCTCCTGTCATTTCGCCCGGGGGAACTGACGCCATGAACCATCTGGAGACCACCGCCCAAAGCCCTGGACAGTTCTGGGGGGCCATGACTGAAGCGGAAATCATTCTTGTTTTCGCCTCCAACACCGAAGTGCTGAATGTCGAGGACTTTTTGGAGGACGCGGGGCTGCCCTTCGAGCTGGAGCCCGTACCCAAGGAGGTCAACCCCAACTGCGGCCTGGCCATCAGTTTCAAGGAAGAAGACCGGGCGGAAATTTCGGCCGCGCTGAGCCGGGCCGGCTTTAAGGCCCGGGCCGCCTATCTGCGGCGGGGCGGCCGCTTCAGTCCCCTGCGCGGGCCGGCCGGGCCGGCGGCGCCTGTTCCGGAGGCCGATTCCGGATAGGGGTTGTCAAGAAACCCCATGGATAATAAAATGCGCGCTTTATTGCAGCGGGTGACCAGGGCCGGGGTCCGCGTGGAGGGCGAAGAAATCGCCTCCATTGGTCCCGGCCTTCTGGTTTTTTTGGGCGTGGCCCAGGGCGACGGCCGGGCCGAGGCCGACTGGCTGGCCGACAGGACCGCCGGCCTCCGGATCTTCGCTGACGCCGACGGCCGGATGAATCTGGACCTGGCCCGGGCCGGGGGCGAAATCTTGCTGGTCAGCCAGTTCACCCTTTACGGCGACTGCCGCCGGGGGCGGCGGCCGGGCTTTGAGCGGGCCGCCGCTCCGGCCCTGGCCGAAGAATTGTATGAATATTTCCTGGACCGGCTGCGGGCCAAAGGCCTGAAAGTTTCCTCCGGCCGCTTTGCCGCCGACATGGAAGTCAGCCTGGTCAACGACGGCCCGGTGACCTTTCTTCTGGAATATCCGCAGAAAAGCCTTTAACCATGACCGAAAGCGCCACCATCGCGGCCATCTCCACCGCCCCGGGGGCCGGGGCCATTGCCGTCATCCGTTTGTCGGGCCCGGAAGCCCTGAAGGTGCTGCGCCAGATTTTCAAGCCCGCCGACGGGCTTCAGCGCTGGACCCCCCGGCTGATGCGCCTGGGCCGGGTCGTCGACCTCCAGAGCGGGGCGATCATCGATGAAGCCCTGGCCGTTTTTTTCCCCGCCCCGCAGTCCTTTACCGGGGAGGACTGCGCCGAGATTCAGGGGCACGGCGGGCCGGCGGTCAGCGGCCTGGTTCTGGAGGCCGTGCTGGCCGCCGGCCCCCGCCTGGCCGAACCCGGGGAATTCACCCGGCGGGCCTTTCTGAACGGCCGGCTGGATCTGACCCAGGCCGAGGCCGTGGCCGATCTGGTGGCCGCCGGGAGCGCCGCCGAGAGCCGCCTGGCCGCCGGCCAACTGACCGGGGCCCTGGGCCGCCAAATAGGGCTCATCCGCCGGGAGCTCTTTTCGGCCCTGGCCGATCTCAGCGCCGACCTCGATTTCGGCGATGACCGGCAGCCGCTAAATTTGCCGGCGATGGCCGAACGCTTAGTTCGGGGAGCCCTGGAGCCTTTGGGGGAACTCCTGGCCGACGGGCGACGCGGCCGGCCTTTCCGGGAAGGCTTGAAACTGGCCCTGCTGGGAGCGCCCAATGTCGGCAAGTCCAGCCTTTTCAACGCTCTGGCCGGGGAGGAGCGGGCCCTGGTCAGCCAGCGGCCCGGCACCACCCGCGATTACCTCACCACCGGCGCGCTCTGGGCGGGCCTGAGGGTGGAGCTCTGCGACACGGCCGGCCTGTCGGCCGCCCCGGTGGATGAATTGGACGCCCTGAGCCAGCAGCGCTCCCGCGAGCGCCTGCCGCGGGCCGACCTCATCCTCTGGGTCAGGGACAGCGCCAGGCCGGATGACGACGAAGCCCTGTATTCAGACCTGCTGCCGCCGGGACGGAGCTTACTGGTCTGGAATAAACTGGATCTGGCCGCCCCCCCCGCCGACCCCGGCCGGGCCGGGCCGTCGATGGCGGTTTCGGCCAGGACCGGCCAGGGCCTGGACGAGCTCAAGTCGCTTATTCTCAAAACCGTGACCCAGAGCGACGATCCCCGGCCGCCGGAAATTGTGCCCAACATTCGCCACCTGGCCGCCCTGGCCCGCGCCGAAGCCTGTCTGCGGGCCGCGCTCTCCGCCGTGGCCGAGGGCCAGCCGCCGGATATCTGCGCCCTGGAACTGAAGTCGGCTCTGACGGCCCTGGATGAAATCTGCGGCCGCAGCACGCCCGACGACCTCCTCGACGCGATCTTCAGCCGCTTCTGCCTGGGGAAATAAGATGGAAAAGCTCTTTCTGCACGTCTGCTGCGGGCCCTGCGCCGCTTATCCCCTGGAATGGCTGCGAAGCCAGCGCCCCGGGATGAAGCTGGAACTGTGGTATTACAATCCCAACGTCCACCCCCGCGGCGAATTTAACCGCCGCCGCGACAGCCTGGCCTTTCTGGCCGCCCATCACGGCCTGGCCGTGGATTTTTCAGCCCCTTATGACGCCCGGGATTTTTTGGCCGAACTGGGCCCGAACCCGCGGGCGCCGGAACGCTGCCGTCTCTGCTATGCCCGGCGCTTTGAACTGGCCGCCCGGGAGGCCGCCGCCCGGGGGCATACGGCCCTGGCCAGCACTTTGGCCTACAGCCGCCGCCAGAAGCCCGACTTGATCGTCGAGGAGGGGCGGCGGGCCGCGGCGGCCCACGGGCTGGACTTCTTTTACGAGGATTGGCGAAGCGGCTGGCGCCGCGGCCACGAAATCGCCCGGGAATTGGGGCTTTACCGCCAGAACTACTGCGGCTGCCTTTTCAGCGAGCTTGAACGCTGATCAAATTTTGACTTTGTTTTGAATTCCGTGGAAATTTGTGATAACATAAAAAGAGACTGGGGCTCTGGAATGACCAATATTGAAGCCATCATCGATCCGCATCTCTGCTCCCGGATCAAGGAGATCGGGCGTCTTTCGACTTTGCCCCAGGTCACCTGGGAACTGATGCGCCTTTTGAGCGACGAGACCACCACTTCGGAAGACCTGCAAAAAGTGGTCGAGCAGGATCCGGCGCTTTCGGCCAAGGTCATCAGTTTGGGCAATTCGGCTTATTACGGCCTGCGCACTCCGGCCACCACCATTTCCCGGGCCATCGTCATCATCGGCTTTAAGGAACTGGAGTTTCTGGCCCTGGGCCTGGGGCTGGCCGACACCTTCGATCTGCGCAAGGTGCCCTACGGCTTTGACGGCGAGGCTTTGTGGCTGCACAGCCTTTCGGTTTCCTGGACCGCCCGGGAAGTGGCCGCCGCCACCCGCCTGGTCGATTCCGGGGAGGCCATGCTGGCCGGCCTGCTGCACAACCTCGGGCAGATCATGCTGGTCACCAATTTTACGGTGCAGTTGCAGAAGCTGATGAATTACGTCAATGAAGGGCACAGCTTTGCCGAGGCCGAGGCCTTTCTGGGGCTCTGGCACGAAGCCGTGGGCTATCTGCTGGCCCGCAGCTGGGGCATGCCCCAGTATCTTCAGGATGTCATCCTCTATCACCATCGGCCTGAAATAGCCTCCGGCAACCGGAACATCGTCTCGGTCATCAATTTGGCCATTGAATTGGTGGGCCTGACCGATTTCGGCCTGGAGCATGAAAAATCGCGGTCAGAAAGGCCCGGCGGCCCGGAGGTTCTGCCCCAGGTGAGCCGGGACGAGAAAGACAAGATTCTGGAAAAATTGAAAAACACCCTGCCGCTGATGGCCCCCGCCTGGCTGCAGATGATGGGGCCCGCCCGCAAAAAAGCAGGATGAAAAATATGGCCGAGGCTTATTGGCTGCTCCACGCCGACGGGGCTTCTCTGGGCAATCCCGGCCCCGGCGGGGCCGGGGCGGTTCTTTACGACGACCAGGGCCGGGTGAGGGCCGAAATCTCCCTCTATCTGGGGCCCAGGGTCACCAACAACGAAGCCGAATACCAGGGGCTTCTGGCAGGGCTCAAGCGGGCTTTGGAACTGGGGGTGACCCATTTGAAAATCCGCATGGATTCGGAACTGGCCGTGCGGCAGGTGCTGGGCGTCTACAAGGTCAAAAATGCCCGCCTGGCCGTCTTTTTCAAGGAAGTCACGGCCAGTCTGGCCAAATTCGGGCGATATGAAATAGCCCATGTGCGGCGGGAACTCAACCGCGAGGCCGATGCTTTGGCCTCCCGGGCCGCCCGCCGGGGGCCCTTGGACGCGAAGCGCGAGGAGGCCTGAATAAAAGAATCCCCCGGGAAGCTCCAAAAATTCCATTTTCGGAGCTTCCCGATAACGCGCCGCCGGCGGCCGCCTGAGGCGGCCGGGGCGGGCCGGATGACCGCCGGGCATCGCCGGATGCCGGGAGGAAAGTCCGGGCTCCACAGGGCAGGGCGCTGGGTAACGCCCAGCGGGGGCAACCCCGGGCAAGCGCAACAGAGAGCAGACCGCCGTCGGCCTTTGGCGGCCGGCGGTACGGGTGAAAGGGTGAGGTAAGAGCTCACCGGCCGGGCGGGCGACCGTCCGGGCCAGGCAAGCCCCGCCAGGAGCAAAACCAAATAGGGCGGCAACAGGGCGGCCCGTCTTGCCGCCGGGTAGGTTGCTGGAGCCGGGGGGTAACCCCCGGCCTAGATGAATGGTCATCGCTTTCGCCCCCGGGGCGGAGGAACAGAACCCGGCTTACAGGCCCCCCCGGGCCTCTCCGGCGGTCGCCGGGGGCGCGTTATTTTCGTGGGAACTCTTAATCTTATGTCTCCGCCCAGCCCGTCAGTCAGCGCCATAGTCGTGGCCGCCGGCCTCGGTTCCCGTTTCGGCGGGGAGCGCCCCAAACAACTGGCCCCGCTGGCCGGGCGGCCGGTGCTGACCCACAGCCTCCTGGTTTTTGAAGCCTGCCCTGATATTTCGGAAATAATTCTGGTTCTGCCCCGGGACTGGCTGGAGATCATCGTCGCCGAAGCGGTGACCCCCTACCTGTCGGTCAAGCCCGTTTGCGTGGTCGGCGGTCGGAGCCGCGTGGAATCCACCCGCCGGGGCTTTGAGGCCTCCGGCGGGGATCTGCTGCTGATTCACGACGGGGTGCGGCCGCTGATTTCGCCGGACCTGGTGGCCCGGGTGGCCCGGGCGGCCCGGGAGCGGGGCGCGGCCCTGGCCGCCGTGCCGGTGCGGGATACCCTGAAAAAAGTCGAAAACCGCCTGGTCGGGGCCACCGTTGACCGCCGTCTTTTATGGCAGGCCCAAACCCCCCAGGGCTTCCAGCGTGAACTCCTGGCCCGGGCCCTGGCCGGGGCCGGAACTGACGGGGCCACCGATGATATCGAGCTGGTGCAGCGCCTGGGCCTTTCGGCGGAGGTGGTGAGCGGCTCGGCCCGCAATCTGAAGATCACCACTCCGGAGGATCTGATCATGGCCGAGGCCCTGATGAATCATTCGGCCTGTTTTCGCACCGGCCACGGCTACGACCTGCACCGCCTGGCGGAAGGCCGGCCCCTGTGGCTGGGCGGGGTGCCGGTGGCTTTCGAGCGGGGTCTTCTGGGGCATTCGGACGCCGACGTCCTGGCCCACGCCCTGGTGGACGCCCTGTTGGGCGCGGCCGGGCTGGGCGACATCGGGGAGCACTTCCCTGATAAAGATGACCGCTGGGCCGGGGCTTCCGGGGCTCTGCTGCTCAGGGAAAGCATGGCCAAGGTTCGGGCCGCCGGCTGGGAACTGGTCAATGCCGACCTGACCCTGGTCGGCGAAAAGCCTAAAATCGGCCCCTATCGCCAGGCCATGAAAGAGGCTTTGGCCGGGGCCCTGTCGGTCGCGCCGGCGGCCGTCAATGTCAAGGCCACCACCACCGAGGGAATGGACGCCGTCGGCCGGGGTCTGGCCCTGGCCGCTTACGCCGCCGTTGCGCTTAAAAATATTTAGGCTTATCAAGCACTATGGTCAAAGGGACGGCCGGGCCTCAGCCGCAGCAGCTGCAGCCGCCGCAGCCGGAGGGGCCGGCCTGGGGCGCCGGCTTTTCGCTCAGGACCACAAAGCCGGAATCCCGGCCGTCGTCCTGAAAGTCGACGGTCACCCGGCCCACCTGCTCATAGAGGGCCCGGGTCATAAAAAGTTCCAGGTCGCCGGCCCTGGCCCTGACGTCCCCGGCCTCCGGCTGGTCCAGGGCCAGGGCGATCTGGCCTTCGGCCCCGCAGCAATCGCCGTCCGGCAGGTAGAGGCGCACCTTGGGCTCGACTTTGTTTTCCGCCAGATAAGCGCTCAGTTTTTCCTGGGCCAGGGGGGTTATGCTGATCATGTTGTTTTCCTTTCTCTGAATTGCAATAATTACGTGCCAGGGAAAAACAGAGCCCCAGGGGCTGTTTCGCCCGGGCCGGCCTTAAGAATTCTCCCGCCCGAAAAGAAGCGCCCCGAAATAGGTGACGCTGTTCCGGCCGTTGACGTAACTCAGGCCGGCCAGCTTGGCCAGTTCGGAGACGGCCACGCCGTGGGCTTCCAGCGAGGCGAAGGCCTTCTCCGGAAAGCGGCAGGGTTCCCGGTCCGGCTGGGCGCATTTTTCGCAGACCGGGCAAGGGCCGGCGCCCAGCAGCAGGGCATTTTCCAGATCCGGGGCCAACTGACCGGCGACGGCCTGGCTGACCTGGGCGTGGCCTTTGGAGGCCGCCACCATCCCCCGATAGTCGAAAGAGTCTTTGAGTTCCCCGATGGTCATGAAAACCAGGGCCTTTTGGCGGGTCCTGGCCGAGGCGATCATCCGGCCGATCTCGCCCACCGCGGGCGGGCACATCCACGACCGGCCGTAATGGCCGCAGCGGTTGGCCTCGCACAGGGGCCGGAACTCTTCCCGAAACATGATGTCGGCCACCCTGGCCAGGCCGGCTCCGCTGGCTCCGCAGTCCAGCGCCCGGGCCTTAAGATCGTCGTCGGTCATGAGTTCCTCCTGAAAAATCAGCCTGGGAGCCATTATAGCCGCTTTTTTCCGGGAAGTCGAGACCGGCCGGCCTTGTAATGCCGGCTCTGTCTGTGATACAATCGCCAGAGGACGGCGGGTCAGGGCGGCCCCCATTTTCATGAAAAATAAAGAGAAAACAATGGCTTCCTCTCAAATCAGTCTCTCCCGCGAGGATCTCGACGGGCGCCTGAACTGTTTTGGCGAATTCGACGAGAACGATTCCATCTGCCTGAAATCCTGCGCTCTGAACATCAACTGCGCCATTGCCAAGAACAAGTTTCTGGGCTTCCAGCTGGTGGACGACTCCGGTTTCCCCTATGACCGCTTCGAAACTTTTGAGGCCGAATAAAATGGCCCGAAGCTTTTCCGGCCGGGCCGGCCCGCTCTTTCGTCTCTGGCTGGGCCTTCTGGCGGCCCTGACCCTGGGCGCGGCCCTGGCTTCGGCCCCGGGTTGCGCCGCCCGCAGCGGGCCGGCCTGGACCAGCCTGGCCGACCGGGGCGCCGGCTATGATTTCAAGCCGGTCAATTTTAACGTGCCGCCCTTTACCCTGGCCGGGCTGCTCAAAGGCCGGGCCGGGCCGGCCGGCGACCTGGCGGTCTACCTGGAAGGCGACGGCCGGGGCGTGGTCCGGGGCCGGGTCACCCAGGACCCCACCCCCAGCCGGGCCATGGGCTTTGAACTGGCCCGCCTGGACCCCGCGCCGGCGGTTCTCTACCTGGCCAGGGTGGGGCAGTTCCAGCCTGCCCAGACCGGGCGGAAATACCAGGCCTACTGGTCCAACAAACGGCTCTCCGAGGAATCGGTCAACGCCGCCAGCCGGGCCCTGGACGAGGCCAAGGCGGCGGTCGGCGCCCGCCGCCTGCACCTGGTGGGCTATTCCGGCGGCGGCGGCCTGGCCGTTCTCCTGGCCGAGCGGCGCCGGGACGTGGCCTCCCTGACCACCGTGGCCGGCCTTCTGGACACCTACTGGTGGGTCCGGGAGAAGAACTTCCAGCCCCTGGAAGGTTCCCTGAATCCGGCCGACCAGGTCGACCTGATCACCGGCCTGCCCCAGGTTCATTTCTGCGGCGCGGAAGACGCCATCATTCCCTCGGCCATGAGCGCCCATTTCCAGGCCCTGGCCCCCTTCCACAACTTTCAGCGGGTGGAAATCGACACCAACCACTGGAAAGCCTGGCCCGAGCTGTGGCCCGGGCTGCTCAGGCAATACCTGCTGCCCCTCAGGAATACGGCCGCTTCGGAGTCGATCTGATAGCCGCGGAGCTCTCAGAGGTTTCCAATGAATGGATTTTAAGAAGCCGAAAAAACTCAAAAAGACCGTCATTCTCTATTTTTTGGCGGCCGCGGTTCTTATCGGGCTGATCGGCTTTGGCGGGGCGGCCTATAATTTTTATTGGCAAATCAGTGACTTGACGGTCGACAAGCTGGGTCAGACCGTCACCGCCCGGGCCGGGGCCATTTCCGAGTGGCTGCGTCTGGCCCTGATGTCGGCCACCCAGTCTTCCCGCCATGACTGGGGGCGGCAGGCCCTGGAGCGGTATTACCGGGGTGAAATCAATCGGGAACAGTTGATTGAGACCACCCGCCGGCTCATTGACGGCACGGTTGTCGGCGGCGGCAACATAAAGGGCCTGCTGCGCCTGGACCGCGGCGGGCGGGAGCTCGTCCGGCTGGGCGGGGAGATTCCGGCCGATTTCCGGCCGCCCCTGGCCGCAGGTCAGCGCGAACCGACGGTCAATTTTTTCTATCTGGACGACGCCCAGCCCCTCCTCCTGGTTTCCGCGCCCCTCACCGGCGGGGACGGCGCGCCCCTCGGCCTGGACATCATCAGGCTCGACACCGACCCCTTGGGGCGCCTTTTGAGCGTCGGCCATGATTTCGGTTTTGACGCCCAGATCTATATGACCGCCGTGGAAGACGGGGCTTCCCTTCTGATTTACAGTTCCGGGCCCGGCCAGGGCTGGTTCCTGCCGGCTGAACTGGGCCTGGTTCTTCAGGAGGCCAAAGAAAGCGGCCGGGAGCTCGTCGGCCGGCAAGGGCGCACCTACGGCATCGGCCGGGTCGCCCAGGCCGACTGGCAGGTGGTCGTGGCCGTGGACGACCAAAAGCTCTATGAGCCGGTGACCGAGCAGCTGAAAAAGACCGCCGGCTATTTTTTGATTTTCCTGTTCTTCTCCCTGGTCGGGCTTTGGTTTCTGGCCTTGAAGCCGCTGACCGGGGAGGTGGGCAAGGCCACCGACGCCCTGGAGGACGAGGTGGAAGAAACCGCCGAAAAGCTGCTGAAGGAATCCGAGGGCCGCAAAAAAACCGAATCGAAACTGGTGGCGGCCACCCATCAGGCCCTGGTGGCCCGGCAGGCCAAAAAGCAGTTCCTGGCCAACCTGAGCCACGAAATCCGCACCCCCATGAACGCGGTCATCGGCATGACCGACCTGGCCCTGTTTACGGATTTGAGCGACGAGCAGCGGACTTACCTGACGGAAGTCAAAAAATCGGCCGCGGTCCTTTTGGAGCAGATCAACAATTTGCTGGACCTCTCCAAACTCGAGGACGGCCTGATGGTCAGCGAGAGCCGTGATTTCGACCTCGGCGCCCTGATCCGGCGGATAGGCAAAAATTATGACCTCCTGGCCCGGGACAAGGGCCTTTCTTTCAACTGCCGCCTGGACCCGTCCCTGGGCCCCTGGCTGCGGGGCGATCAGTTCAGGATTCGGCAGGCGCTCAATTTTCTTCTGGAAAACGCCTTCAAATTCACTTCCGAAGGGGGCGTCGAACTGCGGGTGGCCAGGCCGGAAACCCCGCCCGGCGGCCCGGAAGCCGACGCTGATCTGGTCTCCTTCACGGTGGCCGACAGCGGCATCGGCATTGACCCGAAACGGCTGCCCGACATTTTCGACCCCTTTGTCCAGGCCGACGGCTCGCTGACCAGGGTCAGCGGCGGCACGGGCCTGGGTCTGGCCCTGGTCAAGCGCCTGGTGGAACTGATGGGCGGCGCCCTGAGCGCGGAATCGACCCCCGGCCGGGGCAGTGTTTTTTCCTTTGCGGTCAGTCTGCCGCCGGCCGTCTGGCGGCGGCCGGACGGGCCGGGCCGGGCCGAGTTCCGGCCGCTCCGGGAAGAGGAACTCAGAGGCCGCCGGGCGATCCTGGCCGACGACAACGAGATCAACCGCATGGTGCTCAAGGGCTATCTGAAACATTGGGGCATCGAGGCCCAGGGCTTCGAAAACGGCCTGAGCGCCCTGGAATTCTTGAACGGGCAGCCCGGGCTCAAGCCGGACATCTTTATTATGGACCTTTTGATGCCGGGCCTGAAGGCCGAGGAACTGGAAGAGCGGCTGAAGAAAAAATATCCCGAGGTGCCGCTGATTTTCCTGACTTCGGCCGACGACGGCGTCGGCGGCTACCTGGCCGACGATGATAGCCAGGGCACGGTCACCCTGGGCAAACCCGTGACCCGGGACACCCTGCGCGACTGCCTGACCCATCTGCTGGCCCGGGCCGGGCCGCCTCCGGAAAAAAAATCGGCGCCCAGGTTGACGAAAACTGAAAAACCGCGCAAAATACTGGTGGTCGACGACAACCAGCTCAATCAGAAGCTGGCCTGCACCCTGCTCAGCAAACGGGGCCACCAGGTCAGCGTGGCCGAAAACGGCCTGGAGGCCCTGAAGGCCATTTCCGGCGCCAAATATGATATAGTGCTGATGGACATTCAGATGCCGGTCATGGACGGCCTGACCGCGGTGCGCAAAATCAGGGAGGACCCGGAAAAATACGGTTCGGGGCTCCCGGTGGTGGCCATGACCGCGCATGCCCTGCCGGGCGACCAGGAGTCCTTCCTGAGCGCCGGCATGCAGGGTTATGTCTCCAAACCTTTTAAGCCCCATGAGTTGATCGCGGCCGCCGAACAAGTGTTCGCGCCCGTCGAAAATAATGTCAGTAACGGAGGAAATATTGTGGCTGCTGAACTGGACCGCACCGCCATCCTGGAAAATTTCATGGATGACGAGGAGCTTCTTTTTGAAAGCATCGACCTCTTTCTGGAACGGGTGGCCGCCCGGATGGAAAGCCTGAAGGCCGGCGTCGGGGCCCGGGACCCCGAGGTCTTCATGCCCGAAGCCCACACCCTGAAGGGCATGATCGGCATCTTCTCCACCGGCGAAGCCTTTGAGGCGGCTAAAAAGCTGGAACTTAAAGGCCGCGAGAAAAACACCGACCAGATCGCCGAGGATTTCGCCCAGCTTGAAAGCGCCCTGTCGGCCCTGGTGACCGCCCTCCGCCAATGGCGCGGCGAAGCTGAATGAACTGATCATATTTTTAAATGACGGACGCTGACTTTGCCGAGGCCCTCCGGCCGGGGGCCGTCGGGGGCGCCCTCCTGGTCCAGGTCGCCGTGGAGGCGGCCGTGGACCGCCTCTACACCTATCAGGCGCCCTGGCCCCTGAGCCGGGACATCCGGGTGGGCCAGGCGGTCCTGGCCCCCCTGCGTTCCCGCCAGGCCTCCGGCTACGTCATGGCCGTCAGGGAGGCCGCCGGGCCGTTGCCGGCGGGCCTGAAGCCCATCAGCGAGATCCTGCGCCCGGAACCGCTTTTCGGGCCGGGCCTCTCCCGCCTGGTCCATTTTTTATCCCAATATTATTTTTATCCTCCCGGCCTCTGCCTCAGGGAGATTTTGCCCGGCGGCCTGTCGCCGGCGACCGAAACGACCGTCCATCTGGCGGCCGAAGCCCGGGGGGGCCAGGCCCTGATCGGGGCCGAGGCCGAGCTGTCGGCCCGGCTGCGGGCGGCCGGCCAGGCCGGGCTCCCCCTCCGGGAGCTGGAGGCCGAAGGCCTGGCCCCGCTCGTTAAGAAACTTGGCGCTTCCGGCCGGCTGCGCCTGGCCTCCCGCCTGGCCGACAAAGGTCCCCGGCCGGCTTTTGAATGGTGGCTGGGGCCGGCCCCGGAGATCCCGGAAGTTCCGCCCCGCCTGGGTCCCCAGGAGCGGCGCCTGTGGGCCCTGGTCCAGGGCGGGCCGCCCAAGCCGCTGAGCTATTACGCCGCTTATCTGAAAAATCCCCTGGCCCGGGCCCGGAGTCTGGCCGCCAAGGGCCTGGCCCTCCTGAGCCGGCGGGAGATCTATCGCGACGACCCCCGGCGGGCCATTTTTGAAGGCCGGGCCCAGGCCCCGCCGCCGACCCCGGAACAGGCCGCGGCCCTGGCCGCCGTCGGCCAGGCCCTGGAGGCCCGCTCCCATCACGCTTTCCTGCTTTTCGGGGTCACCGGCAGCGGCAAGACCGAAGTCTATCTCAGGGCCGCTGAAAAGGCCCTGGCCCAGGGCCGGGAGGTTTTGTGGCTGGCCCCGGAAATCGGCCTGGCCATGAGCCTGGAGGGCCTTTTGAAAAGCCGCTTTTCGGCCGGTCAGGTGGCCGTGCTGCACTCCGGCCTGACCCCCGGGCAGCGCCACGATCAATGGCTGCGCATCCGCCGGGGCCTGGCCCCGGTGGTCCTGGGGGCCCGCAGCGCGGTCTTCGCCCCCTTGGAAAACCTGGGCCTGGTGGTGGTGGATGAGGAGCACGACTGGGCCTATAAACAGGATGACGGACTGCGCTACAACGGCCGGGATCTGGCCCGGCGCCGGGCGGCCGAAGCCGGGGCCGCGCTGATCCTGGGCTCGGCCACGCCCTCTTTTGAGAGCTACCAGGCGGCCCTCGACGGCCGCCTGACCCTTTTGAAGATGAGCCGGCGCCCCGGCCAGGCTTTTTTGCCCCGGGTGGAGCTTCTGGACCAGGGGGCCGAGCCGGCCCGGCAGCGGCGGGCCCTGAGCCAGGCGCTGGCCAGGCGTTTGGGCGAAACCCTGGACCGGGGCGAGCAGGCCCTTTTATTCATCAACCGCCGGGGCCTGGCCAGTCTGCCGATCTGCCTTAAGTGCGGCGAGGTCCTGAAATGCCCCCACTGCAGCCGGACCCTGACCCTCCACGGACCGGAGACCGACGGCCCGGAGCTTGAGCAGGTTGAAATCAAAGGCCAGGAGACCTTGATCTGCCATTCCTGCGGCTATCGGGCCGCGCCCCCCAGGGTCTGCCCGGCCTGCCGTTCCCAGCTTTTCCGCTATCTGGGCCTGGGCACCGAGAAACTGCTGAAAATGGCCCGGGATCTGTTTCCCCGGGCCCGGGGGGCGCGCCTGGACGCTGACGCGGCCCGGCGGCGGGGCGGCTTGAAAAGCATCTTGAAGAAGTTTTCCGAGAACGAGTACAATCTCCTGGTGGGCACCCAGATGGCCGCCAAGGGCCATGATTTCCCCAACCTGACCCTGGTGGGGGTGGTGGACGCCGATCTGGGGCTCAACCTGCCCGACTTTCGGGCCGCCGAGCGCACTTTTCAACTGCTGTCGCAGGTTTCCGGCCGGGCCGGCCGGGCCGGGGCGCCGGGCGCGGTCCTGATCCAAACCCTGACCCCCCGCCATCCGGTGCTGGCGGCTGTGGCCCGGCACGACTACGAGGCCTTTTTCGAACAGGAAATCGAAACCCGGCGGCTCCTGGGCTACCCGCCTTTCGGCCGCCTGGCCCTGATTCGCCTGAGCGGCCCGGACGAAGGGGAAGTCGGGCGGCAGGCCGAGAAGATGGCCGGGCTGGGCCGCCCGTATCTGCCGGAATTCGGGGACCAGTTGGAGCTTCTGGGCCCGGCGCCGGCCCCCCAGGCCAAGCTGAAGGACCGTTACCGCTGTCAGTTTTTGCTGCGGGCGTCGGCCGTGGCCCCCCGTCACCGCTTTCTGTCCCTCTGGCTGCCGGCAATTCGGAAAGCGCTGCCGGCCGGCCTTCGCCTGACGGTGGACATCGATCCCTATCATTTCCTGTAGGCCGCCGGCCGGGCCCGGGAAAGCTTTCAATAATTATATATAGATATAATAATGGCATTGTGTTATAATGGATAAACAAGGTAGGGCCTAATGTCCTTTGCGTTGCCCAAGATACTCCCGCCTTATGACGACCAGATTTTCAAGAGCATCCTGACTAGACCGGAAGCGGAGCTCGCCCGCGTTGATTTGCTCTCCGCCTTGCTCGACCGTACTGTCAGGAGCGCGGCGGTGGTGAATGTCGAACCGCCCAAGCGTGATATTAACGCAAAGAACGAAAGGTTTGACGTTAGCTGCCTGTTCGATGACGGCGACCAGGCTGCGGTTGAAATGCAAGCCGACCCGATGGAGGGTGACAACTCGGCAAATGAGCATCAGAACATTCGCGACCGCTCTTTATACGGGTTGGCCGACCTCCACGCGAATCAGACAGGGAAGGGCAAAGACTACTCGGACATCCGTAAAAGTTACCAGATAACGATATGCAACTACCGTGTGTTTCGTTACGAGCATAAACTCGTTGAGACCTTCAAGATGAGAAACGCGGGCGGTATGGTTCTGTCGGAGGCCATTGCGTCTGTGTTCGTCGATTTGACGCTGGTGTCAGGCATCTTGAAGAAGTCTGTGGACGATATGAACCCAGCCGAGATGTGGGCGGTATTTCTCGCCAGAGCCGACGCGCCGCAATGCGCCGATATCATTGATCAGATCATAGTCCGTAAGGAGGGAATTAACGTGGCGAACACAATGCTGACCACTATAAGTCAAGACGTGCGTGAGCGGGCGTTGTTCCATTCGCGCAAGATGGCAGCGCAAGACGCGGAGCATGACAAGCGCGTCGCCGAAAAGCGATTGCTGAAACTACAAGACGATCTGGCCAACGCCGAAAAAAACACAGCTATAACTATAGCCAATATAGCCAAACAGCTCCTGTCATTGGGCGTCTTGACCCACGAGCAAATCGCGACCGCGACGGGCTTAACCCTCGCCGAAATCGAACGAATCCACAACAGCCCTTTATGATGCTGAGCTATAGAGCCCCGTCCGCCCCCTCCGCCGCGGCCGCCAGCAACCGGCGGCTGATGTCGGCGGAAGCGCCGGGCCGGGCATAGCTTTGGCAGGCCCGGCTCATCAGTTCCAGCCGGTCGCGGTTTTTGTCCAGTTCGCTCAGGGCCTTTTTGATTCCGCCGCGATCAAAGCAAATCAGGCCGGCCCCCCGGCCGGCCATGATCTGAGCATTGAAAATTTCATGTTTGGGGATGGGGGCCACCAACAGCATGGGCAGGCCGGCGCATAAGGCCTCGGTGCAGATGACGCCGCCGGGCTTGGTGATGAGGAGATCGGAAGCCCCCATGAGTTTTTCCATATCGGCGACGTAACCTTTCAGGATGATTTCGATCCGGGGGGCGATATCGAGGGATTCAAGCATCTTCGTCAAATTATGGCCGCGGCCGGCGACCACCGTTATTTCCGCCGGGCAGCCGCCGGCCTCTATCTCCTTCAGCACTCCCAGGCACTCCGCCTTTTTCAGGGAACTGGCCGAGAAAAGTATCTTCAGGCGCCCGTTATGCCTTCCCGGCCGGGCGCCGCTCCGGCCGAATTCCGGCCGGGCCGGAATTCCCGTGACCTGAACGCGGGCCGGGTCGACGCCGAAATCGGCCAGGCGCCGGGCGGCTTCGCTTCCGGCCACATAATAACGGTCCACTTCCGAATCGGCCCAGAACCCGTGAACCTGGTAATCAGTGACGCAGACGTGCAAAGCGCCTTTGAAATCGCCTTTCCGGCGCCTGCGGGCCAACATGGCCATCGGCAAAAAGTGGGTGCAGCAGACCAGGTTGACCTGATTTTCATTGATCAGGGTCAGCAACGGGGATATTTTTTGCGCGGTTCCGGCTTCAATACAGTCCACCAAACGGCTTTCAGCCCCCGCTTTGTCGGTCAGGCTGTAAATGCTTTTCACCAGCCAGCGCATTTGCCGGGCGGCCAACTCATAGCCCCGGCCGTAGGATAGGCGGAAAGCCGGGCTGCCGAAACTCAAGGCGTCGGCCATGATGATGTTGCAGCCGCCGGCGTCCCGGGATTGGCTCAAGCTGTTTTCCAAGCCGCTTTTCAAGGCGTAAGCCGCCGAGCGGTGTCCGCCGCCGGCTGAGCCGTGGGCGAGGAGTATAGCTTTCATGTCACCTCTTCAGGGCCGGCCCGGAAACGACCAAAGCTCCGCCCGCCGCCGGGCCCGGGCGCTTGTTCAAGCCGGCCGCGCCTGATTCCAGGCTTGCCCTGGCCCCCCAGGGCAGGAGATCGATCCGGCCGTCGTCATTCTCGACCAGGGCGTGGGCGGGGCCGGACCAATGGCCGCAGTTGGCGTACAAAAGTCCGTCAATAAACCGAATGCCGGCCAGGTGACTGTGGCCGCAGATGACCCCGTTCAACTTTTCGTTCTTCGCCTCGTCGAGCATTTTCTTCTGGCTGTCGCCCGACAACAGCCGGCTGACCAGGGCCTGCCAATGCATTATCAGGGCGTCCGCTCTTTCGTAATCAAGAATCTTAGCCAGGCCGGGCCGGCGGTTCAGCCAGGAGCGGGCCGCTTCATAAAGCGCCGTGACGACCGGGCAGAGCAGCGGAATCTTAAGGGACCGGTCAAAGGCGTCGCCGTGGGTCACCAGGTATCGACGGCCGTCGGCGCTTCGGTGAACGGCTTTGGGGCAGAGAACCATATCGGCGAAAGACTTCCTGAACAATTGGCGGTAAGGATGTCCCGGCCGAAGAAAAGCGTCGTGATTGCCGGTGACGTAGGTTATCTCGATTTTTTTGGCCAGACCGAGCAGAGCCTCCCAGACCTGCAATTGTTTTTCCGGCAGAAACGCCTCTCTGGACAGGTGCCAGTCATCCAGGATATCGCCGACAAGATACAGGCGCTCGCCTTCGACGGAACTGAGGAAGTCGAGCAGGCTATCGGCCCGGCACCACGGGGAGCCCAGGTGGAGGTCGGATATGAAGATGCTCCGAAAGTGCAGCATGCGGCGCCTCCTCAGGCCGGGGCGGGGTTTGGCGGCGGCCGGCCTGACCTGAAGACGAGCTTAGCAGAAAGATGTCAAATCAGGCCCATAAAATCATTAAATAACTGTAAATTTTTTGAAGACGGCGTCTTTTGGTCCGGCTCTGGACCGGCGGGCGACAAGCTTCTTTTGGGCCCCCCGGTGGCCTGTGAATTCCAGGAATGCCATTGACGGAATATCGTTTCAGACGTACAATGATATTCATGAAAATTGTCAATGTGCGCATAAAATACGGGGGCCAGGTGATGGCCTATGACTGCGGCGGGCTCGACCCGGTTCCGGGGGACTGGGTGGTGCTGACGAATGACGGCCTGACCTATCTGGGCCAGGTGGTCACCGCGCCGGTCATCATCAATCCGCCTTCGGAACCGGGTCCCGAAGAGGCCGGGGCCGACGGGGCGCCGCCCCCCCGCCGCCCGGGAAACGGGGCCGGCTTCTGCCCCAGAGAGCCCGGCCTGGGGCAGCGGCGCATGCTCCGGCCGGCCACGGCCGCCGACCTGGCCCGCCAGGCCGAGCATGAACTGAAGGAACGGGAGGCCTTTGAATACTGCCTGTCCCGGGTCAACATCCAGCGCCTGGAGATGAAGCTGGTGGCTGTGGAACTGCTGTTCGACGCTTCCAAGACCATTTTCTACTACACGGCCGACGAGCGGGTCGATTTTCGGCTGCTGGTCAAGGAACTGGTCAGCCGTTTCCGCACCCGGATTGAAATGCGCCAGATCGGCGTGCGTCATGAGGCCCGGATGGTCGGCGGCCTGGGGGCCTGCGGCCGCTGCTTCTGCTGCAGCGGTTTTCTGTCCAATTTCGCCCCGGTTTCGGTCAAAATGGCCAAAGAACAGAACGTCTCTTTGAGCCCGGCCAAGATTTCCGGGGTCTGCGGCCGTTTGATGTGCTGCCTGGCTTTTGAGCATCACGACCCGAACGTCCGGCCGGGAGGCCAAGGTGACCGCGGCGGGCTGGAATAAGGCCCGGCCGGGAAGCAGGGCGGGGGCTTGATGACTGAATCTTTTCCGGCCACGGTTTTCGGGCGGATGCGGTCGGCCCTGGCCGGGCTCCGGGCGCTGCCCGAAGCCCGGGACCCGGTCGAAGAGGCCGAGAGATCTCTGGCGCTTCTGGCCGACCGCTTCCGGCATCCGCACTTTCCCTGGCTGGCGGCCGTCTGCGGACCCACCGGGGCCGGCAAATCCCACCTGGTCAACTATCTGGCCGGGGCCCCGGTCAGCCCCTCGTCCTACCGCCGCCCCAGTACGGCCGCCCCGGTTATCCTGGGCCCGGCCGGGGTTCTGGAGGCTTTGGGGACGGGTGATTTTATGCCGAAATATCAGCCACTGGGCGCGGCCGGCGGGGTGGTCTTTGAGGACCACAGCCCGGCCGACCGCCTTTACCTGGTCCCGGTGAGCCGGCCGCCCTGGGCCTGGCCGCCGGATCTGGCGCTGGTCGATACCCCTGATTTCGACAGCGTGCGCCTGGAAAACCAGGCCCAGGCCCTGGATATGGCCCGCCGGGCCGATGCCCTGATCCTGGTGGCCCATCAGGCCAAATACGCCGATCAAAGCACCTGGGATTTTTTGGCGGCCGAGGCTTCCGACGGCCGCCCGCTGCTGCTGGTTCTCAACCGGCTCAGCGCCGAGGCGGCCGCGGATGATTTCCGGGCCCGCCTGAAAGCGTCCGGGGTGGAGGCCCCGGTGCTGACCTGGCCGGAAGAGACGGCCGAGGGCCGGGCGGCCGTGGCCGCCGCCCGCCGGGAACTGAGCGCCTGGCTGGAGACTTTGGGCCGGGAAGGGCGGGCTTTGACGGCTGGCAATGGCCGGGAACTGGCCGCGGGCCTGGGGCGCCTGGTCGGGGAGCGGCTTCTGCCTCTCTGGCGGGCCCGGGAAGAGTCTCTGCGGGCGGCCCTGGCGGCGGTCCGCCAGCTGACCGGGCAGTGGCTGGCGGAGCCCCGGGACAAAGTCTCCCTGAACCTGCCCGGCGAAACCCGGGCCAGCCTCTTAAAAAGTTTAGGCGAAGTGGTCAGCCGTTCGGACTTGTGGGCCGGGCCCCGGCGCTGGCTGGCCCTGCCTTTCGACCTGCTCCGGGAGGGCTGGGACCGCCTGGCCGGCCGGGGCCAGGGGGCCGGGGGCCCGGAAAAGAAATTGGCCGACAATTTGAACGAGGCCGGGCGGGAAGCCCTGGTCGGCGCGGTGCGGTCCCAGGCCCGGGCCCTGGCCGAACTGGCCGGCCTGCCCTCTCCCCAGGCCGGGCTGGATTTCAGCCCCGGGGAAATCAGGAAACTCCACGATGAATTGAGCGCCCGCCTGGACCAGTGGTTGGCAGAGGAGAGCGGGAGCCTCCTGGCCGGCCTGCCCCTGGGGCAGAAGGCGGCCTTTTATCTGGTTCAGTTCATGCACCTGGGGCTGGTTCTGGGGGCCCAGATCCAGACGGGGGGCCTGCCGGGCACGGAAATACTGCTGGGCGGCGCCTTGGGCCCGGTCATCAGCAAGCTCACCGGCGTTTTCATCTCCCGGGAGAACCTGGCCGCTTTCGAGGCCCGGGCCGCCCGGCGCCACCGGGAAGAACTGGCCGAAATTTTCAGGCGCCAGGGCCGGCGCTACGAAGATTACCTGAAACATGAGCTGGAGGGCCTGAGCTCTGGCCGGGAGCTCGAGCCGGCCTGGCGGGCGCTGGAAAAGGAGGCCGAACGCTTATGGGCCTGACCGGTTGGGCCGGGCGCGGGCCGTCGTCCCGGAAAGCGGAGGCCCCGGCTTGCCTTCAGGGCCGCCGGGTCTTGAATCTGGCCCGTCTGCTGTTGGCCGAGGCGTCCCCCTGGCCGGGCGGGGCCGGGGATCAAAAGGCCCTGGCCGACCAGGCGGCCGATCTGGAGAACGCCCTGGCCCTGATCGACGGCCGGCTGGTGCTGGGCCTGCTCGGCGGCACCGGTGTCGGCAAGTCCGCCCTGATTTCGGCCCTGGCCGGCCGGGAGATTTCCCCCTCCAGCCAACGGCGCCCCACCACCAGCCAGGCCGTGGTCTACCGGCACGAATCGTTTCCGCCGCTGGAAAATTTGCGCGGCCGGGAAGTCGTTCACCGGGTGGACGGTCTGCGCGCTTTGGCCATTGTCGATTTTCCCGACTTTGACAGCCTGGAAAGCGCCCATCGCCAGGCCGTGCTGGACAATCTCCGGGAACTGGACCTGGTGGCCTGGGTCGCCGATCAGCATAAATACGCCGACCGCCGCCTCTATGAGGTTCTGGCCAGGGTGCGGACGGCCGTGTCCCCCCGGGCCCAGGTGGTTCTATTGAACAAGTCGGACCAGCTGCTGGCCCTGGAGGACGGCGGGGAAGCCCTGGACTATGTGCTGGAAAGCTTCCACCGGCAGCTCCGGGACTTCGGGGCCTGGGCGGGGCCGCCGCCCTGGCCCGTTTCGGCCCGCCTGGCCCTGGCCGAACCGGGGTCCCGGGCGGCCGGCGGCCTGGGCCCGCTGTGGGACCTTCTGGAGCAAATGGCCGATGAAAAATGTCGCCGGGCCGTGGAAGAGGGCAACCTGGAAGCCCGAAGCCAGGCCCTGGCCGGGCGGCTGCGGGCGGCCGCCCGGCCGGAAGAATGGCTGAGCGAGCTGGAATCCCTGGAAGCCCTCGGGCGGGACTTCAGGCCCGAAGGGGCCGTTATGGCCGATCTGGCCGGGCTGAACCTGCTCCGTCCCTCCTACCTGGCGCCCCGCCTGGACCAGCTCCGAAGGCGGGCCGGCGGCCTGCTGGGCTTTTTCAGCGACCTCTGGGATTTCGGGGCGGGGCGTTTCCGGCCCGGCCCGGAGCAGCCGCCCCCGGCGCCCGCCCCGGCCATCCCGGCCCTGACCCGTTATCTTCTGGGCCGGGCCGAGGATCTGGCCCAGATCGGCGGAGAGCCCCCCTCTCTTTCGGCCGGGGATCTGGCCCGGGCCGGCTCGGCCGTCATTCAGGACCACCTTGACCGGGACCTGGCCCCGGCGCCCCGGCCCGGTTCGGCCCTTTTGTATCTCTGGCCGCCGGCCCTGGCCCTGGTGATGGTCTGGGCCGAAAGCGGCGGGCGATACGGCGGGCCGGCCGCCCTGACCGCCGCCGCCCTGGCCGCGGCCGGTCCCTGGCTGATTTTCGGCTTCCTGGGCGACCTGATTCTGTCCCGCTTCATCTGGTTTCGGGCCCGGCGGCACTATGAAGCCGCTTTTCAGCGGGCCCTGGACCATTCCAGGGCGGAATTGCTGGAACTGGCCGATCAAAGCCTGGGCCGCGATTTATCGGCGGCCGGGGCGGCCCGCCGGCGCTGGCTGGACTTGTGGGCCGACCTGGAAAATCCCTGAAGGCGGCGCCTGTTCAGCGAAAAATTATTTTAACTGCCTATTTTTACGACCAGAGCACTTGAAGATGGAAAGCTACTTTTAGAATCGCTGTTCCCGGCCAGGCGCTCTTGTTTTAAAGATGCCTGCTCGGTTATAATTATTAGTGAAGTGGAGAGCCGATATGAATACTGAACATGAAACCCGTAAAACATATGACCACATACTGGCCCAAGCCGCCAGGCTGGATCGCCAGACTCAAATGGAGCTTCTGGTGGATTTGGCCGCCCAACTGCGCCAGACTGGCAAAGCCCCAAGCCGCCCCAAGTACAGCCTTGGGGATTTGCAGGGACTTTTCAATGGCGCGTGGGAGGGACAGGACGCTCAGGACTATGTGAATCAGGAGCGTGACTCGTGGGCTGGGTGAAACGGCATCTTGACTTATCCTTTTTTGTCGGTTGATCTTTTTTTGCCTGCAGACCGGCTGACGAGCCATACAAACTGTTCAATATCAGTCGGCCTCCGCCCGTCGGGGCAGAGGCAGCAACGGCCAGAAACCGGAAAAGTTACCTTGAAGGCTTCTTGGATGCTCAACACCATTACGTAAAATTCCGGCCGCGATGGTGGCATTATGCAGATAGAGCTGAAACGTATAGCGCTGACCGGACCAACCGCCTGCATCTTCGCCACAATCGGGCATGCAATCTATCGTCCGATAAGCTTCATCGGAGTCTGGGCCATAGACAGGCCGGGCAAAGGGAATGAGCTGATGGGCCAGTGATTTCAGGCCGG
>JAISFR010000026.1 GCA_031263565.1 Candidatus Adiutrix sp. | reverse complement strand
TGAGGTTGTATTATAATAGGTATTATTTTCAGCAAGTTAGGTGAGGACATCAACGATATGCCGACATTGAAGGGCATCAGGGAAACCGCCTTGAAAACCACGCGGCTGCGCGTCGGCGGCCTGACCTGCGCAGGCTGTCAAAACAAGATTGAAAAGAAACTCCGCCACACGGCGGGAGTCATCAGCGCGGACGTAAGCTATGGCGCCGGCACAGCGGTCGTCAGCTACGACAGCGACCTCATCACGCTTGAAGACATTGCCGGCGTTATCAAAAGCCTGGATTATCAGGTGCCGGCCGGCAACGAGCGGCCGGAAGCCGGCGCGCGCCGGATTGCCGGCCTCGTCATCATCATCGCTTCGCTGTACTTTCTCCTGCGGCAGTTCGGCCTCCTGAACCTGCTGGCGCCGGGCCGGCTTGCGGAAACGAATATGAGCTACGGCATGCTGTTCGTGATCGGCCTGATCACCTCGGTGCATTGCGTGGCCATGTGCGGAGGAATCAACCTCTCGCAGTGCCTCCCTAAAGGCGCGGCGCGCCCGAACGAAGGCCGGCTCGCCGCGATGCGTCCGGGCCTGATGTACAACCTCGGCCGGCTCGGTTCATACACGACGGTCGGTTTCATCGTCGGCGCGCTGGGGTCGGCCATTACTTTCTCAAATAACCTGCAGGGCGTACTGAAGCTCATCGCCGGGCTGTTCATGGTCATTATGGGGCTCAACCTGCTCGGCCTGTTTCCGGGGCTGCGGAAACTAAGCCCGCAGCTACCGAAGATCTTCGCCCGGAAAATCGACGCTGAAAAGGCGGGGAGCGGGAACCCGCTGTACGTCGGCTGGCTGAACGGTCTGATGCCCTGCGGCCCGTTACAGGCCATGCAGATTTACGCCTTGTCCACCGGAAGCCCGCTGACCGGCGCGCTGTCCATGTTGCTGTTTGCCCTGGGGACGACGCCGCTGGTCTTCGGACTGGGCGCGGTCAGTTCCCTTTTGGGCCAAAAGTTCACCCAAAAGGCGACGGCGGTCGGAGCGGTGCTGGTGGTCGTCTTGGGCCTCTCGATGTTTTCCCAGGGCTGGAGCTTATCCGGGTTTACGCTTGACTGGCCGGCCGCTTCCGCTCCAGCGACGGCGCGCAACAGTGAAAGCGGCGGCGAGGCGGTCATTGAAAACGGTGTGCAGATCGTGAACAGCACCCTCCGGAGCGGCCGGTACCCGAATATTACCGTACAGGCGAAAACACCGGTGAAATGGATTATCGAGGCGCCGAAAGGCACGATTAACGGCTGCAACAACCGGATATTGATCAAGGAGTACGCTATCGAGCACAAGTTCCAGGCCGGCCGGAACGTCATTGAATTTACGCCCGTTAAAACGGGGACGGTTCGATATAGCTGCTGGATGGGCATGATCCGGGGAACCATTACCGTCCTGGACGGCGGCGGGGCGGCGGCCGCCCCCGAATCGCCCAGCTCGGCGCTTATCAACAAGATCAAGGAGGAACGGGACAATGCCTGATCACGGCCAAACAAAACGGAATTTGGCGCGGAAGCTTATGGCCGGCCTGGTCCCGGCCCTGGCGCTGGCGCTGGCGCTGGCCTTCATTCTGACAGCCCACGCCGGTCAGGGCGACACGCCCGGCGCGTCAGGGAAGGCCGCCGCTGACGGCCGGAATCTGGTCATCAACATCGCCGATATAACGGATCAGGCCTCCTTTTACACGGCCGAGGCCGACGGCACAAAGCTGGAGGTCATCGTGGTCAGAGCGCCGGACGGCACCATTCGCACCGCGTTCAACACCTGCCAGGTCTGCTACGATTCCGGCCGGGGCTACTATGTGCAGTCCGGCAAGGTGCTGGTCTGCCAGAATTGCGGCAACCGATTCGAAATGAGCCGGGTGGAGGTCGAGGCGGGCGGCTGCAACCCCTGGCCGATTTTCGCTGGAAACAAGACCGTGACGGACGAAACCATCACGATTTCCTATGACTTTCTGAAAAAGTCCAAAGATATATTCGCCGACTGGCGGCCAGATCACTCGGACCAGTAAAGTATTATTTTCGATAGTATTATACTTGAAAGCGCGGACTTGCCAAACAATATTTTATGGCTAAAATAAAGGCATGACCATCACGCATTGAGGTGATTCATACAATGGAAAGTCAGGTGTTAAGCATCCGGGGCATGACCTGCGCCGCCTGTGCCCAGCGAATCGAGCGGACCGTTCGGAAGCTTCCCGGCATCGGGCAGGCGAGCGTCAACCTGGCCAGCGAGAAGCTGTTCGTGGAATATGACGCGGAGACGCTCCGGCTGTCCGCCATCAAAGAGGCCGTTTCCAAAATCGGCTACGGGGTGGCGGAAAAGACCGACGCCCAGCACATCAGCATCCCCATCGGCGGGATGACCTGCGCGGCCTGCGCGCAGCGGGTGGAGAGAACCGTCAGGAAACTGGCCGGGGTGGACAGCGCGTCGGTGAACTTCGCCACGGAGAAAGCGACCATCGTCTACCGCCCGCAGACGGTGCGGCTCTCGGCGATCAAAGAGGCCATTGAAAAGGCCGGCTACCAGGCCCTGGAAGGCGACCGGACCGACGCCGCCGAGGAGGACCGGGCGCGAAAGCAAAAAGAAATCCGCGTGATGTGGACGAAATTCATCGTCGCCGCCGTATTCTCCTGCCCGCTGCTGTACATCGCGATGGTTCCGATGCTGACCCAATATGGGATTACGCTGCCGTACCCGAAAGGGCTCGATCCCATGAACTACTCACTTATTTACGCCTTACTGGAAATTGCCCTGGTGCTCCCGGTCATCGCTGTGGGATACAAATTCTATACGGTCGGCTTCAAAGCCCTTTGGCATCGCAGCCCGAATATGGACAGCCTGATCGCCATAGGCACAACCGCCGCCGTGCTGTACAGCTTCTACAACACCTGGCAAATCGCCATCGGCAACTTCCGGGCGGTGGAGAGCCTGTACTTCGAGACGGCGGGCGTGATCATCACGCTGATTATGCTCGGCAAGACTCTGGAGGCCGTGTCAAAGGGCAGGACCGGCGAGGCTATCAGGAAACTCATGGGCCTCGCGCCTAAAACGGCCATCGTCATGCAGGACGGCGCGGAGAAGGAGATCCCTATTGAGGAAGTGGAGATCGGGGACCTGATTGTCGTGAAACCCGGCGCCAAAATCCCGGTTGACGGTACGGTTCTGGAGGGGCACAGCGCTATCGACGAGTCCATGCTGACCGGAGAAAGCATGCCGGTGGATAAAAAAGCGGGCGACCCCGTATACGCCGCAACCCTAAATACGACCGGCTCGGTCCGGTTCCGCGCCGATAAAATCGGCAGCGACACCGCCCTGGCCCAGATCATCAAGCTGGTGGAAGACGCGCAGGGCAGCAAAGCGCCCATCGCGGCCATGGCCGACAAGGTTTCCGGCGTGTTCGTGCCCATAGTCTGCCTGATCGCGGTTCTTGCGGGAACCGCCTGGTTCATCGGCACCGGCGGCGACCTGAAATTCAGCCTCACCATCTTCATCTCGGTACTGGTCATCGCCTGCCCTTGCGCGCTGGGCCTGGCCACGCCCACGGCCATCATGGTCGGCACCGGCAAAGGCGCCGAAAACGGCATCCTCATCAAAAGCGGCGCGGCTCTGGAAACAGCGCACCGAATCAACACCATCGTCCTGGACAAGACCGGCACGATTACCGAGGGCAAGCCGGCCGTGACCGACGTGCTGGCGACGGAAGGCTTCCCCGCCGACCATCTGCTGCAAATGGCCGCTTCCGCCGAAAAAAGCTCGGAACACCCGCTGGGCCGGGCGATTGTGGCGGACGCGCAGGATAAAGGCCTGGACTTTCTGAAAGCGGACGGCTTCAACTCCATCACCGGGCACGGAATCGAGACGCAAATAGGCGGGCAAAGCATCCTGGTGGGCAACCGCAAGCTCATGGACGAGCGCGGCATCGCGCTGACGGCTCTGAAAGCCGAGGCCGACAGGCTCGCGGACGAAGGCAAAACGCCTATGTATATCGCCGTGGACGGGCGGCTGGCGGGGATCGTGGCCGTGGCCGACGTGGTGAAACCGTCCAGCCGGGCGGCCATCGCTAGCCTCCGCCAAATGGGCCTTAAGGTCGTCATGATTACGGGCGACAACCGCCAGACCGCCGGGGCCATAGCCAAACAGGTCGGCATTGACCGGGTGCTGGCCGAAGTGCTGCCGCAGGACAAGGCGAGCGAGGTCAAAAAGCTGCAAGGCGACGGCCAGAAGGTGGCTATGGTCGGCGACGGGATCAACGACGCGCCCGCGCTTGTCCAGGCTGACATAGGCCTGGCCATCGGCTCCGGCACGGACGTGGCGATGGAGAGCGCGGACATTGTGCTCATGCGTTCCGATCTCCGCGACGTTCCGACCGCGATTCATCTGAGCAGGCGCACCATCCGCAACATCAAGCAAAACCTGTTTTGGGCGTTCGGCTATAATGTCGTCGGCATCCCAATCGCCGCCGGCCTGTTGCGCCTGTTATGGGGCGGTCCCCTGCTCAACCCGATTTTCGCGGCGGCGGCCATGTCCCTCAGTTCAGTATCGGTGCTTACGAATGCCCTGCGTTTGAAAAGATTCAAACCCATGCGCCAAGAAAGGGATGAGGCCTGACAATGAAAAAAATGACCAGAAAAGCGACCCGGCTCTGTCTCGCCGTAGCGCTGGCGCTCACCGCCGTCGCCTGTTCAGACGGAGGCGGCCTTGATGTGGTGGGCAGAACTTCCGTCACTGCTTTGGAGACCATATTGAAAATCATCCCCGACAAAGTGCGGGCCGACGAACTGAACGCCGGGTGGTCGCTCTCCGCGCCGGACGATTCCGTGCGCTTCATCTGGAGTGAGGATTACAGCCGAAGCCCCCTCCACGACGTCATGCTGGAGTTCGACGCGCAACCGTTCCTCGACGCGGGCCTCGACCCCGGCAAATTGCCTGACAACTACGCCTTTTACGAGGGCGGCCCGATGGGCGGCATGGGGAGCAAAATGCTGATGGTCGGAACGAAGCTCGGCGACGACCGGCTGACTTACAGCGGCGGTTCCACCGCGTTGGCCGCCTATGAGCAGATAGTCAGCAAATACCGCGAGGCCGTCAACTACCACAGTTCCCTTGACCACTACGGCGTGAAGCTGGGCGACGGCAACCTGTTTGAGTGGGCGAAGGACGTGAAAACCAACGGCTATGACCAAAGCGTTCAAGATAAGGATATCGTGTTTGTGCTGAACCCGGAACCACTGACGGCCGCGGGCCTTGACCCGGACAAGGTGGCGGGTTGGGCCTATGCGCAGGTTCCCATTGAGACCAACGGGAAAACCGAGCAGGTGTGGAAACTCTTAAAACCCTTTGATTTACAGTAACTGGAGGTATTCGACATGGCAACGACAATTCTGAAGGTGGACGGCATGTCCTGCGAACACTGCGTCAAGGCGATTACGAAGGCGGTCGGCGCTTTGTCCGGCGTGGCAAACGTGGCGGTGGACCTGGGGGCCAAGACCGTGACGGTCGAACATGACCCCACGGCCGCGCCGCCGGACAAAATCAAGTCTGAGATCGTGGATCAGGGCTACGATATCATAGCCTGATATCCGGGCCGGCCGCCCCCGGCCTCGGCGGTAGAGCCGTCTTCCAGTGACCATGCCCCAAACAAAAAAAAATATACTCGCGGTGGACGACGAGCCGAAAATATTGGAGGCGGTCGCGTCCTTCCTGGAAAGCAGGGGGTTCAAGGTGTTTCCGGCTGAAAGCGGGCGGCGGGCCCTGGAAATATTTGACCGGGAGAACATTTCTCTGGTCATCCTGGACCTGATGATGCCGGGCATGTCCGGCGAGGAGCTCTGCGCCGCGCTGCGCAAAAGATCCCGCGTCCCCATCGTCATGCTGACCGCGAAAGCGGAGGAAAACGACCAGGTGGCCGGGCTTGGCCTCGGCGCGGACGATTACGTGACGAAGCCGTTCAGCCTGAAGGCCCTCTGCGCCCGCGCGGAGGCCATCCTGCGCCGGACCGCGGACGACCTGGTGCCGCTTACGGTCAGGAACTCGTTTAGGGACGGCGATCTCACGGTTGACTTCGAAAAGAACATCGTGCGGAAAAAGGATGCCGACGTGAGCTTAACGCCCAGCGAGTCAAAGATACTGGCCGCGCTGATGAAGTATCCCGGCAAGGTGTTCACCCGCGAGGAACTGATCGAGATCGCCCTGGGCGAGAATTTCGACGGTTACGACCGGGCGGTCGACAACTACATCAAAAACATCAGGCAGAAGATAGAGGACGACACGCGCCGGCCCGTCTACATCCTCACGGTCTACGGCCTCGGATACAAGTTCGGGGGCCTGTAGGATGCCGCGCGGGCTGCGGGCGCAACTGTCGCTCCTCATCGCGCTGATCGTTCTTTTGACGGTGCTGCTGGTGAGCGCCCTGTCCAACGTCTTAATAGGGCGGCAGTATGAACGGCACGTTCTGAAGCAGGAGGTTTTGAAGGCGGAGGCCATAGCCGACAATATAAGCCGGCAGTACGACGCTCTCTCGCAAAAATGGGATGAGAGCTTCATTCACGGCCTCGGCATGTATTCCCTGTACGACGGCTACATCATAAAAGTGGCGGACGCGGACGGCCGGCTTGTCTGGGACGCGGAGAATCACGACATGGCGGCCTGTTCGCAGGTTATGATGGATATCATAGAGCGCATGGACGCCCGGCGCCCTTCCCTGAGCGGAGAATTCGCCGCGCATACCTACGAACTGACGTCCAACGGGCGTCTGATCGGCAGCGTCGAGGTCAGCTATTACGGCCCGTATTTTTTGAGCGAGAGCGACCTTCGCTTTTTGGATACGCTGAACGCCATCCTGGCCGCCGTCGGCGCGCTGGCGCTGGCCGCCGCCGTATTGGCCGGCTGGGTTCTGGCGCGCCGTGTCGCCCGGCCAATCGTAAAGGCGGCGAAAATAGCCAGGCGCATCGCTGACGGCGACTACGCCATTCGATTTGACGGCCGGACGAAAACGCGGGAGGCCGACGAACTGGCCGATGCCTTGAACCACCTGGCGGACGCGCTCGACCGGCAGGAGCGGCTGCGGAGGCGGCTGGTCACCGACATCGCGCACGAACTGCGGACGCCGGTTTCGGCGATAAGCTCGCATTTGGAAATTATGCTGGAAGGCGTCTGGGAGCCGACCACCGAGCGGCTGCAGAGCGTGTACGATGAGATCGGGCGGCTCGGTGTGCTGGTGTCCGACCTGGGGCGGCTGGCCCAGGCGGAAGGCGAGAATTTCCGGTTGCAAAAATCCGACGCCGATCTGCTCGCGCTGGCCCGTTCCGTTGCGGACGGGCTGGAAACCGAGGCGCAAAAGAAGAATATCGCGCTGGTCGTGAAAGGCGCAACATCCGTGCTCAGCGCCGATAAGGACAGAATCGGCCAGGTGGTCGCCAATCTGATCAGCAACGCGATCAAGTATACGCCGGAAGGCGGACAGGTGCGCGTGTCCGTTCGGGATAGTGCGGAGGCCGGCGTGATTTCCGTGGAGGACAACGGCATTGGCCTCCAGGAGGCGGAACTTCCGCTGGTTTTCGAACGGTTTTACAGAACGGATGTTTCCCGCAACCGCAAGACAGGCGGCGTTGGGATCGGCTTGACGATCGCGAAGTCCATCGTGACCGCGCACGGCGGAACGGTGACGGCGGAGAGCGAGTTCGGCAAGGGCAGCAATTTCACGGTCAGGTTGCCAAAATAAAGAGGCCGCCCTATCAAGGCCCCGGGTAGCGGTGCCTCGATAAAATTCAGTCCAGATCCAGAAAGCCCGGCGGCAGGCCGCCTTCCGGCAGATCCGCTTCCCGGGCCCGGCTTTCCGGGTCGAGGTCCAGAGCCCTGGCCAGAGCCTCTCGCCGGTAATCGGGAGAGGCCAGACGCAAAGCGCCTTCCGGGCCGATCACTATGGCCGGCCTGGGCACCGGGCAGTGGTGCTCGCAATAGCCGCAGCCGTAACAGCGTTCCGCCCTGACCACCGGCGTCGGCGCTTCCCGGCCGGCTTCCTGCACCAGATCGAGGGCCCCGTAAGGGCAGACTTCCTGGCAGACCACGCAACGCCGGTTTTCGGCCCAGGCCAGGCAGGTCTCCCTGAGGACCACGGCCGTGCCCATCTTGGCCCAGCGCTTCTCCTCAAGGGGTAAAGACAAAATGGCCTGGCTGGGGCAGAGCTGGCCGCAGCGGCGGCATTCCGGCTGACAGGGACCCCGCCGGGCCAGAAGATAAGGGCTGAAAAGCGACGCAAGCCCCGAGCCGAGGGAAGAGGCGGCCAAAGCATTGGACGGGCAGGCCTTGAGACATTCACCGCAGCGCAGGCAGCGGACCAGAAATTCAGCCTCCGGGAGGCTGCCCGGCGGGCGCACCAAAGTTCCGGCCTGTCCGGCCCCCATCAGAAGCGCCGGGCCCCGGCGGTGAAAGCCGCCCAGAGCCAGCCCCAGGGCGGCGCTCCCCAGAAAAGCTCTTCGCGAAACTGGCCGGAACGGACCGGTCTCCTCACCGCCCTTCTCCGCCTCAGGCCGGTTTTCTTTTTTCCCAGGCCGGAAACTGACCGCCGAAACCGGGCAGATATCCACACAGCTTTGACAGGCGAGGCATTCGCCGGATTGGCAGCCGCGACCGTCGGCGCTGATGGCCGCTGTGGGGCAGGCCCGGACGCAGCGGCCGCAAGCGAGGCAGCCGGCCACCCGCCGCCGCCAGAGGGGCCGGGAAGAGGCCAGGGCCAAGAGGGCCCCGGCCGGGCAGAGAACCCGGCACCAGAAGCGCGGCCAACGCCACTCCAGAACCAGGACAATCCCGAAAAAAAATATTAAAAAAAAGAGACTGTCGAAGCCCCGGGGACTGAAATTGGAATAAGTCAGAGCCGAAAGGCCCAGGGCCTCCAGAAGGCCGCCGCCCTGGGTCAGGATGAAACCGCCCAGGCTGGAAAACAGGGGGTGAAGAATCAGGGCGTAAAACCGGGTAATCAGGGGGATGGGCGCGGCCCAATACAACAGATTGACGCCCAGAAGCGCGGCGCCCAGAACCACGATCAGCAAAAGATATTTGGGCCGTCGCCAGGCGGCCTTCAAACGCGCCGGGCTGGGCCCCGACAATCGACGCCTGACGGCGCTCCAGAGATCCAGGGTCGCGCCAAAGGGACAGAGATAGCCGCAGAAAATCCGCCCCACGAAGAGGCTGGCCGCTATCAGGATCAGGCCCGGGAGCAGACGGCCTATCCAGTCCCGGGCCGCCAGGGGCGCCCCCAGGGCCGCCAAAGGATCCAGCCGCAAATACAAATCCGGCGGCCAAAGGCTCTCCCCGGCCGGCCAGACCGCCCGGGACAGCAGAAAAAAGAGGAAAGCGCCCAGGCTCAAAAGTTGGATGAGCGGCCGCCAGCGGCTCCAACTGACTTTTTTCGGGCTCACCGGTAGTGGCGGGCCAGCTCCCGGTGGGCGATATCCCGGCGGTAATAGGCGTCTTTGAAGTGGATGGCCCGAACCCGGTCATAAACCAGGAACAGGGCTTTTTCCAAAGTGCCCTCTTTGGCGGCCACGGTCATGACCCGGCCCCCGGCGGTAATGGTCTCCCGGCTGTCGTTGAGGTCCGTGCCGGCGTGAAAGGCCATGGAAGCGCCCACCATGGAAGGCACGTCTTCGGTAATGACCAGGCCGGTCTGATAACAGCCCGGATAGCCGCCGGAGGCGATGACCACGCAGACCGAGGTCTCGTCCCGCCAGATGATGGGGTGGCCGGCCAGACGCCCTTCGGCGCAGAGCAGCATGATCTCCACCAGGTCCGATTCCAACAGCGGCATAAGCACCTCGGCCTCCGGGTCGCCGAAGCGGGCGTTGTATTCAATGACCTGCGGCCCCTGATAGGGGGAATCGGCCGTGGGCAGCATCAGCCCGAAATAGAGGCAGCCGCGGTAGTCCAGTCCATCGGCCAGGAGCCCCTTTAAAGTGGGCTGAATAATGCTCTCCTCGACTATTTTGGCCAGCTCCGGCGTATAAACGGCCACCGGGGAATAAGCGCCCATGCCGCCGGTGTTGGGGCCGGTGTCGCCCTCCCCCAGCCGCTTGTGATCCTGCACCGGGGGCATGGGCACGATGCTCCGGCCGTCGCAGAAAGCCAGAATGGTCACTTCCTCGCCGTCAATATAGTCCTCGATGATCACTTGCCGGCCGGCTTCGCCGAAACGTCCGTCATCCATGGCTTCACGCACGGCGGCCTCGGCTTCGGCCCGGTTTTGGGCCACGGTGACCCCTTTGCCCTGGGCCAGACCGGCGGCTTTGACCACAATGGGTTCGTCGGGCTTCCGGCCCAGATAGGCCAGGGCTTCGGCCGAACTGTCGAAGCTGCGGTAGGCGGCGGTGGGGATATTATGCCGCAGCATGAATTCCTTGGCGAAAGGTTTGGAACTTTCCAGCCGGGCGGCGGCCGCCTTGGGGCCGAAAACCGCCAGACCCGCCGCCTCCAGGCGGTCGGCCAGACCCAGGGCCAGAGGGGCCTCCGGCCCGATGACCGTCAGGCCGATCTCTTCCCTTTTGGCGAAATCGGTCAGGGCCTCGATATCGTCGGCCCTGATGGGCGCCAGTTTGGTCATGATGTCCAGGCCGGGGTTGCCCGGGGCCGCATAGACCTGGCCGGCCCGGGAACTCTGGGCCAGCTTCCAGGCCAGGGCGTGTTCCCGGGCCCCGCTGCCGACCACCAGGATTTTAATTTTTTCCACCTCGGGGTTTTTTCTTTCCAGCTCCATAATTTACCGCCTCAGGGTCAGAATCGGGGCCAAGCGGCCGATGGCTTCGGGCAACAGCCGGTGCTCTTCCTCAAGTATGCGGGCGCTCAGGCTTTCTTCAGTGTCGTCCGGCAGAACCGGCACGGCCGCCTGGGCAATGATAGGCCCGCCGTCCATGATTTCATTGACGAAATGTACGGTGCAGCCGGCGATTTTCACGCCGCGGTCCAGGGCCTGCTTCTGGGCGTTGAGCCCGGGAAAAGCGGGCAGCAGGGCCGGGTGGACGTTGATGATGCGATCCGGAAACTCGGCCGTCAACAAAGGGCCCAACAGGCGCATGAAGCCGGCCAGGACTACCAGGTCCACCTGATGGGCTTTTAGTATCGCGGCGATTTCAGTCTCAAAGGAGGCCTTGTCCGGAAAGGCTTTTCTCTCCACCACCGCCTTCGGCAAGCGCTTTTCAGCGGCTATTCGCAGAGCCGGGGCCAAAGGGTTGTCGCTGATGACCACCCCCACCCGCGCCGCCAGGCGGCCGGCCTCGATCTGAGCGGCAATGGCGGCCAGGTTGCTGCCCCGGCCGGAAACCAGAATGCCCAGACACAGAACTTCAGCCATCTTTCAATCCCTCCAGCACGGTTCGGCGCGGCCCGTTTTCCAATCGACCGATGCGGAAAACATTCTCGCCGGCCGCCTTCAGGGCGCCCGCCAGCTCGCCGGCCTCGCCGGCCGGAACAATCAGGGCCAGGCCGACGCCCATATTGAAGGTGCGGTACATCTCAAAATCGCCGACCTGACCCCAGTCCTGAAGCAGACGGAAGATGGGCGGCACCGGCCAGGCCGTGGTTTCCACCCGGGCCAGAAGCCCTTCGGGCAGAGCCCGGGGCAGATTTTCCTGGAAGCCGCCGCCGGTGATGTGCACCAGACCCTTGATTTTAAACCGGTCCAGGAGGGGCAGAATGATTCCGGGGTAAAGCCTGGTAGGCGTCAAAAGCTCCTGGCCCAGGGTTTTCCCCAGTTCCTCAATATAGTCGCCGACCTTGAGCCGCCGGTGCTCGAAGCAAATCTTGCGCACCAGGGAATAGCCGTTGGAGTGAAGCCCGCTGGAAGGCAGGCCCAGCAGCACGTCGCCGGCTTCCATATCCGCGCGGGGCAGGAGTCTGTCCCGCTCGGCCACGCCCACGCAGAAACCGGCCAGATCATATTCCCCGGTCCCGTAGAAACCGGCCATTTCGGCCGTTTCCCCGCCGATCAGGGCGCAGCCCGATTCGCGGCAGCCGTCGGCCACGCCGCCCACCACTTCGGCCACCTGAACCGGGTCGAGCTTCCCGACGGCCAGATAGTCCAGAAAGAAAAGCGGCTCGGCCCCCTGGGCCAGCACATCGTTGACGCACATGGCCACCACGTCGCGGCCAATGGTCTCGTGGCGGTTCATCATAAAGGCGATCCTCAGCTTGGTGCCCACCCCGTCGGCGCCCGAAACCAGCACCGGGTTCTGGTAGCGGGCCCGGTCAAGGGCGAAGAGAGCCCCGAAGCCGCCCAGATCGCCCAGCACTTCCGGCCGGAAGGTGGAGCGCGCGGCCGATTTGATTTTTTCCACGGCCAGATTGCCGGCTTCGATATCCACGCCGCTGTCGCGGTAGGAAAAAGACTTGGGGGACTGGCCGCTCATGGAAAACCTATTTGCATTCTTTGTTTTCCACGTCTTTGACGGACGTGGGGTATTCGCCGCTGAAGCAGGCGCCGCACATCAGCTTTTCTTCCGGGTCGCCCACGGCGCCCATGAGGCCCGGACGGGACAGGTACTGCAAGCCGTCGGCCGAAATGATTCGTCGAATTTCATCGACCGTTTTGTGCGAGGCTATCAATTCCTTGCGGACGGCGGTGTCGATGCCGTAATAACAGGGATGGGTGATGGGCGGAGAGGAGATGCAGAAATGGACCTCCCCGGCCCCGGCCCTGCGGATCAGGGAAATCAGGCTGGCGCTGGTGGTGCCCCGCACCAGGGAATCATCCACCAGAACGACCCTTTTATCTTTGAGGTTGGCCCGGATGGGGTTGAGCTTCATCTCCACGGTGCTCTGGCGCTCGGCCTGGTCCGGCAGGATGAAGGTGCGGCCCACATAGCGGTTTTTAATCAGGCCTTCGACGTAGGGGAGGCCGCTTTCAGCGGCAAAGCCCAGGGCGGCGGTGATGCCGGTGTCGGGCACCGGGGTGACCATGTCGGCCGCCCCCGTAAATTCGCGGGCCAGTTGCTGGCCCAGGCGGTAGCGGGCCTGCCAGACCGAAAGACCGTCGAGAACGCTGTCCGGCCGGGCAAAATAAATATATTCGAACACGCAACGGGCCAGACGGGGCCGGGCGCCGATGATTCGGGAATGGAGGCCGTCTCTGTCGATAATGAGCATTTCCCCGGGGGCCACATCGCGGATGAATTCAGCCCCGGCCGCGTCCAGGGCGCAGCTTTCCGAAGCCAGCACATAGCCGCCGCCGGGGAGGCTCCCCAGGCAGAGCGGCCGGAAGCCGTAAGGATCGCGGACGCCGATCAGCCGATCGCCGGTCATGATGGTCAGGCTATAGGCGCCTTCGATCTGCTGCAAACTGGCGGCGATCTTTTCTTCGGTCGTCTGGGCGCCGTCGCGGGCGATGAGGTTGAGAATGGCCTCGGTGTCGGTGCCGGTCTGAAAAACGCAGCCGTCTTTTTCCAGGCGCCGGCGAAGACTGGGGGCGTTGGTCAGGCTGCCGTTATGGGCCAGGCAGATGAAGCCGCCTGAAAAATAGGCGAAAATGGGCTGAATGTTATTGAAAAGGCTGGCCCCGCAGGTGGAATAACGCACGTGCCCGATGGCCGCGTGCCCTTTGAGCGACGGCAGGCGGTGGCGGAAAGCCTCGCGCATCAGGCCCATGCCTCTTTCCATATCAATATGAAGGCCGTCAGTCACGGCCAGGCCGGCGCTTTCCTGCCCCCGGTGCTGAAGGGCGAAAAGCCCCAGATAGCAGAGATCGACCACCGAACGACCCGGCGCCCAGACGCCGGCCACCCCGCACTCTTCTTTCCAGCGGGGCGACGTGACGTCTTGCGGCTTCAGTTCCAAATCACATTTCACAGTCATAAAGCGGCATCTTCATTCATCGGCGGCTTGACCATCCGGGCCAGACTTTCGTTATAAGGGGCGGCCAGTTCGGCCACCGGAATGTTCAGGCTTTCCCCATTTATCTCCAGACAAAAATCAAAATCGGTCACCAGACCCAGGTGAACGTGACAGATTTCCCGGGACGAGAGCAGGTTCTCAAAAACGGCCCTGTTCCCAGGGGCCACGGAAACAATGACCCGGGACTGGCTTTCGCCGAAAAGGGCGGCCGCCGTGGAAATGTCGGTCCGCCAGCGGGCTTCCAGCCCGAAACCGCCGATCAGGCAGCTTTCGGCCAGCGCCACGGCCAGACCGCCCTCGGCACAGTCGTGGGCCGAGCGCAAGTAAGCCCCGGCGGCGGCTTCCACCAGAAAATCGTTGAGCCGGCGGGCTTCTTTCAAATCGATTTCCGGCACCTGGCCTTCGTCCCGCCCGGTCAGCAGCCAGTGGGCCTCGCCGGCGCCCAGTTCCTCCCGGCTTTGGCCCAGGACATAGACCAAATCGCCGGCCGCTTTAAATTCGCTGGAAACCCTTTTTTCCACATCTTCCAACAGCCCGACCAGGCCGATGGTCGGGGTCGGGGGGATGGGCTGCCCGTTATATTCATTGTAGAAACTGACGTTGCCGCCGGTGACCGGGGTATCCAGCGCCAAAGCGGCCTCGGCCAGGCCGTCGGTGGCCTGGACGAACTGCCAATAAATTTCCGGGTTTTCGGGGTTGCCGAAATTGAGGCAGTTGGTCAGGGCCAGGGGCCGGGCGCCGGTGCAGGCCACGTTGCGGGCCGCCTCGGCCACGGCAATGGCCCCGCCCCGGCGCGGGTCGAGGTAGACGTAGCGGCTGTTGCAGTCGCAGGACAAAGCCAGGCCCCGGCGGCTGCCCGGAAGGCGCAGCACGGCCGCGTCCCCGCCGGGCCGCAAAACCGTGTTCAGCCCCACCATATGGTCATACTGCTCATAAATCCAGCGGCGGGAGCAGATGTTGGGCGAGGCCAGGAGCTTTTTCAACAAATCGGCCCAGTCGCCGCAATTGAGGAGCCGGGAAAAGTCGGCCTTCTTTTTTTCCTGGAAATAGGCCGGCTCCCGCTGGGGACGGATGTTCACCGGGGCCTGATCGGTCAGAAGCCCGGCCGGCACCGAGGCCAGAACCTCATCCCCGCGCCTGACCGTGAAGTGCCCGTCGCCGGTGACTTCCCCGATGGCCGAGGCGACCAGATCCCATTTGTCGAAAATTTTCCGGATCTCTTCCACCTTGGCCGGGTCGACCACCAGGAGCATGCGCTCCTGGGATTCGGAGAGCATGATTTCCCAGGGGGCCAGACCTTCTTCCCGCAGGGGGACTTTGGAAATGTCGATATAAAGGCCGTTGCCGGCCCGGCCGGCCATTTCCGAGCCCGAGGAAGTCAGGCCGGCCGCGCCCAGGTCCTGAAGGCCGATGACCAGATTCCGTTCCAGGATCTCCAGGGTGGCCTCCAAAAGCAATTTTTCCATGAAGGGGTCGCCCACCTGGACATTGGGCCGCTTGTCCGGGTCGGAATCGCTCAGTTCCTCGGAGGCGAAACTGGCCCCCTTGATGCCGTCGCGCCCGGTGCGGGCGCCGACGACCATGACGATGTTGCCCACCCCGGTGGCCGAGCCCTTGAAAATCTTCTTCTCATCCACCAGACCCACGCACATGGCGTTGACCAGGGGGTTGCCCTGGTAGGCCGGGTGAAAATAGACCTCGCCGGCCACGGTGGGGATGCCCAGGCAGTTGCCGTAGCCGGCGATGCCGGCCGCCACTCCGCTCAAAAGACGGCGGGTGCGGTTGTCGTCCAGCCGGCCGAAGCGCAGGCTGTTCAAGGAGGCGATGGGCCGGGCGCCCATGGCGAAAATGTCGCGGATGATGCCGCCCACCCCGGTGGCCGCGCCCTGGTAGGGCTCGATGGCCGAGGGGTGGTTATGGCTCTCCATTTTAAAGGCCACGCCCAGGCCGTCGCCCACGGCCACCACCCCGGCGTTCTCGCCCGGCCCCTGAAGGACCTGGGGCCCCCGGGTGGGGAATTTTTTGAGCTGGGCCCGGGAATTTTTATAGCTGCAGTGTTCCGACCACATGACCCCGAAAAGGGAGAGTTCCTCGTAGTTGGGCTCCCTTTTCATGAGCTTAACGATGCGGTCGTATTCCTCTTGGGTCAGGCCGTGTTCCAGCCAGGGGCCGGCATTGCCGCACATCAGTTCAGACCTCCGGCGCCGACGGCCGCCTCAAAGATGGATTGAAACATGATCCGGCCGTCGTCGCCGCCCAGGATGCTCTCCGACAGACGCTCCGGGTGGGGCATCAGGCCCAGGATATTGCCCTCTTCATTAATGAGGCCGGCAATGTTGTCCAGGGAGCCGTTGGGCGCGCTGTCCGGCGCCACCCGTCCTTCGGGGTCGCAGTAACGCAGGACGACGCGGTCTTCGTCCTGGAGTTTTTTGAGGCCGGCCGGGCTGACCGTAAAGCCGCCCTCACCGTGGGCGATGGGATAGCGGATCACCTGGCCCGGCCGGTAGCCGGCCGTGAAGTCGCTGCGGGCATTTTCCACCCGCAGATAAATGTCCCGGCAGATGAACAGCAGATCGCGGTTGCGCAAAAGAGCCCCGGGCAAAAGGCGGGCTTCGGTCAGAATCTGAAAGCCGTTGCAGATGCCGATGATGCGGCTGCCCCGTCTGGCCAGGCGCAGCACCTCGTTCATGATGGGGCTGAAGCGGGCGATGGCGCCGCAACGCAGATAGTCCCCGAAGGAAAAACCGCCGGGAATGATGACCACGTCATAATCGGGCATGGCGCCGTCTTTGTGCCAGACAAAGTCGGCGGCCTGTCCGGTGGCCGCCTCCCAGCCCCGGGCGCAGTCGCGGTCGCAGTTCGAGCCCGGGAAGACAATGACCGCCGCCGAAACCCGGCGGCTCATTTCAGCTTCTCCACAGCCACAGCGTAGGTTTCCATGACGGGATTGGCCAGAAGCTGGTCAGCCCAGTCGCCCACGCGGGCCTCCGCCTCGGCTTCGTCCCGCCCGTCCAGCAGGATCTCGATGGACTTGCCGATGCGCACCGACCCGATTCCGCTGTGACCCATTGATTTCAAGGCCCGCTCCACCGCCGCGCCCTGGGGATCCAGAACGCTTTTCTTCAGCATCACGGTAACCACGGCTTTAAACATTCTTCACCCCTTCAAGCGCCGGCAGATCTCCTGATAGGCTTCTTCGACCCCGCCCAGGTCCCGGCGAAAACGGTCTTTATCCAGTTTCTCTTTGGTGGCGGCGTCCCAAAAACGGCAGGTATCCGGAGAAATTTCGTCGCCCAGGAGAATTCGGCCGTTATAGCGGCCGAACTCCAGCTTGAAATCCACTAAAATCAATTGGCGGGCCAGGAGGTATTCCTTAAGAAGGCCGTTGACCTTCAGGCCCAGGGCTTCCAGTTGATCCAGCTCGGCGGGGCTGGCGGCTTGAAGCTCGGCCGCGTGACAGCGGTTGATCAGGGGGTCGCCCAGGGCATCATCTTTATAATAGAATTCCAGCACCGGCGCCCTGAGCTCCCGCCCCTCTTCCCAGCCCAGGCGCCTGGCCAGGCTGCCGGCGGCCAGGTTGCGCACGACCACTTCAATGGGAATGATCTCCAGCTTTTTGACCAGCATGGAACGGTCATCCACTTTTTTGATAAAGTGGGTCGGCAGGCCTTCTTTTTCCAGAAGCTCGAAAAAGCGGGTGGCTATGGCGTTGTTCAAAAGGCCCTTGGCTTCGATAGTGCCTTTTTTTTCGCCGTTGAAGGCGGTGGCGTCATCCTTATAATAAACCAGCACCTCATCGGGACGCCCGGTTTCAAAAATTTGTTTGGCTTTGCCCTCGTAGAGCATTCGACCTTTTTCCATCTGTCCGCCCCCAAGTCCGGGCGCAAAAATAACCGACCTTATTTTTGCGATTGAAATAATCAGTTTTTAGGCCCAAATGTTGACAATAACTTAGGGGTCATTAGACAGTCAGCCGTTCAGCCTGGCCTGGAGGCTTTCATTTTTGGCCCTGACGCCCTCGGCCTGAACCCGGCGAAATTCGGCCAGGCGCCGGTCCAGGGCCTGGTCGTTCAGCGCCAGAATGGAAGCGGCCAAGAGGGCCGCGTTTTGGCCGCCGTCAATGGCCACGGTGGCCACCGGGATGCCCGGCGGCATCTGGACTATGCTCAAGAGGGCGTCCAGGCCCTTTAAGGCCGAACCGGAGACCGGGACGCCAATGACCGGCCGCCGGGTAAAAGAGGCCACCACGCCCGGCAGATGGGCGGCCGCGCCGGCCGCGGCGATGAAAACCTTGAGGCCCCGCCCTTCGCCGCCCAGCACGAAATCGCGCACGGCCTCCGGGCTGCGGTGGGCCGAAGCCACCAGGACTTCGGCCGAAAGCCCCAAAGCCTGAAGCTGCCGCCAGCCCGGCTCCACAATGGGCCAGTCGGAATCGCTGCCCATAATTATGCCGATTTCAGCCATATTTTACAAGTCCGCTTCCCGGCCGGACCCCCGGCCCGGCCTGAAATTCATGATCGCCTAGAGTTTATGCCAGAGCGGGCCGGAAGGCAAGAAAAAACGTCCCGGGGCAGGCGGCCTGAAGAAGCCGCCCGCCCCGGCCGCCGGAAAATGAGTTTCCGCTATTTCCGCATGGCCCGCAAACCGTTGGCCACCACCAGGAGGCTGGCGCCCATATCGGCGAAGACGGCCATCCACATGGTGGCCTGGCCCATGAAGGCCAGGGCTAAGAAGACGGCCTTGACGGTCAGGGCCAGGGTGATGTTCTGCAGCAAAATGGCGTAGGTGGACCTGGACAGACGGATGAAGCGCGGAATCTTGCGCAGGTCGTCATCCATCAGGGCCACGTCGGCCGTTTCGATGGCCGTGTCCGTTCCGGCGGCGGCCATGGCAAAGCCCACGTCGGCCTTGGCCAGGGCCGGGGCGTCGTTGATGCCGTCGCCGACCATGCCCACCAGGCCGCTGGCGGCCAATTGGTCCACGATGGCCAGCTTGTCCTCCGGCAAGAGATTGCCTTCGTAACCGTCCACCCCGACCTGCCCGGCAATGGCCCGGGCCGTGTGCTGGTTGTCGCCGGTGAGCATCATGGTCTTGACGCCCATTTTCTTCAGTTCGGCGATGGCCTCCCGGCTGCTTTCCCTGATGGTGTCGGCCACCGCGAACAGGGCCGCGACGCCCTGAGCGCCGATAAGGGCCACCACGCTCTTACCCTCTTTTTCCAGCCGGAAGAGTTTTTCTTCCAGTTCAGCCGAGCATTTCTGAAATTCCTCCACCAGGCGGTGGTTGCCGAGATACCATTTTTGGCCGTTAATGACCCCGCTGAGGCCCCGGCCGGGGAGGGCCGCTAACTCGCTCACCTCAAGCCGCTCAAAGCCTTTTTCGGCCGCGTCTTCGGCAATGGCCCGGGAGACCGGGTGCTCGGAGCGGGCGGCCAGACTGGCCGCCAGGGCCACAGCCTCTTCCCTGTTCATCCCGCCCAGTTCCACAAAATCTGTCTGCCGGGGCCGGCCGTGGGTGAGGGTGCCGGTCTTGTCCAGGGCCAGCCACTTCAGCCGCCGGCCCTTTTCCAGAAAAAGGCCGCCTTTGATCAAAATCCCCTGGCCGGTGGCGGCGGCCAGACCGCTGACGATGCTGACCGGGGTCGAGATGACCAGGGCGCAGGGGCAGCCGATGACCAAAATGACCAGAGCGGTGTAAATCCACCCGGTCCAGACCCCGCCGGCCAAAAGCGGCGGGAGGACGGCCACCCCGACGGCAATCAGAAAAACGGCCGGAGTATAGATCCGGGCGAACTGATCGACCAGGCGCTGCATGGGGGCCCGGCGGCCCTGGGCCTCTTCCACGGCGTGGATGATGCGGGCCAAAGTCGAGTCGGTGGCCCCGGCGCTGACCCGGAATTCAAAGTAACCGGATTCGTTGACCGTACCCGCGTAAACCGGGTCGCCCACGGTCTTTTCCACCGGCAGGCTCTCGCCGGTAATGGGGGCCTGATTGACGGCCGAGCAGCCGTCGACCATGACGCCGTCCAGGGCCACCCTTTCGCCCGGCCGCACCCGGACCAGGCAGCCCACGGCCACCTGCCGGATATCCATTTCCGCCCAGCTTCCGTCGGCCTGCCTGACCGAGGCTTTTTCCGGGGTCAGGTTCAAAAGATCCTTGATGGCCTTTCGGGCCCGGTCCAGGGCCTTGGCCTCGACGGCTTCGGCCAGGCTGAAGAGGACCATGACCATGGCCGCTTCGGGGTACTGCCCGATGATGGCCGCCCCGGTCACGGCCACGCTCATCAGGGCGTTGATGTTCAGATTGAAATTCCTGACCGCTATCCAGCCCTTTTGGTAAACGCCCAGGCCGCTGAGTCCGATGGCCCCCACCGCCAGAACCAGGGGCAGCCACGGACCGAACCCGACCCCGCCGAGGCTCCAGGCCTGAGGATTCAAGCCCAGAGGGCTGGCGCCCCATTCGCCAATAAGTTCAAAGATTTCGGAAAAGACGGCCAGAAGGCCGGCCGCCAAAAGCCGGACCCAGGGAATCTGGGGGGCTGAAACAGGGCCGCCCCGGAGCGCCTCCCCTTTTGAATCGACGGCTTCCGGCTTCATGTCGATGGACTCGAGCGCGGCCTCGATGGGCCCGGTGGAGGGCAGTTCGTGATCGACCGTCAGCCGCCGCTGCATCAGGTTGAAATTCAGGCCGGTGATGCCGGGCAGACCGGCCAGCTTTTTGCGGATCAGGGCCTCTTCCATGGGGCAGTCCATATTGGCGATGCGATAAACAGCCCGGGTGGACGAAGCCTGCCCCCCGGCGGCCGTAGCCGCCGGCTCGGCCGCCGGGGGCGCCTGTCCGCAGCCGCAGGCGCAGGCTCTGTCCCGGCTCTCCGGCTCGGCCGAAGGCCGGGGACACCGTGAGCCGGCCGGATGATAGGCGCCGCAACTGCATAAAAAGCGTTCGACAGTGACGGACATAATCTTCTCCTTTCCATCAAACAGTTGAACTATTATTCAACTTACTGGATAAAAAAACAACTTCTTATTCATTGATATGGTCAAAACCACAGGCCAGGATTTCAGTGACGTGGTCGTCAGCCAGTGAGTAGAAGACCACCTGCCCGTCTCTTTCGGATTTAACCAGATTAGAGAGGCGCAGCAGCTTCAATTGATGCGAAATGGCCGACTTGGTCATCTTCAAGAGAGCCGCCAGGTCGCAGACGCACATTTCATGGCTCTTCAAGGCCCACAATATCCTGGCTCTGGTCGGATCGGAAAAGGCCTTGTAGAGATTGGCCAGCAAGTCGAACGAGCGCTTTTCCGGCATTTCTTGGACGACCAGATCCAGGATATCCTGATGGATGGCCTCACAGTCGCAGGTGATTTTGTCGGGGTTCATAGGGCGGCCTTTAATTGAATAATTGCTCAACTGCTAAAAATATATATCCGCAAGCCGGACTTGTCAAGGAAAAAAGTGGCGGGACCGCCCAATGAGGCGGCGGGAATTGAATACTATTGTTATTTATGTGATTTTAAAAATTAATCATACCCCTATCGATACCCATTGATGCCCTCAATAGCCTTATTTTTCACTTGAAATCACTCAACGTCACGTTATTATATGAAAAAACTAGTAAAAATCTACCCCCAACCCCATTTTGGATTCAATTTCGCCTTTGGGAATTGAACCCGCGTCCCAATATTTTATACAACTCACTGATTTTATTTTGTTTGACTTTTAAGAACATAACGCTCTTTGGCCGAAGTTCATATCAAATCATCCGCAGCCGCTGTTCTGAAAATTACCTCATGCTCCGTATCAATGATCTCACGGAAAGTCGGCAGCACCGCGTGATAGTCCAGCACATCAACCCGATACGGCAAAGTCGAATCCACAAAGGCCTCCTTAAGGTTTCCGATGACGGACAGGGATTGCCGGCCATTTCCCACCACGGCCAGATCAAGGTCGGAATGCTTTCTATGCGTTCCTTTTTGCCGCGAGCCGAAGGCCCAGACCTCGCCCGCCGGGGCGTGGGCCTTTAGGATATCCAGAATTATTTTAAGCTCCGCCTCGGTGACGTGGATCATGAGCGTTCTTCAAGCTGCTTGAGGCAGTCTTGGGCATAGGGTAGAAAACGACTGGCCACCGAGAACACTTCTTCGGCCACAGTTTCGTTATAGATATGCGAAGTGCGGTTGCGGGCCTGGTGAAATTCCATCCACTGGTTCACATCATCAATGAGCAAATTTTCCGCGCAGATTCGGTACAACTCCCGGCGATTGACGCCGCTGGCCTCATCGGGGCTCAAATTAGTCTCCAGCCAGCGTTTCATGTACTTCCAGCATAACTCATAGGTCGTTTCAAAGGTCTGAATCAGACCGGAGCGCAATAGTTCCCGCTGCGTAGCCGTCGTGCCGACGTCAATAAGCTCTCTATAAACCTTTAAAGCCTCTTGGTAGAAAAGCACCGCATTTCGTAACGATGACAAATCTAACTCTTGCCCGACAGGCTGTTCGTCGAATTCTCTTTCCACACCCACCATCGCGTTGCTCCTCCGGTTGTGTGCCCAGATGGCTGTACTGACCGCGCAATCTGTCGCTTAAACATGAATCTGGGTGCGCGTCCTAACCTGTTCACGCTGCTTAGTTTTAACTTGCTCACTCAGTTTTTGCCGTAGCTGAATATCGGCTTCACTATCATATGAGAAAGTAATTGCAAGGGCATAAGGCTGTGGTTCCATTTCTGCGGGGTGCTTGAACTTTGTTTTCCCCGTGACAAGGATATGGATAAATGGGTCATTTTCTTCCCAAAGCAGATCGGAGCCACCCTTTGCACCTCTTTCCCATACCCTTTGCTGAAGCGTGGAGTTCCTAACTTCAGTATAGCCAGGTTTAAACCCTTTCGCGCCGTATTGTTTACTGAAGTTATCCATAATTTCTTCAGCGGCGATTTCGTCAGTCTTTTCTTTCTTGCCCTTATAATTGAGCAGAGTTTCAACGTCTATGCGTCGGAAAATCTCAAACCATAAGCTATTGGCAATGTAGTCTTTGCGACTAAGACGTGTCGGGGGATTATATGCAAAACCTATGGCTATGCGCTTGGCCGTGTTGAGTTTTAAAAATTCACTCGGCACAGGTATCTTGTAGAGGTGGATCTGCCGCAAATCCAATGCTTCCTCGGTAAATAGTGTAACGTGATTAATGCCAGTGAACAGCGTAGTATCGTCTACTTTGCCATAACCACTTAACCTAAGTCGCCACTCTTGTTTTTGTTTTTTTGTCCCGGAAAACCCAACAGGCACAGCGGCATCAAGCCAATCACGCTCAACGTATTTGGCTGAACTTGCTAATGAAGCTCTTATGAGATTCGCTGTTGGTTCTTCACCTAACTGAAGTTGTAAAGCGCGATGCAACCTT
>JAISFR010000119.1 GCA_031263565.1 Candidatus Adiutrix sp. | reverse complement strand
CCCCGGCAACCCCGGCAACGGCACCAGCGGCGGTACCTTGGGTACCGGCGGCGGCGCCGGCACTGGCGGCGCCGGCGGTCACGGCGGCCACGGGGGTCAGGGCGGCAACGGCGGGGACGTGCTCACCCAGTTGAGTGCCAAGCTGGTGACTTATAATGAGGCAGTCAACCTGACCGCTGGTAACGGCGGCAATTCCGGCACCGATATTTATTTTGACAATGATAGAAACATTATCACCAGCGACAGCGCTTTCGGCGGCAATGGCGGCCGGGGCGGCAACATCACCGTTGAAGGTGAAGGTCATGACGTGGCCATCTATGAGGATATGACCTTCAGAACCGGCAACGGCGGCGACAATACTTCCGCAGCCGACGATGTTTCCGCCGGCAACGGCGGCGCGGTGACCTTCAATCTGAACGACGGCGGCAGCCTGATCGTCAAGGAAGACCTGAACCTCACCTTCACCAAGGGCACCGACGGCACCAAATACGGCGACGCCGCGGGCAGCGCCAGCCAGGCCGCCTTGGCCGGCGTCCTGGACGTCAAGATCGACGGTTCGCTGAACATCAGCCAGTTCAAAACCGTGAACATGGCCATCACTGTCCTTGGTGGCGGCCCACTCACCGCTCAGGACGACATTCACTATGACACTATGGAGTTCCAGAAAGGCTCCGAGTTCAACACCGCCAACACCCTGGGCCGGGAAGGCGAGATCGGGACCGGCGGTGTGGAATACAGCGTCAACAACCTTCTGGTGCACAGCTACGCCACTTGGAACACGGCCGGCGCCTACTTTGCCGGCAGTAACCTCAACAACGTCTGGTCCGACAAGTGGTCCACCTTTGACACGACCGACATCCACAGCAACCAGGTCATGCTGCGCATGAACGACGGCCCGGTCAACCTGGAGAATTACGACCCGGTCAAACAGCACCTGGACTACCGGAACGGCGACGGCGCGAATCCCTTCATCAGTTCGGAATACCAGTTGAAGTCCCTGGACCTGGGCCTGGTGACCCTGGTCACCAAGACCGACGGCCAGGCCATGTATTGGGATGCTGGCACCCCTCAGTATCGGGATGTAATCCGGGTCGAAGGCACCCGGCACTATTACGACGGCCGCCAGGTCGATAATTTCGCCATGGACGCCGGCCTGAGAAGGTACTTCTGGGATGTCTACGTCGACCAGGTCGGCGACAATCCGCTGATGGCCGACAACATCTCCACGGCCGACGGCTACAAGACCTTCCTGCAGGGTTCCCTGGCCGGGCTCTCCAGCCTCAACCAGACCTTCTGGAGCAACACCGAGCCCCTGATGAGCGAAGCGGCCTCCGCCGCGCTCAACAGCACCGTCCTGAGCCTCAAGTTCGGCGGTTCCTCGCTGACGACCAAGACCGGCAGCGACATTGACGTCGACAACTTCAGCGTCGGCCTGGCCCTGTCCCGCCGGGCCGAGAACAGCGCCGGCCAGACCACCCTGGGCCTCTTCCTGGATTACGGCGCCGGCAGCTACGACACTTACGCCAACATCGCCCGCCTGGGCGAACTCTTCGGCGACGGCGACGTCGATCACTTCGGCGGCGGCCTCTTCGTCCGTCACCTGTTCAATCAGGGCACCTACCTGGAAGGCTCCCTGCGCGGCGGCCGCCTGGACAACGACTACAGCCTCAAAAGGGACAGCCGTTTCGCCAGCCCCCATGACCACAGCTGGGACAGCGGCGGCAACTATTTCGGCGCCCACCTCGGGCTGGGCCAGCAGTTCGACCTGAGCGAACAGACCATGCTCGAAGTCTACGGCAAGCTGCTCTGGACCCGCACCAACGGCGACACGGTCCGCACCGCCTATGAAACCTACCAGTTCGACAATGTGAATTCCGTCAGCAGCCGCCTCGGCGCCCGCCTGAACCACACTAGCGAAAGCGGGCTGCTCAAAGGCTACCTGGGCCTGGCCTGGGAGCACGAGTATGACGGCCAGGCCGAAGGCAGCATCAGCGGCCCCGGCGTGCCCCCCGACCGCATCCGCAACGCCCCCGACCTGGGCGGCTCCAGCGGCTTCGCCGAGGCCGGCTTCTCTTTCAAGCCCGCCGAGGAAGCCATGTATTCCATCGATCTCGGCCTCTTCGGCCTCTTCGGCGACCGGGAAGGCTTCGGCGGCACCGTGGGCTTCAAGTTCGAGTTCTAATACCCAAGACCGCGCAAATTAAAGCCTGAAACCCGACCCGCCCCGATTCCGGGGCGGGTTTCTTTATGGCCCCGGCCTGGCTTTTCCGGCCTGGCTTTCGGTTCATCCACAGCTTGATTCCAATCCGGATTTTTGCTATAATCCCGAAGATATCGTTGGAACCGACGCCGGCGGCGTCCTGTTTCGGAGGTTTCCATGGAACATCCCCTAATGTTTCTGGCGCTCATCGCCGACCTGATCGGCGGCCCGGTCAGCCACCTGGCCCATGAATACCCGCAGGTGCTCTATTCCTGGCTGGTGATGCTGGTCCTGATTATCCTGGGCCGCCTGGCCACCGCCAAGATCAGCCTGGTGCCCAGAGGGCTCCAGAACCTTTTCGAATACCTCATCGAAATGATCGAGAACTTCCAGGTCTCCGTCATGGGCGAAAAAGGCCGGCCCTTTTTCCCGCTCATGGCCACCCTGATCATCTATGTTTTCTGCTGCAACGTCCAGGGCCTGATTCCCGGCAGCTTCGCCCCCACCTCCAATCTCAACACCACGGCCAGCCTGGCCATCGTCATCTTCACCCTGACCCACGCGGCGGGCCTCCGCAGGCACGGCAGCCACTACATAAAACACTTCCTGGGGCCCATGCCGGCCCTGGCGCCGCTGATGTTCTTCATTGAAATCATCAGCCATTTCTCCCGGCTCATTTCCCTGTCGCTGCGTCTCTTCGGCAACGTCATGGGCGAAGATCTGGTCGTCCTTATCCTCTTCTCCCTGGCCGGGGCCTATTTCGTGCCGCTGCCGATGATGTTCCTGGGCCTTTTGACCGGCTTTCTCCAGGCCTTCATCATCACCCTGCTGGCCATGATCTATATCACCGACGCCCTGAGCGAGGCCCATTAGACAAAAATCGACCACCAGACGGGCGCGCCCGCCCTCGGCGGGCCCCCGTGAAGCGCCACACGCCATATCTTTTATTTTCAGGAGTTCAGCAATGAAAAAGTCTCTGGTTTTCTTTTTGACCCTGGCGGCCGTCATGGGCAGCGCCGGCGCGGCCCTGGCCGCCCCTGAGGCCGCCGTGACCACCGCCGCCCTCGAGACCATCGGCACCATCGCCCTGGCCGCCGGCCTGACCATCGGCCTGGCCACCCTGGCGCCCGGCATCGGCCAGGGGCTGTCGATCTACAGCGCCCTGCAGGGCATCGCCCGCAACCCCGAGGCCGCCGGCATCATCCGCACCAACATGATCATCGGCCTGGCCCTCATCGAGTCGCTGACCATCTACGGCCTGGTGGTGGCCCTGATCCTGCTCTACGCCTTCCCGCTGAGCAGCATCATCACCGGCCTCTTCTAGCAGCTCAGACCGCAAACGCTTGAACGGAAAGCGGCTTTCCGACAGTCGGAAAGCCGCTTTTCCCATCCCGAATTTAGAGGGCCGCGCCATGAAAGTCGAACAATTCCCCGAAGATCTGCGGGATTACCTGATCCCCGCCGCCGCCGACGGCCTGGGCTATAACTGCCTGGCCTGCGGGCGGATTCATCCGCCCCGGGAACTTTATTACACCTGCCCGGACTGCGGGGGGCTTCTGCTTCTGGAAGACGCCCGGCAGGACCGCCTGACCGAGCGGCCCGGACCTTTCTGGCGCCGGCTTTTCGACTATCGCCGGATGCTCAATGTCCAGGCCCTGTCCGGCATTTTCACTTTTCACGAGTTCCTGGCCCCCCTGATTCCGGTGGAAGACATCGTCTATCTAGGCGAAGGGCACAGCCCGGTGGTGGCCGCGCCCGACCACCTGGCCCGGGAAATCGGCCTGCCCTTCTTCGTCAAGCACGACGGGCAGAACCCCAGCGCCTCTTTCAAAGACCGGGGCATGGCCGCGGCCGTGTCTTATCTCAAATACCTGATTCGCAGCCGCGGCCTTACGGAAGTCCTGGCCGTCTGCGCCTCCACCGGCGACACCTCGGCCGCGGCCGCGCTCTATTCGGCGGCCCTGGGCGACCTGGTCAAGTCAGCCGTGCTGCTGCCCAAAGGCAAGGTCACCCGGACCCAGCTGAGCCAGCCCCTGGGGGCCGGGGCCCGGGTCTTCGAACTGCCCGGACTTTTCGACGACTGCATGAAGGTGGTGGAATACCTGTCTGAAAACTACCGGGTGGCCCTCCTGAACTCCAAGAACCCCTGGCGGGTGCTGGGCCAGGAATCCTACGCCTTCGAGCTCTGCCAGCAGTTCGACTACGAGGTGGGCGATCTGGCCCTCTTCGTGCCGGTCGGCAACGCCGGCAACATCACCGCCGTCATGAGCGGCCTGCTCAAAATGCGCCGCTGCGGGGTCATCGAGCGCCTGCCGAAAGTGCTGGCCGTGCAGTCCAGCCACGCCAACCCGGTTTTCCGCTATTTCAACCAGCCGGAGCCCGACCGGGTCTACCGGCCGGTGACCGTGCGGCCCTCGGTGGCCCAGGCGGCCATGATCGGCGACCCGGTCTCCTTCCCCCGGGTGCTCAGGATGGTCCGGGACTACCGGCAGGCCGCCGGAGAGGACCGCTTCCACGTGCTCCAGGTGGAGGAACAGGCCATTATGGACCACATGATCCTGGCCAACCGGGGCGGGCTGACGGTCTGCACCCAGGGCGGCGAGGGCCTGGCCGGCCTGCGGGAGGCCCTGCGCCGGGGTCTGGTGGGCCCCGGCGACCGGGCGGTGGTGGATTCCACGGCCCACATGCTCAAATTCGCCGAATTCCAGAACGCCTATTTTGACGACCGCCTGGCGGACGGCTATGAAGTCCAGGCCAATCCGGCCCTGATCAACCGCCCCCGGGACATCAGCCCCCGGGGCGTGCCCCTCCCGGAGCCCGGCCGGACCCAGTCCCCCGAAGACCGGGCCGCCTATGTTTCGGCCGCCGCCCGGGATATCGCCGAGGCCCTGGGCCTGAAGAGCCGCTGATGCCCGCCCCCGGAAATAACAAAGAGCGCCGCCCGGGCCTGCTGGCCCCGGCGGGGAACAAGGCTTCCTGGGCGGCGGCGGTGGAGGCCGGGGCGGACGCGGTTTACCTGGGGCTGAATGATTTTTCGGCCCGGGCCTACGCCGACAACTTTTCCCTGGCCGAACTGGCGGCGGTCATCCGGGAATCCCGGGCGGCCGGGGTGGAAATCTACCTGGCCCTCAATGCCCTGATCAAGGAAGGCGAACTGCCCCTGGCCTGGAAGCTCCTGGCCACCAGCGCCTCCTTCGAGCCCGACGCCCTGATCCTTCAGGACCTGGGCCTGAGCGCCCTGGCCGCCGAACATTTTCCGTCAATTCCCCGCCAGGCCTCCACCCTGACGGCCGTCCACAGCCTGCCGGGGCTGGTCAAGCTCAAGGAAGCCGGCTTCAGCCGGGCCGTGCTGGCCCGGGAACTGGCCTTCGACGAAGTGGCGGCCCTGTCCGCCCACAGCCCCATAGAAGTGGAAATCTTCATTCACGGGGCCCTGTGCTTTTCCTTTTCCGGGCTCTGCTTCATGAGCAGTTTCCTGGGGGGCCGCAGCGCCCTGCGGGGCGCCTGCACCCAGCCCTGCCGCCGCCATTATCAGCGCGGGTCCCAAAAAGGGGCCTTCTTCTCGACCACCGACCTCTGCACCGCGCCCTATTTCAACGAACTGAGGCAACTGCCGATCGCGGCCTTCAAAATCGAGGGCCGCATGAAAGGGCCGGATTACGTCAGCCGGGTGGTCCGGGCCTACCGCCTGCTGCTGGACGCCCCCGACCGGGACTGGCCCTACGCCCTGGCCGAAGCCGAAAATATTCTCGCGGAGGCGCCCGGCCGCCGGAGCACCGGCGGGCCGCTGGCCGCCTCCATTGAAGGGGCCCTGGCGCCGCTGGCCCCCACCACTTCCGGCCTCAGGCTGGGCTGGCTGGAGCCCGAGGGGCCGGAGCGGGGCCGGGTGAAGCTGGAACGGCCGGCGGAACTGGGCGACCGCCTGCGGCTTCAACCCAAGGCCGGCGAGGAGAGCGCGGCTTTCAATCTCAAGACTTTGGAACTGGACGGCCAGGCCGTGGAAAAGGCCCCGGCCGGAAGCGAGGTCGTCCTCGGCGGCCCGAACCTGCCGGACCAGAGAGGCTTTCTGTTCAAGACGGCTTCGGGGAACGAGGAAAAGGCGGCCCTGGCCTCCCCCCTGGTCAAGGCGGTCAAGGCGGCGGCCGGGAAACTCAGGCTGCCGGCCCCCAAAGCCGCGCCGGCGGAACTGAAGGCCCGGCCCGGCGGCCGGCCGGCCGGAACGGAGATGAACAGGCTCGGCTACTGGGTCTGGCTGGAAAGGGCCGAGGACATGCGGGAACTGGCCGGCTTTGAGACCCGGAAAATCATCCTGCCGCTGACCACGCCCAACGTGCGCCACGTCAGGCACAACCGCCGGCGCCTGAAGGAGGAGAGCGCCAAGCTGGTCTGGAGCCTGCCGCCGCTGATTTTCCACCGCCGGCAGAATTTGCTGAGAACGGAACTGGAGGCCCTGATTGGCGGCCAGAGCCGTGATTTCCTGGTCTCCAACCTGGGGCAGATCAACCTGATCCAGCGGGTGGCCGGAGAGCGGGGCGGGGTCGGAATCTGGGGCGACCACCGTTTGGGCGTTCTCAATCATCTCAGTGAAGAGGCCCTGATCAGGCTGGGCCTGACGGGCGTCACCCTCAGCCTGGAGGCCGAAGCCGAGACCTACCAGGCCCTGTGGCGGAACCCGGCCCCCGGCCGCCGCCTGGTCTACCTCTACGGCCGCCCGGCCCTCTTCACCTCCCGCTTTCCCCTGGACCGGCGCCAGACGGCCATTGTCAGCCCCAAAGGCGAAAGGTTCCGCCAGGCCCTGGAAGGCGGGGAGAGCATCGTGCTGGCCGAGCGGCCGGTCTTCATGGCCCCGCTGTTGAAGATGCCGCCGCTGCCGGGCGGGGCCGGGCTGATCATTGATTTGCGCTACGAGGCCCACGTGGGGCCCAGGCTGAGGGCCTTGAGGAAAAACCTGGCCGCCGGCCGGGGCGGGGCCGGGTCGGGCTTCAATTACCGGCGGACCTTGGTATAACCCCGATCAGTCGCCAATATCGACCGCCCCCCGGATGAATTCACGCATGACCGAAGTGGCGTAGGCCCCTTTGGGCAGGGAGAAGCTGAAGCGCAGGCCTTCCGGGTCTTCGCCGACCGCCAGGTCGGGGATCAGCAGACGGTTGGCCCGGCGGTCGCCGGCCCCGGCCCGGTCCAGGTCCCGGCCGGTCAGATCCAGCTCCCTTAAGGCCCGGGCCTCCAGTTCGGCCGCCGGCCCGCCGGCCTCTTTCATTTTGGCCCCGAAGACTGGCCCGGTATGGGTCAGTTCCCCGGCCAGGAGCCGCCGGCTTTCCACGGCCCCCTCTTCAGACTGGAAAAGCCCGCCGGTGGCGTATTTCTTGCAAATGTCGCCGTCCAGCACGGTGAGGAAAAGCCCCCCCTTTATCCGCAGGGCCAGATAGTGGTTGTAAATGAACGACTGCAAGGCCGAGAGCAGAAACTTGTCCCGCCAGTTCCGGCCGGGGCGGCCGCTTTTCAGGAGGCTCAGCCCGGCGGCCGCGTTGTCGCCGTCCCGGCCGAAACGCTGGGCCCCAAAGTAGTTGGGGAGACCGTATTCCCGGAGCCGCCCGGCGATGGCCCCGGCCTCGGCCAGGGTTCCGGCGGGCTCGCGCAGGACGATGGTGAAACGGTTGCCCAACAGGTGCCCCACCTTCAGCTTGTTGCGGTGGCGGCCGACGGCCGTCAGTTCCCAGGGCGCGCCCAGGCTCTTTTCCCGGGCCGCGGCCTCGCCCATGGCCGTGGGCAGGGAAAAGGTCTGGGTGGTGACGGCCTCCTTGTCTTTCAAGCCGGCGTAGCCGATGGCCGAGGGCGGGGTCTGGTAACGGCGGGCCAGTTCCTCGAGCACCTCTCTGGTGCTCAGGCCCGAACGGCGCAGGGTCAGATAGAGATGAGGGCCGTCGCCCGCAGCTTCATAAAGGGGTATTTCCTCGACCGCGAAATGCCCGGGCCGGCTTTTGATCCGGCCGCCGATTCCGGGCAGGTCGGCGCTGACCAATGGCCAGGCCGCGAAGGACAAGGCTCGGGAATCGGCCATTTTCAGAGGTCCCCCCCCCTGAGGCTGGCCAGGGCCAGGCCGTAATCAGGCGCGCCGTAGAGAAAGGAGCCGCTGACCAGGATGTCGGCCCCGGCCCGGTAGAGTTCGGCGGCGTTGCGGTCGGTCACCCCGCCGTCCACTTCGATGAGAATGGGGCGCCGCGGGGCGTTTTCCTTCAGAAAGGCCCTCAGGCGGGCCACCTTGTCCAGCGACTCGGGAATAAAGGCCTGGCCGCCGAAACCGGGGTTGACGCTCATGATCAGCACCAGGTCGACGTAGTTCAGCACCGGCCCCAGCACTTCCACCGGGGTGCCGGGAGTCAGCGAGAGCCCGCTTCTGGCCCCGGCCTCGCGGATCTTGACCAGCCCGCCGTGGACATGGGGCGTGGCCTCATAATGAAAGGTGACGATCTCCGCCCCCAGTCCGGCGCAGAGCGGGCCGTAGGTCAGAGGGTCCTGGATCATCAGGTGCACGTCCAGGGGAATGGAGGCCGCCCGCCGGGCCGCCTGCACCACCAGGGGGCCGAAGGTCAGGTTGGGCACGAAATGGGCGTCCATGACGTCGAGGTGATGATAGGCCGCCCCGGCCTTTTCCATGGCCCGGAGTTCCTCCCCCAGGCGGGTGAAGTCGGCCGCCAGCACCGAGGGAGCCACAGCCTTCATTTCTTGCCCCGGGCCCCCTGGCCGGCGGCCGGGGCTTCCCTTTTTTCAAAATCGTCCCTGGTGACCACGCTTATGCCCCGGGGGGTGACGTGGAAGCGCCGGCGGTCTTCCCGGGGGTTGTAGCCGATCTCCGTGCCGGCCGGGATGCGGGCGCCGTCGGCGACGATGGCCTTTTTAATCTTGCAGAAACGGCCCACATCCACATTCTCCATGATCACCGACTCGTCCACCTCGGCCCCGCGATGCACCGAGACGTTGTAGGACAGGACGCTGTTGCGGACCACCCCTCCGCCGATGACGCTGCCGTGGGCCACCATGGAATCCAGGGCCTGGCCCTGGAGATATTTGCCGTTCCCCTCCTCCTGGACGGAAAGAGTCTTGACCGGCGGGAACTGCCGCTGCATGGTGCGCATGGGCCAGCGGACCCCGTAGAGGTTGAAGAAGGGGGTCAGGCCGCAGAGGTCCATGTTGGCGTTCCAGAAGGCGTCGAGATGGCCCACGTCCCGCCAGTAACCGGAATCGGGGGCCGCTTCCATGGGCAGTTCGGCCCGGCTGCCGCCCTCGTCGGTGAAGAAGACCACGTCTTTGATGCGGTTTTCCCGGCGGTAGGGATAGGCCCTGACCTGGTGGCTGTCCAGGATGCTGGGCAGGATGTCTTTGCCGAAGTCGGGCTTGTCGTCCCGCTTCAGAAGGTCCAAAAGCACCTCGGCCCTGAAGATGTAGATGCCCATGGAAACCAGGGCGTGGTCCGGGTCGCCGGGGATGGGCGAAGGGTCCTTTGGTTTTTCCTGAAAGCCGGTGACCCGGTAGCGGTCGTCCACCTGCAGGACGCCGTATTCCGTGGCCTGTTCCCGGTCGGTCTCAATGACGGCGATGGTCACGTCGGCGTTGTTGTTTTCGTGATAATCCTTGAAAAGGGCGTAGTTCATCTTGCAGACGTGGTCGCCGGAGAGGATCAGCAGATGGCCGGGTTTTTCCCTTTCGATCATCTCCAGGTTCTGGCGGATGGAATCGGCCGTGCCCTGGTACCACTTGTCGCCCCGCATCATCTGCGGCGGCACGATGCGCAGGAAATGGCCCAGGTCGCCGCTGAAGATGTTCCAGCCGTTCTCCAGGTGCTGGATCAGGGTCTGACTCTTGTACTGCGGCAGGACCAGGATTTTGTAGACCTCGGAGTTGATGCAGTTGGACAGGGTGATGTCGATCAACAGGTAAAGCCCGCCAAAGGGAATGGCCGGCTTGGAACGGGACGCGGTCAGGGGCATCAGCCTTTCGCCCTTGCCGCCGGCCATGATCAGGGCCATGACGTTCTTCATGGGGTCTCCTTAGCTTTGCCAGTCGCTGGATTCAATTATGGGGATGATTATAGCAAGGCTCAGGGCGGGCCACAAGGCGAATTTCGAAAATTTAAAACCCCGGCTTAAAAATAGCCCGGCCACAGCCAGCGGCCCAGCCCGGCGGCCAGCAGTCCGCAGCCGAAACCCAGAAGGAAACAGAGCGGCCCGCGGACCCGGCCGGCCGGCCAGGGCTCGTCTTCGTCGTCGTCGCCGGGTTTGAAGGAAACCACCTGAACGGTGATGTTCTCCGCCCCGCCTTTTTCCACCGCCACTTCCAGAAGAATGCGGGCCCTTTCCTGGGGCGTGTAGGGCAGCGACAGAATGTCCCGGATCTCCGCGTCGGTCGCCAGAAGGGGCAGGCCCTGGGTGCAGAGGAGGAAACTGTCGTCGGCCCGATAGGTGTGCCGGCCGACCCTTAAGGAGCCGATATCCACAAAACCGCCCAAAGACTGGGTCAGGAGGCGGCCTTCGGTGCCCGGGCCGTCGCCGGCCCGGCCCACGGTGTGGTCTTTGGTCAGGCGCCTGAGGCCCGAGGCCGAACAGAGATAGAGCCGGCTGTCGCCCACGTGGATGAACCAGGCCTCGTTGTTGCGCAGCAAAAGAGCCACCAGGCTGACCCCCAGGCCGTCCAGTTCGGGATATTTTTCGCCGGCCGCGATCACGGCCTGATCGGCCCGGGCGGCGGCCTGGATCAGGAACTCCTCGGGTTCGCCGGAAACGGAACTTAAGAAATCCCGAAAAGCCGAAACCGCCAGACGCGAAGCCACCCCGCCCCCGGCGTGGCCGCTGAGGCCGTCGGCCACCACAAAAAGCTCCCCGGCCGGGGTGCTGAAATTGCCGTAATAATCCTCATTGACCAGGCGGTCATAACCCACATGGGAATCCTGCCCCGCAAAAAAGAAGGGGGTGCCGCTCTGCTGGGCCTGTTTCATGGCCAGGTCCTCCGGAATTTATTCCAATTATCTTTCAGAAAGATCTTTCCCTTTCCCATATTGGCACGAACCCGGAGCCGATGTCAATTATTTCCCTGAAAAAGGTCGGGCCCGGCGATTGACTTTCCAGCAATTAGGTGGTATTATTAATGTTTGCCAAGAATGGCCTAGATCGAAGACTTTATGAGGATTCCGGGGCTCTATGCGAAAAGTTTTGGTCACCATTATCAGCCACGACCGGCCGGGCATCATCTATCAGGTCAGCCGGGCCCTGGCCGACAACCGCGTCACGGTGGTCGAGGTCAGCCAGACCACCTTGATGGGCGAATTCGCCGGTCTCTTTTCCTGCGTCATGCCGGCCCCGGCCGACCTCGACGAGTTCAGCCGGGTCCTGGGCCGGGCCCTGGAAGGCACCGGGCTGGCCCACTGGGTCACCGACGCCTCCGGCAACGGCCGCAGTCCAGACGCGGATCACGGGCGGCATGAACCTTACGTGGTCACCGTGCGCGGGCGCGACCGCCCGGACATCATCCCCGAATTCTCCGGGGCCATGGCCGGCTTTGACGTCAATATCGACAACCTGCGGGCCGTGGCCCGGCCGCCGGAGGCCGAAGGCGGCGACGGCGGGCACCAGGTGCTCATGTTCTTTGAACTGTCCGTGCCCCAGGCCGTCAACCAGGGCGCTTTCCGGCAGGCCCTGAACCTGATCGCCGAAGACCTGGGTATGGAGATGAGCCTTCAGCACCGTGATGTATTCGAAGCCATCCACCGGATTTGATCCACGGCCGAGCCGCCGGCTCCGGCCGTGTTTCTTTTCATAAGCCTCCTAAACCAATTAGACTCCGGGTTTAAAATCGATATGCTAACAGATCGCGAAGTCGTCAGCACCCTGGAAATGCTGAAAAATGAACACCTGGACGTTCGGGCCATCACTTTGGGGCTCAGCCTGATGGATTGCGTCTCCGACGACCTTGGCCGCCTGACGGCTAAAATTCTCAATAAAATAACCCATTACGCCGAAAATCTGGTCAAGACCTGCGACCGGGTGGGCGAGAAATACGGCATCCCGGTGGTCAACAAGCGCATCGCCGTCTCGCCCATGAGCGCCCTGGCCGGGCCTTTCAGCCCCGAGCAGATGGTCAGGGCGGCCATGGTCCTGGACCGGGCCGGCCGGGAAGTGGGCGTTGATTTCGTGGGCGGCTTCAGCGCCCTGGTGGAAAAAGGCTTTTCCAAGGGGGACCTGGCGCTGATCAAGTCCATACCCCAGGCCCTGGCCGAGACCGGCCGGGTCTGCTCCTCGGTCAATGTGGCCTCCAGCCGCGACGGCATCAATATGGACGCCGTGGGCCTGATGGGCCGCATCGTCAAAGAGACCGCCCGCCTGACCGCGGGCCAGGAGGGCCTGGGCTGCGCCAAACTGGTCACCTTCGCCAACATCCCGCCGGATATGCCCTTCATGGCCGGGGCCTATCTGGGCCTGGGCGAGCCGGACGCGGTCATCAATGTGGGCGTCTCCGGCCCGGGCGTGGTCAAAAAAGCCGTGGACCGGATCATGGCCGAAACACCCCGGCCCAATTTCGACCAGATCAGCGAGACCATCAAGCGCACGGCCTACAAGGTCACCCGGGTGGGCGAACTGATGGGCCGCGAGGTGGCCGCCAGGCTCGACCTGCCCTTCGGGGTGGTGGATCTCTCCCTGGCCCCGACCCCCCAGGTGGGCGATTCGGTCGGCGAAATTTTCCAGTCCATGGGCCTGAAGGCCATCGGCGTTCCGGGCTCCACGGCCGTGCTGGCCCTTTTGAACGACGCGGTCAAGAAAGGCGGGGCCTTTGCCTCCAGCCACGTGGGCGGACTTTCAGGGGCCTTTATTCCGGTCTCCGAGGACCTGGGCATCGGCCAGGCCGCCGAAAACGGTTATCTGAACATCGAAAAGCTGGAAGCCCTGACCAGCGTCTGCTCGGTGGGGCTGGATATGGTTTCCGTGCCCGGGGACACCTCGGCGGCCACCATTTCAGCGCTCATCGCCGACGAGATGGCCATCGGCATGATCAACCACAAGACCACCGCCGTGCGCATCATTCCGGTGCCCGGCAAGAAGGCCGGGGAAAAGGTCCACTACGGCGGCCTTCTGGGCTGGGCCAAGGTCATGGACGTGGCCGACTACGCCGAGGCCGGCGACTTCATCGCCCTCGGCGGCCGTATCCCGGCCCCCATCCACAGCCTTAAAAACTGACCCGCCGGGACGCGGCGGCCGGACGCCCGCCTATTTCACATCAAGAGTTGGCCTTATGGAGTACAAAAGACCTTTAGACGACATCCGGCCCGGCGGCGAGATCGACGCGGTCTGTACCCGCTGCCGCCTGGTCACCAATCACCGCATCGTGGCCCTGGTCGACGGCCTGGTCAAACGGGTCGTCTGCCTGACCTGCGACAGCCAGCACAACTACCGCCAGCCCCCGGACGAAAAAAAGGCCCCGGCGGCCAAAACCATGCGGGTGGCCAGGGAAATGAAGAAAACTCAGGCCCCCAGCGGCGGGACCCGCATTTTCGCCCAGTGGCTGCAGAGCCGCCAGGCCCTGGAGGCCGCCGGGGCCGCCGCCCGGCCTTACAATTTCAAAGAGCTTTATGAAGCCGGAGAGGCCATCGAGCATTCCAAGTTCGGCCTGGGCTTCATCCAAAAGATCGTTCCGCCCAACAAGATGGAAGTGATGTTCGAAACCGAAATCAAGACCCTGGCCATGAACATGAATTAAGCGGCTTGTCGGCCGGGCCGGCTTGCGGTATGTTTGATTCGGCCCGGCCAGTCTTACGAAGCCCCTTTTCAGGAGGCGCCACCAGATATGATCGGAATAGTTTATAAAATAGTCTACACCCTGGGTTTTTTCGTCACCTGGCCGTTCTGGATCATCCGGGATCTCGTCCACCACAAGCCCTACAGTTTCAAAACCCGCTACCTGGGCCCGGGCCGCATGCTGCCCAAGCAGCCGGGCCGCCCCCGGGTCTGGGTCTGGGCTCTGAGCCTGGGCGAGGTGCTGGCCGCCAAAAACCTGGTGCCGGCCCTGGAAGCGGCCGGGGCCGAGGTCATCATCAGCTCCACCACCGCCGTCGGCCGCGACGCGGCCGCCCGGGCCTTCCCCAGCCGCCTGGCGCTGGCCTCGCCCCTGGACTTCGGCCTTTCCACCCGCCGTTTTCTGGATTCGGTCTCCCCGGACCTCCTGGTCCTGGTGGAAACCGACATCTGGCCGGGCATCCTCTTTCACATGCAACAGAGGGGCCTGCCCAAAGCCCTGGTTTCGGCCCGCATCAGCCCCCGCTCGCTGAAGGGTTACGGCTACATCAAAGTTTTCTGGAGCCGGGTTCTGCGGCTTTTCGACCTGATCACCACCCAGAGCCCGGAAGACAAGGAGCGCCTGGTGGAGCTGGGGGCTTTCCGCGACAGCACCCACGTCATCGGCGACCTGAAATTCGACCGCCAGGTGCAGGTCAGCACACCTGAATCCAAGGCGGCCATTCTGGCCGAGACCGGCTGGCCCGACGGCCGCTGGGTCGTGGCCGGCTCCACCCACACCGGGGAAGAGGACATCATCATCAACGCCTTTCTGGGCCTGAAGGCCAAAGACCCGGACAAATACGCCGACCTGCGCCTTTTGATCGCCCCCCGCAACAAAAGCGACTTCCAGGCCGTCTGGGCCCACCTCTGCGAAAGGGGCCTGAAAGCCTGCCACCGGGGCCAGCCCCGGGAGAGCGACCGCGACCAGGACATTTTTCTGCTCGACACCCTCGGCGAACTGGAACGTTTTTACGATCTGGCCGACATCGCCCTGATCGGCAAAAGCTGGGCCGGCCAGCACAAAGGCGGCGGGCACAACCCCCTGGAGCCGGCGGCCAAGGGCAAGCCCGTGCTCTTCGGCCCCCTGACCCACAATTACCGCTGGATGACCAAGGCCCTGGCCGCGGCCGGCGCGGGCCTCATGGCGCCCGACCAGGCCGCCTTGGAGAGCGCCCTGGAAGAGCATTTCAACAACCCGGAAAAAGCCCGCGACATGGGCCGCCGGGCGGCCGACTTTGTCCGCGCCCACCAGGGCGGCGCCGAACGAACTATGGAGCTCCTGCGGCCGTTCATCGAACGGGCCAGGGAGCGGCACTGAGCGGCGGCATCTTTTAAGCGGCTCTCCGGACTGTGCGCCGGCAGTTGACGACGAAACTTGAAGCGCCGCGTGGTCCAAGGCGACCAGGCGGCGTTTCCCATATGGAACAAGGATTTGAAAGTGAGCTATTTACAGACGACTGTAGGTCTCCTGGGCTGCGGCAATGTCGGCGCCGGGGTGGCCAAAATGCTGGTGGAGGACCGCGATTTCATCAACCAGAAGATGGGCTGGCCCCTGTCGCTCCTGAAAATAGCCGTGCGCGACCTTCAAGGCCGCCGGCTCTGGACCCCGCCCCGGGAAATTATGACCACCGACCCTTATGAAATAGTCGGCAACCCGGCCATCAGGGTGGTGGCCGAACTCATGGGCGGCCTCGAGCCGGCCCGCACCCTGGTTCTGAAGGCCATTCAGAGCGGCCAGCACGTGGTCACGGCCAACAAGGCCCTTCTGGCCCGGCACGGCCGGGAGATTTTCGAGGCGGCCGCGGCCCATAAGGTCGAGGTGCTTTTCGAAGCGGCCGTGGCCGGGGGCATCCCCATCATCCGCACCCTGAAGGAAGGCCTCTCGGCCAACCGCATCCGCCACATATTCGGCATCTTAAACGGCACCACCAATTACATCCTGACCCGCATGACCCGCGAGGGCCTGGATTTTCAAACGGCCCTGGCCGCCGCCCAGCGGGCCGGCTATGCCGAGGCCGACCCCACTTTCGATGTCGAGGGCCTGGACGCGGCCCACAAGCTGATTCTGCTGACCGCCCTGGCCTACGGCACCCTGCCGGCCCTGGAAGATATCCACGTCGAAGGGGTCAGCGCCCTGACCCCTCTGGATATCGCCTTCGCCGGCGAGCTGGGCTATGTCATCAAGCTTCTGGCCCTGGCTTCCCGAGACGAACTCGGCCGCCTGGAGGTGCGCCTGCACCCGGCCATGCTGCCCGTTGACAGCCTCCTGGCCGAAGTGGGCGGGGCCCTGAACGCGGTGCTGGTTTCCGGCCACGCCGTGGGCGACATCCTCCTCAACGGCCCCGGCGCGGGCTCCATGCCCACCGCCAGTTCGGTCCTGGCCGACATGGTGGAACTGGCCCGGGCCGACCGTTCCCATTCGGCCGAGCGGGTGCCGGCCCTGGGCTGGTGCCGCCTGTCGGATGAGCGGCCCAAGCCCATGACCGAAGTCCGCACCTGTTATTTCCTGCGTTTTACCGTGGCCGACCGGCCGGGCGTTCTGGCCGGCATTGCCGGCATTTTTGCCGAACGCCGCATCAGCATCGCCCAGGTTATCCAGAAACGGGCGGTCGAGGGCGAGGAAGCCGTGCCCCTGGTCATGCTCACCCACCAGGCTCTGGAACTGGATCTGCGGGCCGCCCTGGCCGAGGTCGACGCCCTCGGTTCCACCCTGGCCCCGACCAGGCTCATCCGGGTGGAGGGTCGGCAATGAAATACGTTCTCATGATCGGCGACGGCATGGGCGACTGGCCCCTGGAGGAGCTTCAGGGGCGCACCCCCCTGGAAACGGCCCCGACCCCCAACCTGGATTTCATGGCCCGGAACGGAATCCTGGGGCTGGCCCGCACCACGCCCCCGGGCATGGCCCCGGGTTCGGACGTGGCCATCATGTCCCTGATGGGCTATTATCCCAAGGGCGTTCTGAGCGGACGGGGCCCCCTGGAGGCGGCCAGCCAGGGCCTGAGCCTGGCCCCTGATGAAATGGCCTTCCGAATCAACCTGGTCACCCTGGAACAGCGGGGAACCGACGTTTTCATGCGCAACCACGCCGCGGGCAACATCACCACCGAAGAGGCGGCGGAACTGATCGAAGCCCTGAAGGCCGGGCTGCCCCTGACCCGGGGCCAGAAACTCCATCCGGGCGTCAGCTACCGCCATCTGATGCTCTGGCCGGCCCCGGCCCCGCTGGGGCTGCCGTCCTGGCCGCCCCACGACTACCGGGACCGGCGCCTCAACGACCTTTTAGACGACCCGGCGGCCGGGCCCATCATGGATCTGGTCCGGGCCTCCCGGCCGATATTGGAAAATCACCCCGTCAATGTCCGGCGGCGGGAAAAGGGCCTACCCCCGGCCAACGCCATCTGGCCCTGGGGCCAGGGTTTCAAGGCCGCCGTGCGCTCTTGCCGGGAACGCTGGGGGCTCAGCGGGGCCACGGTTTCGGCGGTGGACCTGATCAAGGGTTTAGGGGTCTCCACCGGCTTGAAAAGCCTCGACGTGCCCGGGGCCACCGGCTGGCTGGACAGCAATTTGGAGGGCAAGGTCAAGGCCGCGCTCCAGGCCCTGAAAGAATCAGATTACGTGGTCATCCACTTCGAGGCCCCGGACGAGGCCTCGCATCAGGGCGAACTGGGCTCCAAGCTCCAGGCCATCGGCGACTTTGACGCCCGGGTGGCCGGCCCGCTGCTCCAGGCTTTAAGGGCAATGGGGGAGTTCCGCGTCCTGGCGGCCTGCGATCACTTTACGCCCCTGAAGATCAAGACCCACAGCGACGATCCGGTGCCGTTCATCATTTACAGCCAGCCGCCGCTGCCCGGCCGCCCGGCCAGCGGCCTGGCCTACAGTGAAAGAAACGCCGCCTCCACCGGCCTGTTGGTGGACCCCGGGTCCGACCTCAGCCGGATATTCTTCGGCCCGGAAAAAGGGGACGGGCAATGAGCGAAATTCCTGATAACGTCTTTGTGGCCCATAGCCAGCACCGGGTGCTCTACGCCGATACCGACGCCATGGGCATTGTTTACAACGGGGCCTATTTCCGTTTCTTCGAACGGGCCCGCGACGAATACCTGCGCCAGCGGGGGCTGCCGTACTCGGGCATTGAGGCCCGGGGCCTGTCCACCCCGCTGACCGAGGCCTACGCCCACTATTACAGCTCCTTCCGCTATGACGACCTCATTGCCATGGAGTGCTGGATCTCTTCGATCAAGCGGGCCAGCTTCCGCTTCGACTACCGCCTCTTTCTGCCGGAAAGGCCCGGGGAGACCAAAGTGGCCGGCTATACCACCCTGGCCGTCATGGCCAAGAACAGCCAGCGGGTCTGCAAGATCCCCGACTGGATGATGGAGCTTTTGAAATGAGCGACAACAATAAACGCTTGCGCCACCTGGCCAGGCTGAGCGGCGGCGACTGGGACAAGATTGCCGTGCGGGCCGGGGCCTTGATGGCCGGCCACCAGTTCGGCTGTTCCGAGGCTCTTTTGCTGGCCTTTCAGGAGGCCCTGGGTTCGGAATTACTGCCGACGGCGGCCATTGCCATGAGCAGCGCCTTCCGCGGCGGGCAAGGCGGAGCGGGCTGCCTCTGCGGCGCCCTGGCCGCCGGCCAGATGCTCATGGGCGCGGTTTTCGGCTATTACGGCGATTCGGCCGGCCAGCAGGACCCGGAAGCGGTCAAGCGGGCCCGGCTGCTCTACAAGGAACTGCACGACCGTTTCCGCGAAGCCCACAAATCCACCTGCTGCCGGGTTCTGACCAAGGGCCTGGATCACAACAGCCCGGAAAGAAAGAACCAGTGCGCCCGCCTGGTCAAGGCGGCGGCGGGCATGACCAGCGGGGTTCTGGCCAGGGAAGCGGCCGAGCTGGCTTAGCCGGTTCGAGCCAGATACAGTTCTCCGTCCTCAATAACGAACTGGCATCAACATTTATTCGAGCCCGAGGTCTTTAAAAAGTTCGTCGGCATTTTGAGATTTGATTCCCCGGCCTTCTTTGAGTTCCTCGATAGCCGCCCTGGTTTCGGCGTTCGGAGTACGAAGGTCGAACGGAAACTGTTTTTCCCTGGCTACTTTAGTCAGGAGAATGCGGCAGGCGTCAGAGACGGTCAGGCCCATGTCGGCCAGAACCTCCGCCGCCTGATTTTTGATGTCTTCGCTGATTCTGGCGCGAACGAATGCGTTTTGAGTCATTATTTCACCCCCAGGCATCAACAAAATCGCAGCTCATTTGAGCTGCTAAATCAAGCGCCAATTTTAACGGTTACCAAGAATGAGACCAAGCCGTTCACCAGCCGTATTTATCGCGCAGCGTTTGAACGCTTTGCGGCGTACGGCCGATAAGGCGCTTGGCCAGTTCTTCAGGGCTTTGCCCAGGGTTTTCAAACACTATCGTTTTTTCCCTTTCGCTCCACCTGTGCCTCAGCCTCAAAGGCTTCAGGGCGCGGACCTCTTCAGCTTTTTCGGGGGGCAGCTCATTGACGTTCTTCAACTGAATTTTCCACCAGCCATAAACCGGGTGCGCGGCCGGCAAGCTGTTGATCCCATTTTTCCTGAAATATTCCGCCACGCTTTGATAATTGCTTTTCCATAATTCGTTCAGGCGCCCCGCATCGTCCCACGAGACGCCTATTTTCTCCAACAAGTCGATTTTTTCCTGAGACAAGTGCCCATTCCTGTAAGAAACCTTGACCGCACAAACCCAGTTCGCCAAACGGTGGCCGCTGGGAATTCTGTTGGGGTTTCCGGATTTGGCGACATATTCCTTCAGTTCGCCGTAGCGCTTTTGCCAACGCTCCTCATCCGGTTCGAAGGAGAAACCAAGCTCCCTGAGACGGCGGATTTGTTCACCGTTCAATTCTCCGGCGCGATAGGCGACGCGCAGTTTTATCATTCGGCCGATCAAAATTCTTTCTTGGCGTAAACGTGTATTGGTGGGCGGCAGGCCGCCGTGTTCCTGGCGATAAACGGCCATTTGACGACAGGTATCCTCGAAAAGCCTGGCCTTTTTATCGCCCCAAAGCATTCCCAATTTTTCAAAATCGGCAATCCGCTCAGGCGCCAATCGGCCTTCCCGGTAAGCCTGCCTTATTTCTTTCAGATACGTTGACAGGGCCTCGTTTTCGTTTCTTTTGACGTTGCAATGCCCGTGTTCCTGAGCGTAAGCGCTCAGTTCTTCGAGCCTCTTTTGCCAAAACGTTCCTATGGGGTCGGGCTCGAAGCCGAGTTCCAGCAGCGATTCCCGCTTTTCAGAAGGAAGGATGTTCCAACGCTTTCTTTGGTGCTTGAGCCAGTTCTGCAATGGCGTCGACGATACCCTGATGTGTCCGTGCCTCATTTTAAAAAGCAGAATTTCTTCAAATTTTTTCCGCCAGCGGGTTTCCCGCGGGTTGGGGTCAAAGCCGAGCTTCAGCAGGCGTTCCTGTTTTTTCAAGGCCAGAATGTTCCAGCGGAGCCTTTGAAACGCGATCCATTTTCCCAAAGGCGTCGCGTAGGGCACGGCGATATGCCCGTGCTCCTGCTGGAAATGCAGGAGTTGCCCATAAAACTCTTCCCAAAGGTCGCTCAACTGCCTGATGATGAATATTCCAATGCTTTCCTGGATTTTTTGCGCATCCACCCCGAACGGAGCCAATATTTCTATGGTGCCGAGCTCCCGAACCATCCCATCCAGGCCCAAATTTTGCCGGTGGAAGGCCATCTGGCCCTCAAGGCCTTCATCCAGGGAACAGAGCGCGTTCAAGACGTTCCAAACTATTTCGAAGCGGCTGCGGCTCAGCCCCTCGGCAATGGATTCTATGGATTCCCCTGAATTCTTAGGCATGAAAAGCGGGAGAAAGACGTAGCCCGCCGCCTTGTTTTCGCTCATGCGCATGACCCGCCCTATGGCTTGAATAATATCGATTTCCGAGTATTTGGGGTCGGCGAACACAACCATGTCGACGGCGGGCACGTCGATTCCTTCGGTCAGGCAATGGGCGTTAGTAATGATGGCCCGTTCAGCCTGCCGGAAACGCTCCATGGTCTCATGGCGCTGCTTGCCGGTCATTTTGGAGTTGATGTGCAGAATTTCATAAGCATAAGCGTCGGCGGCGTTGGGCAAAACCTTCGATGCGAATTCCGATGCCTGCTCGATCGTCGTGTGGTAGGAAATGACTTTTTTTATGCCATATTTAGTCAGGGCCTGCAAAAGACTTTCGCGAATGGCGGCTTCACGGGCCGAGATGTCCTCGCCCTTCACCACTCCGTTGTCTATCTGCTTCAATTGCAAAGAACTCGTATCGGCCACGGATACGATGACTTTATAGGGGCAGATGATGCCCGTCTCCACCGCTTCGGCGAAGGACATTTTAGCGCAGACCTTTCCGTAATTCACCTTATTGTCCATAGAGTAGGCCTTAAGCTGGGCCGTGCCGGAGGACTCGTAGGCCCGCAGAGTCGCGGTCATGAAAAGACGTTTACGGGCGGGCAATTTTTCGTTCGACAGGGTGTAGGTGAAAGGCGCTCCAAATTTCCCGGCTGTGCGGTGGGCTTCGTCGAAAAAAGCCAGATCCAGCCTTATGCCCGACCGAAGCAGGGCCGCGCCCAGGATGTCCGAACTTTGATAGGTGCAAAACAGAAACTTGACCCGGGCCTCATTATTTCTTTCCAAAAAGTTCTGAACGACGCCCGCTTTGGCGGTGACGGAAAACGGAAACTCCTCCGGGGCAGGGCGGATCTCATCCAATCCCTTCACGACCGAATTATCCGAACAGACCGCCAGGTAAGCGACCTGCCGGTATCGGGTGTTGGCCAGAAATTCCCGCGCCGTCTGGGCCAGCAGGCCCAGCGTGGGAGCAAAAACAACGACGGTCTTGGCTTCCATTCGCTCGATAATCCAAAGAGCGACCAAAGTTTTCCCGGAGCCGCAGGGCATGATGACGGTGGCCCGGTCCTGGCGCGACAGTTCAGCGACCGCTTTTCGGACGATCTCTTTTTGATACTGACGGGGCTTTTTTATTTCTTTCGTGCCATTTTTCTCTGAATTCACTGGTATCATGACTCGTTCCAACATTCACAAAAGCGATTTTGTCGTTGACGTTGTAAAACCCATAGTCAAAAATGCGCGCCAAGCAGATGAAGGATCACCGCCCAGACCGCTCCGGCGGCCGTCAAGGCCGCCAAGGGCCTGAACAGGGTCCGCCAGACGTCCAGATAGGCGCTTTTAAAATATTCCAGCGTGACCACCAGGCAGACATGCAGAGGCGACAAAAGCATGCCCACGTTGCCGGCCACCAGGGCCATGACGATCAGCGGCGCCATGTGCCCTTCCAGCCCGCTTTTGAGGATCACGCCGATGATCAGCGGAAAGCAGACGCCGACGAAGCCGACCATAATGCCGGTCAGCAGCCCGGAGAAAAAAGGGAGGGCGGTGACCAGGAACAAAAGCAAAAGACCGCTTTCACCCTGGGCGCCGATTTTCGAAACCAGGCCGCTGGCCTCAATGACGTCCTGAAAGATGAAGATGGCGTAAACCAGCAGGACCAGCCTGAAGTTGCCCGTGTTGAAAGCGATTTTGAAGAGCGGCGCCTCCATCCGCCCCCGGCCCTGAAACAGAGCCAGGGCAATGCCCAGGGCCACGGAAAAAATAAAGGCGGCCTGAGAGGGGACGCCGGGAGCGAAACGGCTGATCAAGAGGCTGAAGACGACCGCGCCGACCAGAGTGACCAGGAGCGGCAGCGACTCGTAAAGAAAAGATATCAGGGCGGCCCTGGCTTCGGCCGGGCCGGGCCGCCCGGCGTCAGGCGGCGGCGCCAGATCGCGCATCAGGAAAAACCAGCCCAGGCCGAAAGAGGTGAAGACCATCGGAAAAGTGTATTGAAGCAGGGTCAGCAGGTCCAGGCCCAAAAGAGAGCTGGCCAGCACATAGCCGGGATAGAGGGGCCAGGAGACCTCCCAGATATGCCGGAACCAATAATTGATCAGCACTTTGCGGCGCGGGTCAAGATTCAGGCCCTGGGCGGCCTCTTCCAGCATGGGGCAGGAAAACAGGGCCCCCCCCGGCATGGGCAAAAGCCCGACCATGGCCGGGAAAATCACCAGACGCACCCGGGGCCAGGGGATGATGCGTTCCATATAGCGCACCTGCCGCCGGCCCTGCCCCGAAGCCCCCTGCACGCCGGAGAGGACCAGAATGCCGAAGATCATTAAAAGCAGGGCGATGAAGTCGGCGTCGACCGCCGTCCGCGGCGGAATGAGGATCAATCGGCCGAGCGGCAAAGAAGTCAGAGCGGCCAGAATCAGGCAGCCGGCCAGAATGGCCAGCCACAGCGGCAGCTTGAAATACAGGAAAAACAGCATGCCGCCGAAGGTCAGAATAAATTTGCCGAAGGCTGAGGCGGACTCGGAAAAAGGCATGACCGCACCGAAGCAAAACGCGTAAAAAACGTCTCAAATGTGGATAACCAAGGGGACCATATAACTGGCCGATTATAGGCCTTTACGGGCGCTCAGGCAAGCCCGCCGGCGCCCCCGGGCCGGGGGCCAAGTCTTTCCGGCCGCCGGGCTCCCGCCATTGGCGCCGGGGCATGGACAGCACCCAGAGCATGCGGGCCACCACTTTGCCGGGGTTGCGGCAGCTGTGGCTGTCACTGGACCGGAAACAGAGGGAATCCCCGGCCGACAGGCCGAACTGCTTGCCGGCTACGGTGAAATCCATTTTTCCTGACAGCACGTAGACGAATTCCTCGCCTCGGTGGGCGGCGGCTATCCGGCTGCCGCACTGGGGTTCAATGGTATAAATCACCGGCGACAGGGAAAAATTGGACAGGGCCCCCAGGGCCTCCAGAGAGACCCCCTGGAGGCCGATTTCGATTTTTTCGCCGGAACCCCTGGCCACCAGATTGTTTTCCTCGAGGTTGTCCTCTATATAATAGAGTATTGATTCGCCGTAAAACTCCGACAGTTTTTCCAGTATCCCGTATGAAGCGCGGGCCTGGGCGTTTTCAATCTTCCATAGATAAGACAGCGAGATGCCGACGGATTCAGCCACCTGCCCCAGACTGTAGCCGCGTTCCCGGCGATATTCTCTCCATTTCTGGCTGATCAGCTTCCTGGACACCGCCAGGCTTTTGCGGGGGCTGCGCTCTGCCGGGTCCAGGCTCATGATGACCTGGATGGCGTTGGCCCCCATGCTTTCATCTTTGGACAGGCGTTTGATTTTTCTCAAGCGTTCGAGGTCCCCAAAACTGAATATGCGATAGCCGTTGCCGCTTCGCCGGGCCACGAAGAGATTCTGCTTTTCCCAGTTGCGAATGGTGGCCGGCACCACTTCAATCTGCCTGGCCACCTCGTTGATGTTGAAATAAATCTCATCAGGCTCGGCGGCCGGGTTCCGTTCTTTCAGATCATCACTAACGGCCTTTTTTTTATCCATAATTTTAGACCCTTAATCAGGCTGAATATTTCGGGGGCTATTATAATCGATC
>JAISFR010000139.1 GCA_031263565.1 Candidatus Adiutrix sp. | reverse complement strand
TCTTTTTCCCAGATTTCCCGCCAGGCCGGCGAAAGGGCGCGCATGGCCCAGGCGATGCCCTCGTCCCCGCCGGTTGACCATACGCCCCGAAATTTGCTGATGGTTTCCAAAATTTCCCGCTTGTCCGTCGAACCTACGAGCATGGGCATGGTCGGGCAGTCCAGGGGCACGGTCACCACCTCATTCGGCGAAAAACCCCAGTTTTCGGCCTTGAGCAGATCATAGCGCTCGGCGTTGACGATGTAATGCTTGGGCATTTTTACCAGGTCGACGAAATCGATAACCTGCGGCAGCGTCAGCCCCGCATAGTCGCCGCTTAACACCCAGGCGCCATAGTTTAAAAATTCCGACGGCGGATAGGCTTTAATGGCTGCTAGATTTTCCTTATAATAACGGCCGTCGCCGATCATCAGGTGAAAGCCCTCGGAAGGGCGGTCGGGCGGAACTTCCAGGTTTTCGACGTATTCGCGGATCGCTCCGGCCGTGGCGGAGGTCACGGGCAACGGTTTTCTGGACGGGCAGACCATATCGACCGACCCGGTTCCCGGGCCTTCCGGGCCCAGCAGGTCGACCGGCAGGCCGGAACTGTATTCCCGCAGGGTGTCCTGCCTCTGGAGGGCCGTTAAATATTCCGCCGCGGCCTTGGTCGCCTTCGTATACTCGGCGTTTTCCACTTGATAGACAGCATTCTTGGCGTTGTACGCGGCCAGGTCCTCGATATACTTCGGGTTCTTTGTGTAATAATACGGGCTGGTGGAGGGAGTCCGGACATAGTTTATGCCGTCTATCGTGGCATATAGGCCAGTGCCGCTATAAAGAGTCATGCTCGGCGACATGGGTCTGACCGGCTGGGGGGGAATGGGCTGCGTGGGATCCGGCATATACAACATGCGTGATTCCGGGGTGATGAGCCTGGCCGCGTATTCATGGCCGATATTGACAAAGCCGCTGTAGGCGATGAGCGACAGCCAGACGTCGTCGGCCGAATCCCGTTTCCGGTACAAGGTGTCGGTCACCTTTTCCGCCATCTCCATCAGCATATCCCTCTGCCCCAGCATGGACATGGAGGCGTCCATCAAGACCACCACCTCGATGGGCCGGTAAAAGCGTTCGGATTTCACCGGCTCGATCTCCTGGACGGGCGCTTCAAAAATTCCGTCCAAAAGCCTGGTCGCCAGCGGGGTGACCGCCAAACTGGTCCGCAGCAGTTCCAAGTCGTCGTTCCGCTCCAGGGAGAAGTCGAAGCCGCCGTTGCCCGCAGCCGTGAGAACCCGAAGATTCTGTTCCAGATAAGCCCGGGTCAGAAGCTCGCGGTCGGCGGAGGGAACGTCTTCCCCTTCCTTGCCCACAGCCAGCACGGCGGCGGTTTCCGCCTGATGCAGGCGGGTCTGCTGCATGGAGCGCTGGTTTATCTGGATGGCAGCGAAAGTCAGGGCGACAACCGGCGCCAGGCACAGCGCCGCGGCAATGGTCAGGGAGCCGCGCCGGCTGAAGAAAAATTTGCGGACCGCGCCTTTAAACATCATGAGCCTTCCTCCCGGTTCAATGGTTTTAGGGGTTACCACGATTTTCGCAGGGTCACGAAATCGCTGGAAAAATTTTGAGGGAAAATATATTGGTCCAAAGCCCAGCGTTCCTCGCCGAAGTAACAGATTTCCACCCGCAGCAGAACGGCTTTGGCGACATTGTCGGCCGTGGTCAGGGCCCCGCCCCCTTCGGCCGCGAGAAGGTCCAGGGCGGGGAGCGCGCTTTCGCAGGTGCTGCCCGCCTCGAAAACAGCCGGGGGCGGGGGATCATCCAGGGTATTGGGAATTTTGCTCTGGTAATGGCCTATGCGCAGCCCCACCCGCGCCTCATCGGGCGCGTTGAGCATCTGGCGCGCCATCAGCAGGGCGGACGGCGTCAGGTCCTCTATCCGCTCCGTCAATACCTCATCTTCATCCAGGTCCAGGTTGGCGAACATGTCGGCCAAAGTGGCCGCGGCGCGGTGCAGGCCGTTTTCAAAGCGATAGTGATAAGACGCTTCGGCGCCGAACCACATGATCATCATGAAAATCGGCGTCAGAAGGGCCAGCTCTATGGCTACGCTGCCGTCGGTCCGCCGGTGAAAGCGCCTGATCATCGCACGTCCTCCAGATCCGGCTCGTTTTGGAAATAGTAGACGATGGTCCGGTTGATCCGCAGCGGCTCGGGAACCAGCCGGCCCAGGAGATTCAAATTCGCGCTCAAATCCAGGCGGACTATATCGGAACCGCCGCCGGCGCCGGCCGCGCCGCCGGCCAGCGCGCCCTCCATCGTCGGCGCCGAGCTGAGCGCCACCGTCACCTCGTCGACACTGAACAGGCCATTGTTTCTGGCGGCCAGCACCGATTCGACAATCACATCTGAATCCTGGCCCCGGGCGACCTTTATCTGGTAAGCGATGTCATAAACCGAACGTTCCAGCAGCATGGAAGCCACCTGCACCCGGGCCACTTCCAGGCTCATGGCCAAAATGACGACGAAAGCCGTCGCGGTCAGGGCGAATTCCACGCTGACGGAGCCGCGCGTGCCGTATTGCGGGCCTTTCATATCTTCTTCCCTTTAAGAACGCGGTTGATATCCTCGTCAGTCATATATCCGTGCAGCAGATTGCGGGCGCCTTCCACATCCTTGTTCTTGGCCATCGCCGCGGCGGCGGCCACCCTGGCCTGCGGCATGTCGACTCTCTCCACCAGGGGCAGAAGTATGTTGACGGCCTGCCCGTAACGTCCGCTGCTTATCAGCGAGCGCCCGTAGTTGTAACGCAGGCCCGGGTCGTCCTGCCTGCCCAGCAGGGCGCGGTAAAGGTTCTGGGCGGAATCGTGATCCCCGGACAAATCCGCGGCCACGGCGGACAGTTTATCTATTTCCCAGATAAGCGAATGGGGCGGATCGGCCTCCTTGGACCTTTGCAGCATCTCCACGGCCTCGGGCACCAGGCCCAGAGCCAGGCCGGCCCGGGCCTTTTCCAGCAAAACGGAAGATTCACCTGGCCGGGCGCACGATTCCAGGGTAATCATCGCCTGCTCGGGCTGGCCGGTGCGCGTCTGCAGGCGGGCCAGCACCAGGCGCCCCTCCTGGTTGTCGGGCCTTTGGGCGATCTCCGCCTTGGCCGTGCCCAGCGCTATATCAAGATTGCCGCTTTTTTCCGCGGCCCTGATAATGATCATATTGGTTTCCCAGCTGTCCATGCTGCGGGACAGCTCTTCCACCGCCGGCTTGTCCGGCAGCTTGGCGGCGGCGCAGCCGGGGAGCAGGAAACAAAGGCCGGCCAGCAGCCAGGGAATTCGAATACGCATCAGCGCTCCCCCAGAATCCGAACGAGATTGATGACCGCCGGGGCCGCGATCAGGATAAGCAGCGGGAAAAGCACCAGCACGATCAGCGGAACGCCGACTTTGGCGGCGATGTTGCCGGCTTTTTCCTCCAGTTCGCCCACCTGGCGGGCCCGGCTTTCAGTGGCGATGGCGCTTAAGGCCTCGGCCAGGGGGGTGCCGTAGTGGATCGATTGCAAAAGCGAACTGGCCAGGCTTCCAATTTCACGCACGTCACTGCGCCGCTCCATGCGCCGCAAGGCTTCGGCGCGATCCATGACCATCATTTCCGAGCGCGTCAAACGGAACTCCGAGGCGATTTCCGGCGAACGCGAAGCGACCTCCGCCCCCACCCGCCCGAAGGCGTCTTCCAGGCTGGCGCCGGCTTCCACGCAGATGGTCAAAAGGTCGATGGTCTGGGGTACGGCGACGCGTATCCTGGCGCGTCTTCTCTGCACCTGGGCGGAAAGCCACCAATCCGCCGCGCGGGCGGCTATGAACACGCAGAACAAAAACTTGGCGGAGTTTAAAGGCCTTGCAAACAATGAGCCTAAAGCCAGGTCGAAGAAAAGCCAGGCGCCCGCCGCGCCGACGGCGAAAAGCGCCAGCTTGGCAAGCAGAAAAACGTCCACCGCCCATTTGGCCCGGTACCCGGCCTTGAGCAGGGATTGCCGCAGACGATCCCGCTCTTTGAGGTTGGCCAGAGGCACGGCCAGGGCATGCAGAAGCGTGGGCCAGGCGCCGGTTTCCTGGCCGAGGCGTCCGTCATCCCGCCCGCCCAGGCTTTTTAAGCGGCGCAGAAGACGGGTCTCCCGGACGCGGCCCTGGATTAAATACAGCGCCAGAGCCAATCCGGCCAGGGGTATCATGAAAACGAAGATATCCATCAGAGCTCCATGAGGCGCGACATGCGCCGGATGATGAACAGCCCGGCCGCCATGCTCGCGGCGCACAGCCCGAGAACGGCCCGCCCCGCCGGATCTTCCAGCAGAAATTTCAGTTGCCCGGGGTTCAAAAAAGCCTGCAGGCCCAAAATGAACAAGGGCAGAAAGGAAAGCACCCGGGCCGAGGCCCGCGATTCGGCCGTAAGCGCCTGAAGCTTGCGCGAGACGGCTCTCTGTTCCCGCAAGGTTCGGCTCAAAGCCGTCAGCATCGGGCTTAACTGGCTGCCGGTTTCCCGGTTCAGGGCCAGAACCGCGCAAAAGAAATCGACGTCCGGCAGGTTGAGGGATGAGGAAAAATTGCGCAAAGCGTCGCGAAAAGGCACGCCCAGCTCCAGTTGCTGCACCAGACGCCTGAATCTGTCCGCCATTACCCCGTCAAAAATATCGCCCATGGAAGCCAAAGCGCGTTCAACGGGCACCCCGGCCTGCACCGCCCGGGTCAGGCTGTCGACGGCTTCGGGAAAGCGCTCGGCGAAGCGGGAACGCAAACGGCGCAGGCGGGTCCGCCGCACCAGCAGCCAGGCCAGCGGACAGACGACCAGAAGCTGCAAAACCATGAACCAGCCCGGCAGCTGGAAGACGAAAGCCGCCAAAAGAGAAAGCATCACCCCCGCCGTCGCCAGTTGCGATTCCGTGCCGGCCAGGTCACGCCAGGGAATTTTCATCCACAGCGTGACCTTCGGCGCCTGACGGCGCAGAAAATTGAGGCGCTGCCGCAACAGGAGTTCTCTGTTTTTACGCTCGAACCACAGCAGACAGCCTGTTACCGGTATCAGCGGCATAAGAAACAAAAGCTCAGGGGGCGTCATCGGCCAATACCTCGCTGTATTGCCTATACAGGCCGGAGGCCAGAATTTTCTGGGTAAAGGTCGGACTGTAGTCGCTGCGGATAAATCCGCCCGCCTTTTGACCATCCGTTTCCCCCCGGAAAAATCGGAAAATATCGCGGCAGACGACCCCGTCTTCCCCCCAGGGGCAGACTTCGCTGATATGCGATATTCGCCTTTGGCCGCTGACGTCGCGCTCCACCTGCACCAGGAGGTCAAGGGCGCTGGAGAGCTGCCGCCGAACCAGAGCCGAGGGCATGAAGTGGGCGCCCATGTTCAGCATGTTCTCCAGGCGGAGCATGGCGTCTTCCGGGCTGTTGGCGTGAACGGTGGAAAGCGAGCCGTCGTGTCCCGTGTTCATGGCCTGCAACATGTCCAAAGCTTCCTCCCCGCGCACCTCCCCCAGAAGTATCCTGTCCGGGCGCATGCGCAGAGCGTTCCGCAGCAGCTCGCGCTGGGTGACCTCCCCCTTGCCTTCAATGCTGGGAGGGCGGGTTTCCAGGCGCACCACAAAGGGCTGCTCAAGCCGCAGTTCCGCCGCATCCTCAATGGTAATGATGCGTTCATCCCGGGCGATATGCTGCGAAAGGGCGTTGAGCAGCGTCGTCTTGCCTGAGCCGGTGCCCCCGGAGACCAGGATGTTCAGGCGGGCCCGGGCCGCTATTTTCAAAAAAGCGGCCATGGCGGCGTTCAGGCTGCCCAGTTCCACATAGCGGTCAAGATCAATTATCAGGCGCGAGAATTTGCGGATGGAAATGCATACTCCGTTGAGAGACAACGGCGGCGCGATGATGTTTACCCGGCTGCCGTCCGCCAGGCGGGCGTCCACCATGGGTGACGATTCATCCACGCGGCGGCCCACGGCGCTGGCGATGCGCTGGGCCAAATTAAGCAGATGCCCGGCGTCGCGGAAGCGTATTTCCGTTTCCTCCAACTTGCCTTTCCGTTCCACCAGCACCTGGGCGACGCCGTTGACCAGCACGTCATTTATTTCCTGGTCTTCCATGCAGGGCTGGATAGGCCCCAGCCTGACCATGTCGTCAATTATTTCGCGGGTCAGCGCGCGCTGCTCGAAACCGTTGAGAAACAGCCTGAAGTCGCGTATCGCCTCAGCCAGAATGCGGCTGACCAGGGCCTCCAACGCGGGCACGCTCATAGCCAGGGCCGCTTCGGCATCCACCTGATCCAGGATATGAGTGCGCAAACGTTGGTATACATCATCTCCCTGGGTGTACCGGCCAAGAGCGCTCATTTGAAAAGCCTCCGTTTCCAGAGCTTGCCGCCCTGCCGCACGCCCAGTATGTCCCGGCTTATTTGCATAAAATATTTGTGCAGGCAATGAGCCGGGCTGTGGCCGGGAACATTGCGCAGCACCGCCTCGCCCAGAGCGCGCTGATAGGGAACGACATAGGCCATAGGGCGCTCGAGCGCCTCTTCCAGGGTCGAGGCCGGAATGGGCGGATGCGGCGAGGGGCTGTTGCAGACCGGAATGACGCGGGCGCCCTTATTGTTGTCCGCCAGCCAGCGCAGGGTGTTCTGAGCCGCCCGGGCCGAGGCTAAATTGCCGGCGACCATAAGGATGACCACGTTGGCCCGGCGCAGAACCGAGGCGGTCAGAATCCGGGAATCGCCTGAGCATCGCCAGATCTGATAACGGTATTGATCGCTCAACATGCCGATGAGCGAATCAGCCTCTTCCGCGCTGTAGCGGCGGATTACGTCCAGGTCGTCGTAGTCGTCCAAGAGATCCAGCATTTCCTGCGGCTGTTGGATTACCTGATCCAGCAGGACCTTGTCCAGCCGGTCGCTTTCCTCCAGCAGAATGCCCAGGCTGCCGGGCTGATCCACGCCCAGGTAAAGGCCGACCGCCGGGGTGGAGAAATCCGCGTCCACCACAATGCTGCGGCGGCCATAGGACTGGGAAATGGCCGCGCCGATGCCGGCGGAGAACAAGCCCGACCCGACCCCTCCGTGCGTTCCGCAGACCGCCACTATGCGGCCGCGAAACCTGGCGGCGCCGGTCTCCGGTTTCAGCAGTTGCTGCAGAGCCTGCGCCAGTTCGTCGGCGGGGACCGGATGGGCAAAGTATTCATGCGCCCCGGCGGCGCGCATTTGCCGATAAAAATTCAGGCTGTTTTCCCCGCCCAGCGCCACGATGACCGTTCCGCCGACGCAACGCTCGCGCAATTCGGTCAGCACGGCGACCGGGTTGGCCTGACGGGAAACATCAATAAGCACCGCGCTTAAGCGCAGCATTTCCGCAGCCGGGACTTTGGGCATGGAAAAGCCGTCGCCCTTCATCTCCGCCATTATTCCCGGGCTGATGCCGCTTGTTTCCAGCAGGGGGCGCAAGGCCTGCGCCAGTTCAGTATCCCGCATGAAAAAACCCACGGAAATTTCCGTTTCCTGTTCCCTGCCCATAGCCTTGGATTTCATGTGTTCTCCAACCATATTATATTGATGCGTTGCCGCCGTTTATTAATTTTCGACTTCCCCGGCTTCAATCGACTGGCTCAGCAAGGGACGCACCTGCCCCTTCTGGTAGCGCTCAACCGCCCCGACGGCCGCCAGGGGGTTGGGCCGGCCAATGGGTTTCGGAAAAGCCAGTTCATAGATATCAGCCAATTGCGAGGCCTCATTCCATTCCGTACTGGCCCCGAAACCGTGGGAGACCCCCGCCGAGGAATACCAGTGGGGTTCGCCGAAACTGCGGCAGGCCAGCGGCTGAACCAGCGCCACGGTGTTGAAAGTGATGGCGGCTTCCCGCTTCGGCCCTGTTTTCCAGCGAATATTATCTTTCTGGAAGCCGCCGGCATATAAGCCGTTGGTCAGTTGCCGACGATTGGCGGCCGAGACGTTTTGGCCCGTGGTGACCACCGCGTAGCGCCGGCCGTGCGGCAGGCCGTCAATGGCCTGGAGTATCTCCCCGCGCCACTGCGAGGCCGGCGTCCCCGTCAAAACAAGCGCGGTTTCCGACCGGCCAAGATACACCTGGTTTTGAGGCAGGGTCTGGTGCCTGCCGCAGGCGGATATGGACAGGCAGCATATCGCCAGCAGTATGAAATTTTTCATGAGTTCCTCTTTAATAAGGCTTGATATGGTCCGGTCCGGCCTTAACGAATTTGCGAGCCGGGTGTTTCCTTTAAAAATAAACGAGATCCATAGGCTTCAGATCGCCTGATTTGACGTCGGGTCTCCTGTCCAGGAAAAAGCGGGAAAACGCGCCGGGAACATAAATATTGGCGTTGGGGAGGCGCAGCTTCTGGTCTCCCGGTTCCACAATATAGGCCGTGGCGATAACGACCAACTCCGTTTCGCCCCGGGCAAATGATGAAGAGCGGGCCAACGCGCCCAGAATGGGGATATCCCCCAGCCCGGGTATTTTGTTGATTTCATCGACCAGGCTGCTTTGCAGCAGGCCGGCGATGGCGAAGCTCTGCCCGGAGGCCAGTTCCACCGTCGTTTCGGTGCGGCGAACCACAAAACCCGGCACTTCCATGTCTTTCCAGATGATTCCATTGGCCGAGGAAGGCTCGCTCACTTCCGGGCGCAGGCGCAGACTGATGCGCTGGGGCGAAATGATCGTCGGGGTGACGCTCAGCAAGACCCCGAAATCGCGAAATTCGATACTGACGTCGTCGTTGCCGTTGGACACGGGAAAGGGCATCTGGCCCCCGGCCAGGAAAGAGGCGCTTTCGCCCGAGGCGACCGTCAGATTGGGCTCGGCCAATATGGAAACCATGTTCTCCGTGGCCAGGGCGTCCACTATGCCCACAAAATCCCGGGTCGCATTGGCGGCAAATTCAAAAGGAAGGCTGGTCGTCAGAGGGGTCTCCGCCAAGCCGAGCAGGAAAGAGGCTTCGCCCATTCTCCCGTGGTGATCGAACTGCCATTTGAAGCCCAATTTTTCCGAAAGGTTGCGGTTCACTTCCGCCACGCGGACGCGAATGGTAACCTGGGTGGGCATGGTGACTCGCAGCCGGTTGATGACCCGGCCGTTTCTGGCGGCCATGGTGCCCTGGCCGGTGCCGGCCCCCGTGGGGGAAGAAGATTCGCCCTCGCTCTGGCTTTCGCTGTCGCTGGACGACTGCCCGCCGCCGCCGGCCCCGGGACCGCCGACCTGCACAAAAGAATCCAGCAGGGCAATGACGCCGGCGGCCACTTCGGCGCTGGGCACATCGCCGCTGACGATAATTCCGTCCGCGACCGGCGTAAGTTTCAGGGTGAGAGCCGGAAATTCGCGGCGCAAGGCTTCCCGCATCAGGACGGTGTCGTACTTCACGGTGACATCGGCGCTGTAAATGGAGGCCCCGCTTTCGTCAAAGGCGAAAAGAGACGTCTGGCCCGGAAGCCGGCCGAAAACAAGAATTTTATTATGGTTTATGACATGAAAGCTGGCTATTTCCGGCTCAGCGACAAAGACGGTTCCCGCCGAACCTGGCAGCTCGACCGCAACGCCCTGATTGACCGCTATTTCCAGTTTTTTGCCGGGCGCCAATGGCTGGGCCTGGGCGGAGCCGAAAAAGAATACGGGGGCGAACAGCAAAGCCAGCCATCCCGGGACGAGAGAAAACAATGACGGACGCATGTTTATCCTTTTCTGATTAAACGGTAAAATTACCGGCTGCCTGTTCAGCGATCCTGGCCGGCTCCATATAGGGCCACCACCGGCCGGCGGGCGCCGCTGTTCTGATCAGGGCGCCGCACCAGGTCAGCGGCCCGGGTCAGCCTGTTCGGCTGTTCGGCGAATATCGCCCCTTCGTTGTCGATCAGACTGCGCAGACTCAGGGAAAGCACGCCCAATGATTCGGCCACGGTCAGCAGTTCCGCTTCCTTGGGGTTGACTTCCAGGGTCACCGTGCCTTTTTTGGAAAGATCCGGCCGGGGAGCGTTTCGGTCGCCGGTCTCCCTGGTTTCGGGACTTTTGCCGGCGGTGTCCCGGTTGACGGCGATGACCCGCACATTCTGAAGCAGTGTCTGCGCCGAAGGCAGACCGGAATCGTCGTGTTCCAACCGGCCGGAGAGGATCACGTCCACCTGGTTGCCGGGCCGGATAAGACCGGCGCCCCCGGTCACATCATTCACCCGAAGGGCGACGGCTCGCATGCTGGGCTTCAACACGGCCGACAGAAAAGCGGCTTCGCCCGGTTTTATATAGTCCTCGGCCGTCAGGAACTGGCCCTGCCGGACAGAGTTGCACATCACCGCCCCTTCCAGATCTTCCGGCTTGCCGGAAAAAAAACGGGCCCCCTCTGCCGACGGAATGTTCGCGGACAGGATGCGCCATTCCAGGTCTTTGGGTTCCAGGAACTCGCCGCGTTCCAACGGCCTGGTCACAGCCAGGAACTTGGCGGAAGCCTCGGCCTGGGCTGTCTGCCGCGGCCCGCCAGACATCAACCGCCCCAATATCACCATGCCGCCGCCCAGAAGCAGGATCAGCATCAGATACGTAACAATTTTTTTGCTCATAAGTTCTCGTTCCCTTCCTGACCATTGATTTTCACGAATCACCTCCGGGATTATCGGCGACTGGCTTCTAACAGCTACCCGGCCGCAAGTCCCTTAAAAAAATTTAGCCCCAGCTGCGTCAAGGCGCCCGCGCCGATGGCCGCCCCATATGGAACGCGGCGGACCTTCAATCCGCGCGCCAGCCCCAAGCCCAGCCACCCGCAGGCGAGCAGTCCTCCGGCGCAGGATGTAAAAAAGAGAAAGCCGGGCAAATTCTGGGGGAACAACAAAGCGCAAGCGGACATCAATTTAACATCGCCGCCGCCCATAATTCCGCAGGCGTACAATACCGTCATGGCCGCGAATACCGCGGCGGCGCCGATCCATCCCGGTTCCCGCCCGGTTGCCCAGGCTTCAAGCAAGGCCAGGGCGGCGACTCCCATGACCAGACGGTTTGGAATTCTGAAACGCCGCCAGTCTTCCACGGAAACCGCCGTCAAAAGAATAGCCAGGCCGATCAGCGGCAGACAAGTCATTTTTTGGAGGAAGCCTGGGGAAGCTGATCGAGAATGTTCTGGAACAACTTGTCCAGCGTATCGCTGAATGAACCGTCCGGGGACAGCAGGGCTCCGATGACCACCGCGACTCCGGCGGCCAGAAGGCCGTATTCGATGGAGGTCACCCCGCGTTCGGTTTTGGCCAGGCCAGTCAGAAAAATGTGAAGGCGAACGATTAGAATCGACATAGGATATCTCCTTTGTTCGGGTATGGGACCATTTATTGTTATTGAGACTTAAAATCAGTAATGAGATTTAACCGCATAAATGGATTTTTGTCAAGCAAAAAAATTCATTGATGCGATTCTTCTTATCGTATAAGGGGACTATGGCCAAACAATCAAGTGAAAATACTAACGCTTTAAGATATTTCCGGACTTATCTACTCTATTGGATTGATAAGTCGGGGCTTAATAAAACTATTGCGGCCAAAAGACTCGGAGTTGGACAAAGCCAACTCAATGAAATCCTTAATGCTAAACGAGGCGCCTCAATTTGCCAAATGGAAAAAATAAGTTCCAATCTGGGAATTGACATTGTGAATATTCTTCAATTAGGTAGAAAACTTTGTGGTGACCATTTTGAGGACCATAATTTTTCTCCAGATCAGATAGAAGCCATAGAAGCATTTAAATCATGCTTGGTTTTTGGTGGAGAAGCCGCTGAAATGTTAGCGCGAAATGCTGTAGCCCTGGCTGAAAAAAAGCGGGTTGAGGCTGGTTATAAAAATCCTACCCGGTTAAAAGTCTTACCGGAATCCGCATAAACGGTAAAGTCTTCGATGCGGTGGTCGTTGATGGCGCCAAGCGAGGGGGGCCTTAATATAAGACGCTTGCTCCCGCTTAAGGGTCCGCCCTGAAATAAGAGAAAAAATCGCTCTGATTGGGGCTTGGCGGCTCTTATTGGCGCTTATATATATAAATATATATAATTTGTCAGCTTTTAAATAAACATATGTTCCTTTCAGGCTATTTTCGAAAAAAATAAGCCTGAAAAACTTTTCGCGCCCGCGCGTGAAGCCTGTCTTCAGCCGGGCTCTTTTTGTTTCCCGGATATGGCGGATGACCTATGGGAAATTTGAAATTTATTCCATTATCAGTCGAGACACGCGATGTGCCGCCGGAAGTTGCGGAATGCGTCCTCCCGGCTGATTTCAAAAAAGCCGGAGAGGTAGCCAATGAGCTCTTGAATGTTCAGAAAACCCTTTCTTGCTTTGCCGGAAAAGAAGCGCTGACGGCTTTGCCGGAAGAAGAGACCTGTGTTATACTTCGGCATTCGTTCCGGGAGCGGGAGCATTTTTTTACCTGGAGAGCCGCCTTGTCTTCTTATCAGGAAATCCGGCAGAGACCGATCTATAAATATTTGATGATCCTGACCTTTGCCCAGGCCGCCGCCTTTCTGGGCTGGACGGCCCTTTACACCAACTTCGCCGTGGAAGTCGGCGGCCTCAGCGGTCGGCAGAACGGCATTGTCCAGGCCGTGCGGGAACTGCCGGGCCTGATGTCGATTGTGGTCATCTATCTTCTGTTGTTGATGAAAGAGACCACCCTGACTTCCGGGGCTATTCTGCTCTGCGGCCTGGGAGTCATGATCACCGGCTGGTTTCCCAGCTTTGAGGGGCAGCTTTTCTGGACTTTTCTGCTCTCCTGCGGGTTTCACTGGTTTGAGGCCACCAACCAGTCTCTGACTCTTCAATACTTCAGCGTCCTCGAGGCCCCCCTGGCCATCAGCCGTCTGCGGGCGGTGACCGCTTTGGGCAGTTTCTGCATGGGCGTGATTATCGTGCTCCTGGCCGGGCGGGCCGACTATCGCTGGCTTTTCGGGCTGGTGGGGGGCGTGGCCGTGAGCGCGGCGTTCTGGTCCTTTTTCAACCGGCCGGCGCCCGGCGCGACCGCGCCCCAGCGCAAAGGCCTGGTGATCAGGGGACGTTACCGGCTCTTCTATGTGCTGACCGGCCTTTCCGGCGCCCGGCGGGTCATTTTCAGCGTTTTCGCCATCTTTCTGCTGGTGGAGCGTTTCCACTTCAGCCTCTTTGAAATGAGCCTCCTGATGCTCCTCAATAACGTCATCAACTGGCTCCTCAACCCCTACATCGGCCTGGCCATCAACCGGGTCGGGGAGCGGCCGCTGCTGGCCGCCAAATATTTTGTGATCATTCTGATCTGCCTGGCCTATGTGATCTGCGAATCCGCCTGGCTGGCGGCCGGGCTTTACGTGCTGGACCAGCTTCTTTTCTGTTTCACGGTTTCCATCCGCACCTACTTTCAAAAGATCGGCGACCCCGGGGACATCGCCCCCAGCATGGCCGTGGGGGTGACCATGAACCACATCGCGGCCGTGGCCGTGCCCCTGGCCGGGGGCGTCTTGTGGATGTACGACTACCGCCTGCCCTTCCTCATGGGCGCGGGCTTTGCCCTGCTGTCGCTGATCATGACTTTCTTCATCCGGACCGACCGGCCGGCCGGTTGAGCCTCCGCCCTTAAAAGCGCGTGGGGTTTTCCAGGCGGGGGCTGCCGGTTGATCTGGGGGGGAAAGAATGGTAGTATCTAGCGTCCGGCGACTAAGCTTGACTTGGAGAGTGGCCTAAATGGGCATCGATCTTTATCCTCTGACTCTGGAGCCCCTGATGACCGAGCATTCCTGGGGCCGGGGGGGTGAGGCTCCCGAATCGGACGAGAATCTGCCGCCCGGTTTCAGCACCGGCACCCTGTGGATGGCCGGGGACCACTCCCGGGTTTCGGCCGGTCCCCTGGCCGGCAAAAGCCTGAGTTACGTTCGGCAGATCTGGGGACCAGGCCTGGTGGGCGCCAATGCCGGGGGCGACCCCGACAGCCTCTTGCCGGTCGAGCTGAAACTCAAGCGGACCGGGGATTCAGCCCTGGCCCTGGCTCTGGATGATGATTCCCTGTGGTACGTACTGGCCGCCGAGGAAGACAGCAGCCTCAATGCCGGCTACCGTCCCGGCCTGGATTTCGAGGCCGCGGCCCGGGCCGCCGGGGGCGATCCCGGCCGCTGGTCGGAATTCATGCCCGAATATTCGGCGGAACCGGGACAGGCCCTTTTTTTGCCCCTGGGGGCGGCCATGATTCTGGGGGCCGGCCTGACCATGGCCCAGATCGGCCCGCCCTCGCAAAATCTCAAACCCTGGCCCCTGGGCGGGCGCGGCCCTGAGGCCCTGCGTCTGGCCCGCCAGGTGGAAGCTCCCGTCTGGCTGGACCGCGGCGCCTCCGGCCCGGGGCTCAGCGAAATCTACAATGACGAACGCCTGACCGTGACCCTGGTCAACACCACCCATCTGAGCACCGTGGCCTCGCCCGATGCGGCCACTTTCATCTGGCCCCTTTTCGGCCAGGGCCGCATCCGGGCCCGGGGACCGGCCCCGGTCACCCGTCTGGTTCCCGGCCGGGCGGTGATGGTCCCGGCCGGCCTGGGCCGCTACGCCGTAGAAAGCGGCGGCTCCGTAGGCTACCTCCTGATCGAAGCCTACTAAGACACCGTCCTGGTTTCTTCCATCCCCACAATCAAAAGGAAGGACTTTTGGGGCCGATTAAAGACGGTCAGGTTGAATGCCGGGCTACAGACTGAATATTCTGGAGTAAAACCATAATGACGGATTTTTTGTGCAACAGGACTGTGGGCCAGGCGTTGGAGGATAATGTCCGGGCCTGGCCGGAAAGAGAGGCTCTGGTCTACCCGGTACAGGGTGAACCCGGACGGGAGGTTCGCTATACCTGGGCCGGGCTCAACGACGAAGTGGACCGGCTGGCCCGGGGTCTGATGGCCCTGGGGGTGGAGAAGGGCGACCGGGTGGCCGTCTGGGCCACCAACCGGCCCCAGTGGCTGACCCTGATGTACGCCACGGCCAAGATCGGGGCCGTCCTGGTGACGGTCAACACCTATTATCGCCAGGCCGAAATCGCCTATCTGCTGAAACAGTCCGAGGCCGACTATCTGGTGCTGATGGAAAGCTTTCGGGGCTGTAATTACCTGGAGACCTTGTATCAGATAGCCCCGGAAATCAGGAACAGCGGCCGGGAGGGCCTCAGGTCGGCCGAACTGCCTCATTTGAAAAAAGTCGTTTTTCTGGGCGGGCAGAGCCGGGAGGGGCTTTACCTCTATGACGAGGTTCTGAGCCTGGCTGAAAAGACCCCTCGGGAAAAATTCCAGGCCCTGAAGGAGTCGCTGCATTATGATGAAGTCATCAACATGCAGTACACCAGCGGCACCACCGGTTTTCCCAAGGGGGTCATGCTGACCCACCAGAACATCGTCACCAACGGTTATTGGATCGGGCGCCACCAGAACCTGAGCCATGAAGACCGCATCCTCCTGCCGGTGCCCCTCTTTCACTGCTTCGGCCTGGTGCTGGGGGCCATGGCCGCCCTCAAGCACGGCGCGGCCATGGTGGTGCTGGACATTTACAGCGCCTTCGACATCCTGGTCAATGTGGAGCGGGAGAGCTGCACGGCCATCTACGGGGTGCCGACCATGTTCATCAGCCTTCTGGAACAGAAGAGTTTCGACAAGTTCGACCTCTCGACCCTGCGCACCGGCATCATGGCCGGCTCGCCCTGCCCGGTCAAGACCATGGTGGAAGTCATCGAACGCATGCACGCCGGCGAGATCACCATCTGCTACGGCCTGACCGAAACCAGTCCGGTGGTCGCCCAGACCGTCCGCGAGGACCCCCTGGCCAAGCGGACCGAAACCGTCGGCCGGCCCATGCCCGGGGTGGAGATCAAAATTGTGGACCCGGATACCGGCCGGGAACTGCCCCGGGGCCGAATCGGCGAAGTGGTCATCCGCGGCTACGCGGTCATGAAAGGCTATTACAATATGCCCGAGGCCACGGCCGAAATAATCGACCCCGACGGCTGGCTCCACAGCGGGGATTTGGGCAAATTCGACCCCGACGGCTATCTGGTCATCACCGGCCGCTGGAAAGACATGATCATCCGGGCCGGAGAGAACATCTATCCCCAGGAAGTGGAGGAATACCTCCGCCACATGCCCGGGCTGGTCGACGTCCAGGTAGTGGCCGTGCCCTCCAAACTCCACGGCGAGGAACTGGGGGCCTTTATCATTGCCGACGAAAAAAACCAGCATATCAGCAACAAAGAGGTCAAGGCCTACCTGCGGCCCCTGGTCTCGGGCTACAAGATTCCCCGTTACGTCAAGGTGCTGTCTCAATATCCCCTGACCGCCAGCGGCAAAGTGCAGAAATTCAAACTGCGCGAAATGGCCGCTGAAATGTGGTCGACGGTTGACGACTGATATTTTAATGGTAAAAGTCGTTTCCCTGACTTTCGCGATTGACGAATGGGGAACCTATGGACTATGACGCCGTAAGTCACTTTCACCAGCCCCCCGGCGGCTATCGCTTTTCGGCCGATTCCATTCATCTGGCCAGGTTTGCCGATTTGCGGGGCGTGAGAAAGGCGGCCGACCTGGGGGCCGGCTGCGGGGTGCTGGGGCTGGCCGCTCTGGAGATGAGCCCGGCGGCCGCGGTCGATGATTTCTTCTTTGTGGAGCTTCAGGAGGATTTGGCGGCCTCTCTGGCCCTGAATCTCGGATTGTACCAGGCCGGGAGCCGGGCCCGCCTGAAGATGCTGGCCGCCGACTGGCGGCATTTGACCGCCGAGGATTTCGGCGGGCCGCTGGATTATGTGCTCAGCAACCCCCCCTACGCCCCCCCGGGCCTGGGCCGGCCCAGCCCCCGGCCGGGCGTGGAGGCGGCCCGGCGGGAAATTTACGGCTCTCTGGCCGATCTTCTGGCCGCCTTAGGTCGCATCGTGGGCCCTGGAGGCCGGGCGGCTCTTTCGTTGCCGGCCCGGCGGCGGGCGGAATTTTTAAGGCTGTGCGCGGCGGCCGGCTGGCGGCCGGGGAGGCGCGAGACGATTCAGTACCTCCCCGGAGGACTGAAAGAACTGGACCTCTGGGAACTGGGGCCGGTCAAGCCCGAGGACGCTGAAAAAAGTCGCCGGAGGGCTTGAGGGCGGAGCCCGGCAGGGTCCAGCAATTCTCAAAAGCACTTGAAGATGGAAAGCCGCTTTGAG
>JAISFR010000096.1 GCA_031263565.1 Candidatus Adiutrix sp. | reverse complement strand
GTTCCGGGCTGTCGGCCATGGCCAGGCGGGCCGCTTTCACGGCGTTTTTGACCCTGGTTTTATTGATACGGTTGCGGGCCCGCCGGGTGTCGCTCTGGCGGGCTCTTTTAAGGGCTGATTTATGGTTGGCCAAAAGAGCCTCCTTCTGGTATAAAGCGGATAGCGGCTTCAGCGCGCCGTTTGAATTCCGCCGAAACGGATAAAATTATATTATATAGCCCCTGATAAGGACTTGTCAATCACAAAAATGACGGAAAAAAGCAAAATCGCCCGGACGGCCGGGGTGGTCAGCGGCGCGACCCTTCTGTCGCGCCTGGCCGGCCTGGGCCGGGACCTGGCCACCAGTTATTTTTTCGGGACTTCGGCCGCGGCGGCGGCCTTTGTCGTGGCCTTCCGAATTCCCAACCTTTTCCGGCGCCTTTTGGCCGAAGGGGCCCTGACCGTGGCCTTCGTGCCGGTCTTCACCCAGACTCTGCAGGCCGGGGGCCCGCGGGAGGCCGGCGCGCTTTTCAGGCGGATGTTCACTCTCCTGGCCCTGGCCCTGGCCCTTTTGAGCCTTTTGGGCCTGGTCTTCGCCCCGCAGATAGTCGCCCTGATGGCCCCCGGTTTTCAGCAGGACCCGGAAAAATTCCGCCTGACGGTTTTTTTGACCCGAATTCTCTTCCCCTATATTTTTTTCATGGGCCTGGGGGCCCTGTTCATGGGCGCCCTGAACTCCCTCGGCTATTTCGCGGCCCCGGCCCTGGGCCCCTTTATGGGCAATCTGGCCATGATCGGCGGCACTATCCTGTTGAGCCCCCATCTGGAAAGGCCCATCCTGGGCCTCTGCTGCGGGGCTCTGGCCGGCGGGGCCCTGCAGTTGGGCATCCAGTTGCCCAGCCTGCGCCAAGCCGGCCTGAGCCTGGCGCCGGACTTCAATTTCCGTTCCCCGGCGCTCAAAAGGATACTTTACCTGATGGGGCCGGCCGCCCTGGGGGCGGCGGTCTACCAACTGTCGGTCTTCATCAATACTATTCTGGGCTCATTTCTGCCGGAAGGGAGCATCCCCTATCTTTACTATGCCGACCGCCTGATGCAGTTCCCCTTGGGCATCTTTACCGTGGCCATCGGTACGGCGGCCCTGCCGGCCCTGGCCCGCCAGAGCGCGCGCGGCGACCAGGAGGGCTTTATCGACAGCGCCCGTTTCGCCCTGGGCCTGTCTTTTTTCATTACCGTGCCGGCCATGGCCGGCCTGGCCGCCCTGGCCCAGCCCCTGGTCGGCTTTCTTTTCGAAAGGGGCGCCTTTACGCCGGAAAGCACCCGGGGAACGGCCGAAACCCTTCAGGCTTTTGTCCTGGGCCTGCCGTTCCTGTCCGGGGCCGGCATCCTGGCCCGGATTTTCTACAGCCGCTCCAATACCCGCACCCCGACCCTGGCGGCCGCCGGCTCCCTGGCCGTGGGCGCCCTGGCCGCCCTGATTCTCATGTGGCCTCTGCAGCATGTCGGCCTGGCCCTGGCCAGTTCCATTTCCAGCACGGTCAACTTTTTCTGGCTCTATGGCCTGCTGCTGGCCCGGGAACGGGCTTTCCCCCAGAAGGAAATGCTGCTGGAGGTGCTGAGTTATTTTTTGCTGGCCGCCGTCATGGGCGCGGCGGTCTGGCCGCTGGGCCGCTGGGCTCTGGCTTCAGCGGGTTTCTGGCCGCTGACGCTCAAAACCCTGGGCGCGGTCAGCGCGGGGATGGCCGTTTATTTTCTTTTGTCGCTGTTGAGCCGGCGGCCGCATGTCGCCCCCCTGCTCGATCTGATCAAACGGGCCCTGGGGAAGCTGAAATAAGGATAATTGACCGCCATCTGAAGTGCTCAAACGGTTCCTTCCGGACTGTGCTATAATGGAGCCTGCGGCCTTTCGAAATCGGAGGATTTGGGGAATGGACGTTTATCACACCGGTCTGGACGTGGGCTCCACCACCATCAAAGTGGCGGTCGCCGACGAAGAGGACCGGATTGTCTTCAGCCTTTACCAGAGGCATTTTTCCGAAGTCCGCAAGACCATTGTCGAGGTCCTCCTGGCGGCGGCCGACAAATTCCGGGGGGCGGCCAGCACCCTGGCCGTGGCCGGCAGCGGCGGCATTTCCGCGGCCGGCTGGCTGGGGGCGGAATTCGTTCAGGAAGTGGTGGCCGGGGCCGAGGCCATCCGCCGTTATCTGCCGCGCACCGATGTGGTCATTGAACTGGGCGGCGAGGACGCCAAGCTGACCTTTTTCGATTCCGGCCTCGACCAGCGCATGAACGAGACCTGCGCCGGCGGCACCGGCGCCTTCATCGACCAGATGGCCACCTTCCTGCGCACCGACCCGCCCGGCCTGAACGAACTGGCCAAAAGGGCCCAGACCATCTACCCCATTGCCGCGCGCTGCGGCGTCTTCGCCAAGACCGACATTCTGCCGCTTTTAAACGAGGGCTCGGCCCGGGAGGACATCGCCGCCTCCATTTTCCAGGCCGTGGTCGACCAGACCATCGGCGGCCTGGCCTGCGGCCGGGCCATTCGGGGCCAGGTGGCCTTTTTGGGCGGCCCCCTCTTTTTCCTGTCCGAACTGCGGAAGCGTTTTGTGGAGACCCTGAAACTGGCCCCCGGCGCGGCCGTCTGCCCGGAAAACGCCCAGCTTTTCGTGGCCCTGGGCGCGGCTCTGGAGTCCAAAAATCTGGCCCCGGCGCCTTTCAGCCAGTGGGCCGCGCGGGCCCGGGCCCTGGCCGAGGCCGATCTGCCCCCGGAGATCGACCCTCTGCCGCCTCTTTTCAAAGACCTGAACGAACTTAACGAATTCCGGGCCCGCCACGATTCCGCCCGCCTGCCCCGGGCCGAATGGCCGGAGGACGGCGGCGTCTATCTGGGCCTGGATGCCGGGAGCACCACCACCAAGCTGGTGGCCCTGGACGAGACCGGGCGCCTTTTGCATTCCTTTTACGGCCACAATCAGGGCCATCCCCTGAAGTCGGCCATCCGGGCCCTGCAGGGGCTTTACGACCATCTGCCCCGGCGCCTCAAAATTTTGAGGGCCGGGGTCACCGGTTACGGCGAGGGCCTCATCCGGGCCGCCCTGGGGGTGGACATGGGCGAAGTGGAGACCGTGGCCCATTACAAGGCGGCCGCCTTTTTCGTGCCCGAGGTCAGCTTCATCGTCGACATCGGCGGGCAGGACATCAAATGCCTGGCGGTCAAAAGCGGGGTCATCGACCGGCTGATGCTCAACGAGGCCTGTTCCTCGGGCTGCGGCTCCTTTCTGGAAACCTTCGCCCGGACCCTGGAAATGGACGCGGCGGCTTTTTCCCAGGCCGCCTTGACCGCCGCCCGCCCGGTGGATCTGGGCAGCCGCTGCACGGTTTTCATGAACTCCAAAGTCAAGCAGGCCCAAAAGGAGGGCGCGCCGGTGGGCGACATCTCGGCCGGCCTCTCCTATTCGGTGGTCAGAAACGCCCTCTACAAAGTCATCCGCATCAGCCGCCCCGAGGATCTGGGGGACCGGGTGGTGGTCCAGGGCGGCACCTTTTTCAATGACGCGGTCTTGCGGGCCTTTGAACTGTCCATCGGCCGGGAGGTGGTGCGGCCGGACATCGCCGGCCTGATGGGCGCTTTCGGCATGGCCCTCATGGCCCGCGAGCATTACCACGATTTTGCCCGGCCCGGGGAAAAATCCGCCCTGATCGATCCGGAAAGCCTGGCCGCCTTCACCGTGACGGCCAAAAACACCCGCTGCCGCAAATGTGAAAACCGCTGCCTTTTGACCGTCAACCGCTTTTACGACGGCCGCCTCTTTATCTCCGGCAACCGCTGCGAACGCGGGGCAGCGGTCAAGAGTTCGGCGGCCGACAAGATCGACGCCCTGGCCAAGCGGGCCCATCTGGGCGACATTTCCCCGACCCTGGCCCGGATCCCGGCCATCGGCTCCCTGGCCAAAAGCCCGCCCACGGAATTCACGGAACTGCCCAACCTCTTCAAATGGAACCACTATCGCCTTTTCGAGGTCTACAAGCCCCTCCCGGCGGCCTCGGCCCGGGGCACGGTGGGACTCCCCCGGGCCCTGGGCTTTTACGACAACTACCCCTTCTGGTTCACCTTCTTCCAGGCCCTGGGCTTCCGGGTGGAGCTGTCCTCCCCCTCCAGCAAGGACTTGTTCAACCGGGCCCTGGACACCATTCCCTCGCAGACGGTCTGTTATCCGGCCAAGCTGGTCCACGGCCATGTGCTGGACCTGGTGGCGCGGCGGCCGGATTTCATCTTTTTTCCCTGCCTGCCCCTGGATCTGCCGGCCTCCTACGAGACCACGGCCCGCTACAACTGCCCCCTGGTGGGCACCTACGGCGAGGTCATCCGCCTGAATATGGACATCATCAAGGAAAGCGGGGTGCCCTTCATCTCCCCCTTCCTGGACCTCTCGTCCCCCATCAGGCTGGAGTGGCGCCTGGAGAAGGTGCTGGCCTCCCAGGGCGTTTCCCACCAGGCCGTCCGCATCGCCCTCAAAGCCGCCTATCGGGAACTGGCCGGCTATCGGGACGACATCCACTCCGCCGGGGAACGGGCCCTGAAGTATTTGCAGAAAAACGGGGGCGCGGGGGTCATCCTGGCCGGGCACCCCTATCATCTGGACCCTGAGGTCCATCACGGCATATCCGACGTCATCGCCACCAACGGCCTGGCTGTTTTGACCTGCGATTCGGTGGACCATCTGGCCCCGGCCGGCTTCAATCCCCGCATCGTCGACCAGTGGATTCCCCATTCCCGGCTCTACCGGGCGGCCCTGGTGGCCGCCGCCCGGGACGACCTGGAACTGGTGCAGCTCAATTCCTTCGGCTGCGGCCTGGATGCGGTGACCACCGACCAGGTGGCCGACATCATTAAAGAGGCCGGCAAGGTCTATACCCTGCTGAAAATCGACGAGGGGGCCAACCTGGGCGCGGCCCGCATCCGCATCCGTTCGCTTCTGGCGGCCATCAAAGACCGGCGCCGCAGCCAGCGGGCCAATTTCACCAAAGAGGTCTATCACTACCGCCCGGTGGTCGTTCCCCAGGAGAAGATGAAGGACTACACTCTCCTGGTGCCTCAAATGTCGCCCATTCACTGGCGCTTTTTAAAGCCGGCCCTGGCGCCGGCCGGCTACCGGGCCGAGGTTCTGCCGACGGTCAGCCGGGAGGCCGTCGAAGAGGGGCTGCGCTACGTCAACAATGACGCCTGCTATCCGGCCCTGGTCTCCATCGGGCAGCTCATATACGCGCTTAAAAGCGGCGACTACGACCTCAGCCGCACGGCGGTGATGATGTCCCAGACCGGCGGCGGCTGCCGGGCCACCAATTACGTCGGTTTTCTCAGGCGGGCCCTGGAGCTCAGCGGCCTGGGGCAGGTGCCGGTCTGGCCGCTGAGCCTGACCCAGCGCAAGGGCGACGAAGGCATGAAAGTCGATGCGCCCCTGATCAAGCGGGTTCTCCTGGGCCTCCTTTACGGCGACCTGCTCAGCCGTCTGCTGCTGGCCACCCGCCCCTATGAGAAAACAGCCGGCGCGGCCCAGGCCCTGGTGGACCACTGGGTGGCCAAAAGCGGCCCGGCCGTCTCGGCCGGCGACCGGCGGGCCTTCAAAAAAGATGTCAGGTCGATGGTCGACGACTTCGCCGGCCTGGACCTCTATGAGGCCGACCGGCCCAAAGTCGGCCTGGTGGGCGAAATTTTATTGAATTTCCACCCCGAAGCCAACAACCGGGCCGTGGAACTGGTGGAGGCCGAAGGCGGCCAGGCCATTCTGCCGGAACTGACCGACTTTTTCCTCTACTGTCTCTATGACGATATCTTCCGGGCCGAGAATCTGGCCGGCCCCTATTTCAAGAAATTGATCTCCACCTGGACCATCCACCTGATCGAACGCTGGCGCAAACCCATGCGCGAGGCCCTGGCCAGGCAGCCCCGTTTCGGGCATATGAACAGCTTCAAGGAACTCAAGCGCAGCGGGGAACGCATCGTCTCCCTGGGCAACCAATACGGAGAGGGCTGGTATCTGACCGCCGACATGGCCCTGATGATCGAGCACGGCATCCCCAACCTCATCTGCCTTCAGCCCTTCGGCTGCCTGCCGAACCACATCACCGGCAAGGGCGTGGTCAAGGAACTGAAACGGCGTTACCCGGAAGCCAATCTGGTGGCCGTCGACTATGACCCCGGCACCAGCGAGGTCAATCAGCTCAACCGCATCAAGCTGATGATGTCGGTGGCTTTCAAGACCCGGACCGGGCAGCGGCGCAAAACGGCGCCCGGCCCGCCCGGCCCGCCGGATAAAAAAGAAAAAGGCCCCGGCGGCCATCAGCCGCCCGCAACGGCCGCCGGCCAGGCCGGCGCCCCGCCGCCGCTTCACTAACTTTCATCATCAGACGCCGGCCGGCCAGGCGGATCGAGGGGCGGAGGAAAACCGATGGATTTTTGGGACCGCAAAGAAAACGCCCGAACCCGGAGCCGGGCCTTTTATATCGCCTTTGCCGGGGCCGTGGCCCTGGCCGTGGTCATTTTCTACTTCGTCATCACCGTCTGCCTGATGATCGCCTTTACCAACTGGCTGGGGCTGCCCGGCGCCCCCCAGACCGGCAGCTTCCTGGGCGACTGCGTCCAGCGGCTGCCCGGAACGATTTACGGCTCCCCGCCCCAGGTCCTGTCCTGGCGCCCTTTCATCATTATCTGCGCTTTGGTGAGCGCCTTCATTCTCCTGATGTCCTGGCGCAAGACCAGGCAGATCAGGGCCGGGGGCGGGGCCTATATCGCCGGGGCCATCGGGGGCCTTCTGATCGAAGAGCCCCGGGAGGCCCGGGAAAAACTGCTTTTGAACATTGTGGAAGAAATGTCGGTGGCCTCGGGCCTGCCCCGGCCCCGGGTCTATCTGCTGCCCCATGAAAAAAGCATCAATGCCGTGACCGCCGGCCTCGATTATGACGACGCCATCATCGCCGTCACCGACGGAGCTTTGCATTTCCTGGACCGCCAGGAGCTTCAGGGGGTGGTGGCCCATGAATTCGCCCATATCCTGAACGGCGATTTCTCCCTGAACCTGACCATGGCCGGCTGGCTCTACGGCCTTCTCTTTCTGTCGGTCCAGGGCCGGGACATGATGACCGTGGCCGGGGATCTGTTCGACCGGGACGACGACCCGGCCAATGGCCCCGGTTTCTTGAGCTTTATTTCCATTCCCATGATGGCCATTGGTTTGGTGCTGCGGGTCGGCGGGGCCCTGGGCAAATTCATGGCCGAACTGGTCCAGGCCGCCTTCAGCCGGCAGCGGGAGTATCTGGCCGACGCCTTTGCCGTGCAGTTCACCCGCTATCCCCAGGGTTTGGCCGGAGCCCTGAAAAAAATCGCCGGCCTGCCCCGCCACGGTTCCCTCGCTGCCGGGCAGGCCATGATGATGCATTCCTTTTTTATGGTCTCCCCGGCCACCGTCGAAGGCCTACTGAGAAGCCACCCGCCGCTGGAAGACCGGATCTGGGCTCTGGAGCCCCAGTGGGACGGCCAAGTGCCGGATCTGGACCGGTCTTACTTTCTGCCCGAAGCGCCGCCGGAAGAAAAGCTGCGGCGGCGGGCGGCCTCGGGGCCGCTGCCTAGGCCCAAGGGCCAAAGCCAGCTGATCAACGTGGCCGGCCGCCTGGGCGAAACCTGGACCGGGGCTCTGGTGCTGGGCCTTCTGGCCTCCGGGAAGCCGCCGCCGCGCGATCGGGCTCCGGCCGACCCGGCGCTGGACGGTAATCTGCACTGGCGGGGGCTGGAGGTCGCCGGCCGCCTCTATAATTCCATCCCGGAGACGCTCCGGGAAGCCCTGGGCGACCCCGGCCGGGCCGGGGCCCTGACCGCGGCGGTCTTCATTGAAAGCCAGGGGGAAACCAGGGACCGGCAGTTAAATTTCGTTGAACGGCTTCTGGGCCTCCCGGCCGCCCGGCAGGCGGCCGACTTCCAGCCCCTGATTCCGGAAAACCTGCGCCTGCCGCTCCTGGGGCTCCTGTCGCCGGCCTTGAAACGGCTGGGCGAAGACGAGCGGCGTAAACTGGGGCGGACGGTCAGGGCCCTGGTGGCCGCCGACGGCAAAGTCGATCTCTTTGAAGTGGCCGCCTGTCAGATCTTGAAGAAAACCCTGAGCCTGTCGCTCAGTCCGCCGGCGCCCGAACCGGAGCCTCCCCACCGCTACCTGGATAACCTGCGGGAAGATGTGGTCACGCTGCTCTCCATTCTGGCCTATGTCGGCCATGCCGGCGACGGGGAGGCCAGGAGCGCCTTCGAAGCCGGCTATGTTCACTTCACCCCCTGGTGGCCGCCCTGCGACATCGCCCCCCGGACCGTGACCACTTCCAGGGAACTGGTCCTGGCCCTGGACCGTCTGAGCCGTACGGCGCCGGAAAGAATGAAGAGCGTTCTGGTGCTGGCCGCGCTCAGCGCCGCCCTTCACGACCAGAAAGTCGGGCCGAAAGAATACGAACTGCTCCGGGCCCTGGCCGCCGCCCTGGACATCCCCTTGCCCCTGGCCGACCCGGGCTGAGGGCCGCAGGCGCCCGGCAATTCTCAAAGCAGCTTTCCATCTTCAAGGGCGCTGGTCGCAGCCGGGGCTGAATTTCAAAGCTTCCCATTTGAAGACGGATATGCTATATATATCCATTAAACACCAAAAAATCATCTGGCGGCGCCGGAGTCCGGATCGATCCGGCGCTTCCGGCCCAAGTCCTGCCCGGCAGGACGGGGGCTCGTTTTGCCGCGGGGAATCCGCCTCCGCAACCCGCAACTCATGACGAAATCCGGCCGTCAATGCTCTATGGATGAGAGCAGTCGCCTGATTGCTTCGCAATCGGCCTTTCAATTCACGATTTAAACCTTGACAGCGGAAGAGGACTGTATGAATAAATATAAAATAAGCTTTCAACCCGGCAACGTGGAAGTTGAGGCTTATGCCGGAGAAAACCTGATCGAGGTCGCCGCCCGGGCCTCGCTGCACATCAACGCCTCCTGCGGCGGCCAGGGCCTTTGCGGCCGCTGCCGGGTGGAACTCAAGTCCGGCAAGGTTCAGAGCGATTCCGGGCCGGGGGTTTTCCTGAGCCCGGCCGAATACGCCCGGGGGCTGCGTCTGGCCTGCCGCTGCCTGGTCTCCGGCGACGCGACTTTCAATATTCCCCCGGATTCCCGGGCCGACGCCTCGCTTTACGCCAGCGCCCTGGCCGAAGCCGAGGTCTCGGTGGCCCAGCTGGCCCCCATGGCCAGCGATCTGGAACTGGAAATGACCCCGCCTTCGGCCTCCGACAATCTGGCCGATTACGACCGTTTATTGGAAAAACTGGCCGCCGCCCACCAGATGAAGAAGCCGGCCATGGAGCTGGAGGCCCTGCGGCAATTGCCGGAAGCCCTGCGCAACGGTGATTTTTGGCTCTGGGTCACGGTTTTTGAAGAGGCCGGCGGTTCGGGCCAAAGGCTGCTGGGGGTGCGCTCGATCAAAGCCCCCCGCATTCTCTACGCCCTGGCCGTGGACATCGGCACCACCACGGTCTGGGCCCGGCTGGTCAATCTCGACAGCGGCGACAGCGGCTCCTCCCACGGCGACCTCAACGGCCAGATTTCCTTCGGGGAGGATGTCATCAGCCGCATAGTCTTCGCCGGCAAGGGCGACGGGGCTCAAAAGCTGAAAGACCGGGTGGTGGAGAACATCAACCACCTGATCGATCTGATCGAGAAAGAGGATCCCGGCTGCCGCGAACAGATAGCCCTGGTCGTGGTGGCCGGCAACACCACCATGAGCCACCTCTTCACCGGAGTCAACCCCAGGTCGATACGTCTGGCCCCCTATGTGCCGGCCGCGGCCGACTGGCCGGTGCTGAGGGCCGCCGAACTGGGCCTCAGGCTTCCGGGCTCGACTCCGCTTCTGATCTATCCCTCGGTTTCCAGCTATGTGGGCGGAGATATCGTGGCCGGGGTCCTGGCTTCGGAAATGTATAAGAATCCGGAACTGACCCTGTTCATCGACGTGGGCACCAACGGCGAAATAGTGGTCGGCAATCAGGACTGGATGACCTGCGCGGCCTGTTCGGCCGGGCCGGCCTTCGAAGGCGGCGGGGTCAAGTTCGGCATGCGGGCCGCCCCGGGCGCCATCGACCAGTTCTATTTCGACCCGGCGACCGGGACCCATCGCTTCACGGTCATCGGCAAGACCAGGCCCCTCGGCATCTGCGGCTCGGGGCTCATCAATATCGTCGCCGAGCTCTTTCTGGCCGGGGTGCTCGACCCCCAGGGAAAACTCGTTAAAGAGGCCGCCCCCGATCTGATCAGGACCGATGAGGACGGGCAGGAATATCTGATCAGCCCGGCTTCGGCCAACGGCCTGGACCGGGATATCGTCCTGACCGAGATAGACGTGGACAACCTCATCCGGGCCAAGGGGGCCATGTATTCCGGCTACCAGACCCTTCTGGAGAGCGTGGGCCTGGGCATGGGCGATCTGGACAAAGTCATCATCGGCGGCGGCTTCGGCAAGTCGCTGAACTTGAAGAACGCCATCACCATCGGCCTTCTGCCGGAATTGCCGCCCGATAAATTCACCTATATCGGCAACAGCTCCCTGACCGGGGCCACTTTGGCCTGCCTTTCCGGCGAGCTGTGGCAAAAAGCGGACGAGATCAGGCGCAACATGACCAATTTCGAGCTCAGCGAAACGCCCGGCTATATGGATTACTATATGGCCAGCCAGTTCCTGCCGCACACCCAGGGTTCCCTGTTCCCGGAAACCCTGGCCGAACTGGCCCGGCAACGGAAAAAAAGGGAGGAACAGGCCGACGGGGACGGCGGCTGACTTCAGCCGGCGGGCCGGGATTTGTTTCGCTCTTCTTCAATGGCCCGGAACAGCGGCCGGATGGCCGAGCGGAAGCTCACCGCGCCATAGTTGGTCAGATGGTGGGCGTCGGTATAAAAAGAGCTTTTCCGGTCCCCCGGGAGGCAGCGCCCGCCGCGGCAGATAATTTGATCCACCGGCAGAAGGCGGAAGCCCGGTCCGCTGAGTTCCGACAGAATTCGGCGGGCTTCCGCGTTTCTGTTCCGGTAATGCCGCCGGGGGTAGCCCATTTCTTCGGGCGTCAGGCCCCGTTGGGCGCCGAAAGCCAGCCTGTTGACCACATTATCCGGATATTCCGGCACATTTTCAATCAGCCAGACGCGGGCCCCGGCTTCATTAAGGCGCCTTAAGGTATATTTCAGGCGTCTTTCAAATTCGTTCCGCCCGGCGGCCAGGGCGCTGCCGGCTTCGTAAGCCGGGGGCCTTTCAGGAAAAGGGCCGACGCCGAAAAAGACGCTGTAGCGCATGGCCAGCAGCACTTCCCGAAAGCCCTTTTCCCGAATCATTTCCAGCACCGCCTCCCGGTAGCCGCCGCAGTTCCGGCCCGTCTCCGGCTCCGGCTGGTCAGCCATCAGAAAACCGCAGCCCCGGGGGTCGATAAAGAGCCCCGGACTTTGGTATTCCTCCGCCAGAAGGTCCAGGCCGGCCCGCCACATATTGGCGTGGCTGTCCCCCCAGACCAGAAAGCCGGGCTCCCGGCTCTCAGGGCCCAGGGGCCAGGCCCTCACTTCATAGGGGGAAAAGAGCCGGGAGGCGCCGATGCGATAGCTGTCCTCGGCGGCCTCGGCGTAGAGCCGGGCCTGGCCGGTCAGGCGCGAGGGAAAGCCGTCGGCCGAGCGGACCAGGCGGCCGGCGGCCGTGAGGCAGAGAATGCCGGCCAGGGAGGCGGCCAAAACAGCCCGGCCGCTTTTGAGAAGCCGGCGCTGGCGAACCGGATTTTCAATAAAGCGCCAGGACAGCCAGGCCAGCAGAAAGGCCCCGGCCAGAGCCGCCAATCTGGCCGCCGGGCTCAAGGGCTCCTGCCGCAGATAGCGGGGGATGCTCAACAGCGGCCAATGCCAGAGGTAAAGAGAATAGGAAATTTTACCCAAGTTCCGCAGGGGGGCGGCGGCCAGCCAGCGCCCGGGCCGGCTGAGGGCCAGGCCGGCCTGGTGGACGTGGATGAACAGGGCGGCGCCGAAGACCGGAGGGGCGGCCGCCAAACCCGGAAAGGGGGTGGAGGCCCCATAGAGGAAAAACGGGGCCAGAATGAGGAAAAGGCTGAAACCGGCCAGGGGCTCGATCAGCCTGGCCGGGGTCGGGGCGTAGGGCCACAGGGCCGCCAGCGAGCCCAGAAGCAGTTCCCAGGCCCGGCTGGGCAAAAAATAAAAGGCGGTCTCCGGGCGGCTGAGCACCTGTCCGGCGCTGAGGGCCAGGGACAGGAGGGCCAGAAAGGCCAGGGCCGACCAAAGCCTCCGGCCGGTCTTTCGATGGAGAAAGGCCAACAGGAGCGGGAAAAAGATGTAGAACTGCTCTTCCACCGCCAGCGACCAGCAGTGCAGCAGAGGCTTGGTGAATGATTCGGCGTCGAAGTAGCCGGTCTGCCGCCAGAATAAGATATTGGCCCAAAAAGTGGCCGTGGCCGCCAGCGAGCGGCCGAAATTCTTGAATTCAAAGGGCAGGAACAGAAACCAGGCCGCCAGGGAGACCGAAAGGCACATGATGAACAGGGCCGGCAGGATGCGGCGGCAGCGGCGTTCGTAGAATTTTTTGAGGCTGAAGCGTTTTTGGCTGAGATCCAGGGCCAGGAGGCGGGTGATCAGGTAACCGGAAATGACGAAAAAAACGTCCACCCCGACATAGCCCCCGGAAAAACCGGCCAGGCCCGCGTGGTAAAAGAGAACCGCCAGAACGGCCACCGCCCTGAGCCCGTCGATTTCCGGCCGGTAATTCATAAATTCAACCTTCCGCCGCCTGCCCCGGTATATATAGCATAAAAGCGGGCCGCCGGCCAACAATTCTAAAAGCAGCTTTCCATCTTCAAGCGCTCTGGTCGTAGCCGGGCAAAAAATGCGATTTTTGCCCGGCCGGGGACGGACCGGCCGACCGAACCGGTCGCTCCGCTCCGCCGCCCTCTCCGGGGCGACCGGCTGTTTTTATAATCGGGCGTACTTTGATAACTGCCGGCCGCCGGACAGGGCCCTTGTCAGTCCGGACAAATTTGATTATGATAAGAGTTTGCGGCCGCTTTTGCGCAGACCGGGAAAGGTGATGATTGATGGGCCTGATCACTGGATCATTGTCGATGACCCGCTACCGGGTCAAAGAGGAACCGCCGGAGACGCTGACCGACGACTATCTCACCGGGCGCCTGACGAAAAACGCCTTCCTCGACATCGAACACGCCCCGGAAGAACGCAGCCTGGGCTGGGTGGAGTTTTTCAACCACCTGGGCGCCAACTTCAACCCGGCCACTTACCGCTTCGGCGGTCTTCTGGCCTTCACCCTGCGCCTGGACAGCCGCAAGGTTCCGGCCAGGACCGTGGCCCGCTATTACGCCGTCAGGGAAGCCCGGGTGGTCGAGCAGACCGGCCGCCGCCCCAACAGCCGCACCAAAAAGCAGCTGAAGGAGACGGTTCGGTCCGAACTTCTGCAGAGAGCCCTGTTGAATACCGAATTAATGGAAGCGGCCTGGCTCTTTCGGGAAAATGAAATCTGGCTGGCGGCCGCCGGCGAAAAAAAGCGGGAGACCTTCGAAGAGCTGTGGAGCCGCACTTTCGGCCTGGCGCTGCAGATGCTGGTGCCGGTGACCGCCGGCCTGGAACTCCTGTCCGGCGACCTGAGAAAAGCCCTTTTGGACCTGAAGTCGTCGCCCATCTGGCTGGGACGCTGACCGGCTGAATCTTCGGAGAAACTGAATGAACAATAACGATCCCCTGGCGCTGGAGCCGGCCGCTTTTCTGGATCTGTGGGAACAGAAATATTTTTTGGGGCCGGACTTTCTGACCTGGCTCTGGATTAATTCGGAGATAAACGGCAATCTCCTGAATCTCAAGCCGGTCAAGGCCTCCAGCCAGCCTCCGGAGACCTTCCCCGAGGCCGTTGAACTGTGGTTCGAGAGCCGGCTGACCCTGGAAAGCGGCTGGGGCGGCGAGAAAAAGAGCGTCACCTGCCAGACCCCGGGGACCGAGTGGGCCGAAGCCCACACCGCCCTGCGCCAGGGCAAGAAGCTGACCCGGGGACGCCTGAGAATCAGAACCGAGGAAAAGGAATGGGGCCTGAGCCTGTCGGCCGATACGCTGACGCCCCAGGGAGTCAAGTTCCCCAAGACCTTCAGCCCCGGGGAAGAGGCGGAAGACGGCGAAGTGGGCCGCTTTATGGAAAGGGTGGCTCTTTTGAACGAATTGACTGGCATTTTGGAATCCCTTTTCCGTCAATTCCTGGAACTGCGCCTCTCGGCCGACTGGGAAAGCGCGGAACTGCCCCGCTTGAACCGCTGGCTGGACGCCCAATGAACAATCCCCTGATCAGGATTATCCACATCCCCGTCTATCTGGCGCTGCTGGTCTCCCTGACCATCGCCCTGGGCGCCGCCAGCGTTTTCCTGAGCTTATTTTCTCCCCGGGCGGGCCGCTACGTCACCAATTCGCTCTGGGGGCATCTGGCCCTGGACCCGGCCGGCCTTCGCCTTAAGACCGTCGGCCGGGAAAACCTGCCCGACAGTTCCGGCGGCTTCATCATCTACGCCAACCACAGCTCCATGGCCGACATTCCCACCGTGGCCCTGTCCACGGGGCGGCCGGTCACCTGGGTGGCCAAGGCTTCCCTGGGCCGCATCCCCTTTTTCGGCTGGGCCCTGGCCAGGGTGCATATGCTGGTGGATCGGGGCGGCGGGGCCGAGGCGGCCCGCAAGATGGTCGAAGAGGCCGAGGCCCGGCTGAAGCGGGGCGAGATTCTGTCCATCTTTCCCGAGGGCACGCGCAACCGCGGCCGGGAACTTCTGCTGCCTTTCAAAAAAGGGGCCTTTATTCTGGCCAAACATACCGGAACGCCCATCGTGCCGGTGGCCATCAAGAAGGCCGGCCGGCTGTGGCCGGCCGGCAAATTCTGGCCCCGGCCGGGACTGATTCGGGTCAAAATCGGCCCGCCCCTCAGCCCCCGGCCCGGCGAGAAGCTGGCCGCCCTGACTCTCAGGGCCCGGGAGGCTTTGCATGATCTTCTGGCTGACGAGGGCTGGTGAGGGCCGGCGGGCGACGGCGGGAGCGGCGGCCATAAAAAAAGCCCCCGTCGCTGGCGAAGGCCTGGATTATATGGTCGGGATGACTGGATTTGAACCAGCGGCCCCTGCGTCCCGAACGCAGTGCTCTACCAGTCTGAGCTACATCCCGCTCAAAGAGGTTTTATATCCCCTTTCATTTAAAAAAGCAAGCTCTTTTTCCCGGCTTAAAGCCGAGGGCCCATGTCAGTTTTAAGCCAACCGGAATTTTTGCCGGCCGGCCGGGCCGAGATGGAGCGCCTGGGCTGGACCGGGCTGGATATTCTTCTGGTCCAGGGCGACGCCTATCTCGATCATCCGGCCCAGGGGCCGGCCCTCCTGGGGCGCTGGCTGGTGGCCCACGGCTTCCGCACCGGCCTGATCTCCCAGCCCCGCTGGCAAAACCCGGCGGAAGCCCGCCAGGATTTGACGGCCCTGGGGCGGCCCCGCCTGATGGCCGCCCTTTCAGCCGGGTCCATGGATTCCATGCTGGCCCACTACACCGCTTTCCGAAAAAAACGTTCCGATGACGCCTTAACGCCCGGCGGCCGGGCCGGGGCCCGGCCCAATCGGGCCACCTTGGTCTACAGCGGCCTTCTCCGCGCCGTTTTTCCGGGGCTGCCGATACTGATCGGCGGCCTGGAAGCCTCCCTTCGGCGCCTGAGCCATTACGATTTCTGGCAGGATAAACTGCGGCGTTCTTTTCTCCTGGAATCCAAAGCCGATCTCCTGGTCTACGGCCCGGGGGAACGGCCGCTCCTGGAAGCCGCCCGCCGCCTCGGCCGCGGGGAGGCCGAAACCGCCCTGGAAAATATTCCCGGCACCGTCAGGCCGCGCCGGGCCCCGGGTCCTTTCCCCGACGGGGCCCTGGAATTGCCCTCTCACGAAGATATTTTGTCGCGGCCGGCCCTTTTGATGGCCGCCACCCTGGCCGCCGAAAAACTGGCCCACCAGGGGGGGCGCGCGGCCTGGCAGAGTTCCGGGGAACGGGCCGTCCTGATGCAGCCCCCGGCCGAGCCCCTGAGCCAGGCCGAGCTGGATTTTTTGTATGGACTGCCTTTCAGCCGCCGGGCCCATCCGGCCTATCGGGAAAAAATACCGGCCCTGTCCCTGTTGGCGGCCAGCCTCACCACCCACCGGGGCTGCGGGGGCGGCTGCTCTTTCTGTTCTCTGGCCCTGCACCAGGGGCGGCGGGTGGCTTCGCGCTCCCTGGGCTCCATCGTCAACGAAGCCCGGCGGCTGGGCGCGGCCAGGCCCCTGGCCCTCAGCGACGTGGGCGCGGCCACGGCCAATCTCTGGGGGGCCCGCTGCCTGGCCGGGCCGGAAAACTGCCGGCGGGTCAGTTGTCTGTGGCCTGGGATCTGCCCCCATCTGGAGGCCGATCAACGGCGCTGGCTGGCCATGCTCAAAGAGCTGGCCGCGCTGCCCGGCATTAAACAGGTCCGGGTGGCTTCGGGCCTGCGCTATGACCTGGCCTTAAGCGACGAGAAAACTTTAGGGGACTTTTTGGCTTGTTTTGTGGGCGGGCAGTTGAAAGTGGCCCCTGAACACCTTGATCCATACATCCTCAGTCTGATGCGCAAGCCGGGACCGGATCTTTTTCAGCGATTTTTAAAATTTTTTGAAAGCCGCTCCGGCCCCCGGCCTTATCTGACCCCCTATCTGATCAGCGCCTTTCCCGGTTCCGATCCGCAACGGATGCGCCTTCTGGCCGGCTGGTTTCAGAAACGCCGCTGGCGGCCCCGGCAGGTCCAGGCCTTTATCCCCACCCCCGGAACAGTGGCCACGGCCATGTTTTTCGCCGGGGTCGACGAGCGCGGCCGGCCGCTGAAAATCGCCCGAAGCGATCGGGAACGACTGGCGCAGCATGCCTGGCTGAGGCCGTCACCGCCGGGGCCTCAAGCCGGCGCTTGACGAAAAGCCCGGCTTCGGCTAACATCCATAACTTACCGCTGGAAGGTCGCCAGGCATGCCCGGTTCAGACAGAGATCGTTCGCCATATTTAATTTATGGGCTTTTGTTTCTGACCATGATTTTTTGGGGGGGCACCTTCGTGGCCGGCCGCCTGGTGGCCCTGGAAAGTCCGCCGCTGACCGGGGCTTTCTGGCGTTTCCTTTTGGCGGTTCTGGCGCTCTGGCCTTTTGTGCGGATGCGGGAAGGGGGCTGGCGGCCCCGGGGGCTGGCCGGATCGGGCTGGCTTCTTCTGGCTCTGATGGGTTTTACCGGCGCTTTTGCCTATAATTATTTCTTCATCAAGGGCCTGGCTTCGACCGACGCCGGCCGGGCCTCGGTCATCGTGGCCGCCAATCCCTGCCTGACCTATGCGGGCGCGGCGCTTTTCTTCGGCGAAAAATTCACCCGCCGAAGTCTTTTGGGTTTTGCCTGCGGCCTGGGCGGCGCGGCCTGGGCCATCAGCCACGGGCAGCCCTGGAATTTTCTGCGCGGGGGAGCGGGCTTAGGCGAAATACTGATTTTCGGCTGCGTTGTGTGCTGGTCGGGCTATTCTCTGTTGGGCAAGCTGGCTTTAGAGCGCCTGACACCCCTGATGGCCACCACCTGGGCCTGCCTCTTCGGTCTGCTCTGCCTTCTACCGGCGGCCCTTCTGGAAAGCGGGCCCTGGGCCTTTCTGGATTTCAGGCTGAGCACCTGGCTGTCGCTGGCCTTTCTGGGCTTTTTGGGCACGGCTCTGGGCTTCACCTGGTTTTATCAGGGCATAGCCCGCCTGGGCGCCCGGCGGACCGTGGTCTTCATCAACCTGGTGCCGGTTTTCGGCCTCTTAAGCGGCTGGCTTTTGCTGGGCGAAAAGCTGAGCCTGTCCCTGGCGGCCGGCCTGGTTCTGGTTTTGACCGGCATCAGTTTAATTCAGAGGACCTGATTCAGCGATGAATCGCAGTTTTAAATTTCACGTGGAAGCGCGGGATTCCGGGTCGTTGGCCAGGGCCGGCCTCCTGACTACGGCCCACGGCCTGATCCCCACCCCTGTTTTTATGCCCGTGGGCACCCGGGGCACGGTCAAGGCCGTCGCCCCCGACGACCTCGAAAGGCTGGGCGCCCGGATCATTCTGGGCAATACCTATCACCTGATGCTGCGGCCGGGGGCCGATCTGGTGGCCCGACTGGGCGGGCTCCACAAATTTATGGCCTGGCCCGGCCCCATTCTCACCGACAGCGGCGGCTACCAGGTTTTCTCCCTCTCCAAGCTCCGGAAAATGAACGAAGAAGGGGTCGACTTCCGCTCTTCCTATGACGGCCTCAAGGTTTTTCTCAGCCCCGAGCGCTCGATCGAAATTCAGAGCGCTCTGGGGGTGGACATCATGATGTGCCTTGACGAGTGTACCGGCTATCCGGCCAGCCGGGCCGAGGCTGAAAAATCCATGGAACTGACTCATCGCTGGGCCCGGCGCTGCCGGGAAAGCTGGCGCGCCGGGGAAGGCGACCGGGTTCTTTTCGGTATCTCGCAGGGCGGCTTTTATCCCGATCTCCGGAAACGTTCGGCCGAGGCCATCGCCGAACTGGATTTTCCGGGCCAGGCCGTGGGCGGCCTGGCCCTGGGCGAGCCCATGGAAGAGCGCCTGAGCGCCCTGGAAGCGGCCCGGGAGGCCATTGATCCTGAAAAACCCATGTATCTGATGGGCCTCGGCTTCCCGGAGGATATCATCGAGGGTCTCCGGCGGGGGGCGGACATGTTCGACTGCGTCATCCCGACCCGCAACGGCCGCAACGGGCAATTCTTCACCCGCCGGGGCCGCCTGGCGATCAGGAACGCCCGCTACCGGGAAGATCCCCGCCCGGTGGACGGGGAATGCGGCTGCTACACCTGCCGTTCTTTTTCCCGGGCCTATCTGCGGCACCTTTTTCAGAACGGGGAGCCCCTGGCCATGCGTCTGGCCTCCCTTCACAATCTGCGCTATTATCTCGATCTGCTGGGCGGGGCCAGAGAGGCCTTGCTAAAGGGAACCTTTTCAGGGTATTATACAGAGTTTTATGAAAACCTGCGCCGAGGCCGGGAGGAAGGCCGGGACCAGGGGACGCTGAACCGACGGCGCGTAACGTAACCAATTCCAATTTTCGTTCAAAATCGCCTTTGTTCAAAGAAAAATTGGAATAATATCACGTTCCGATTCTATATAGGCCATTACCCTTGAAATAGACGCGGAATCAAGTATGGAGAAATTTCGATGATCAGCCAATTGACCCTTTTCAGCGCCCTGGCCTGGGCCGCCGATGTGGAACCCGCCGCCGCTTCCGCCGGCCAGGCCAGCCCTTACAGCACTCTGATCATGTTCGGGGCCATCATTCTGGCCATGTATTTCCTGATGATCCGTCCTCAGTCCAAACGGCAGAAAGAGCATCAGGCCATGCTGTCGACCATCCAGAAGGGCGACCGGATCCAGAACAACGGCGGTATTTTCGGCACGGTCACCGGGGTGGACAGCGAAAAGAACGAACTGACCGTGGAAATAGCTCCCCAGGTCCGGGTCAAGATCGGCCGCGGCTTTGTGGCCCGGGTCATCCGTCCGGGAGACGACAAGGCCCAGGCGCCCAAGGACGGCAAAGACAAGGGAAAAGATAAAAAATAAAGGGCCGCGCGGGCCCCGTCATCTCTTGGAAAGCTACGGCGGGTTCGGCCCCGCTTTTAGGAGCTTATATGGATAAATCGCTGAAATGGCGGATTGCGGTGGTGCTGGGGGTTTTTTTCATCTCCGTGCTCTATGTCCTGCCGACCTTCACGGAGCAGCCGCCTTCCTGGTGGCCGGACAAAAAGATCAGTCTGGGCCTGGATTTGAAGGGCGGCATCCACCTGGTCATGGGTGTGGATCTGAATGTGGTCCTGGAAAACTCCGCCGGGCGTCTGGCCGACGAATTCCGCCGCTCTCTGGCCGACGAATCCATAACCGCGGTCAATGTGGTCAAGGGACGGGGCACGACGGTCGAGGCCGAGTTCCCTGATTCCGATTCGATGGGAAAGGCCGAAGCCTTTCTGTCTAAAAATTTTCCCCAATTGAGCGTCAGCCGGCAGGACGGCCTGAAGCTGACCGCCGCTCTGACTTCTTCGGAGGTGGCCTCCATCAGAGAGATGACCACCCGCCAGGCCCTGGAGACCATTCGCAACCGGGTGGACATGTTCGGGGTGGCCGAGCCGGACATCCGGCCCCAGGGCGAGGACCGCATCGTCATTCAGTTGCCGGGCCTCGACGATCCCAAGCGGGCGGTGGAACTGATCGGCAAGACCGCCCTTTTGGAATTCAAGCTGGTCGACGACAGCCGCAGTGCCGAGTGGGCCCTGGCCAACGGTCTCCCGGCCGGCCTGGAAGTGCTTTATGAAAAAGAGGTGGCCGCCGACGGCAGTGAACGGCGCATTCCTTATCTGTTGAAAAAAGTGCCCCTGATGACCGGGGAAGGCCTGGTGGACGCCCGGGTTGTCAGCGGCCGCCTGGGCGAGCCGGAAGTCTCCATCACTTTCGACAGCCGGGGCGCCCGCCAATTTGAGCGGATCACCGGCGAATACGTGCAGCGCAATATGGCCATCGTTCTCGACGGCGTGGTCTACAGCGCTCCGGTCATTCAGAGTAAAATCGCCGGCGGGCATGCGGTCATCAACGGCATGCGTTCGCCCGACGAAGCCCGCGACCTGGCCGTGGTCCTCCGGGCCGGCGCCCTGCCGGCCCCGGTTTCGGTTCTGGAAGAGCGCACCGTGGGCCCGACCCTGGGCGCGGACTCCATCGAAATGGGCCTTCAGGCCGGGATGCTCGGCCTGGGGGCGGTGCTGCTCTTCATGGCCGTCTACTACCGGAAATCAGGCCTGATCGCCGATGCCGCCCTTCTTTTCAACTTCCCCATAATTCTGGCCGTTCTGGCCTGTTTCGGGGCGACCTTGACCCTGCCCGGCATTTTCGGACTCATCTTGACCCTGGGCATGGCCGTGGACGCCAATGTGTTGATTTTTGAGCGTATCCGGGAAGAGCTGCGGGTCGGCAAGACCCCCAAAGCGGCCACGGCCGCCGGTTTCGGGCGGGCCTTCTGGACGATTTTCGACTCCAACCTGACCACCCTGATCACGGCCATGGTGCTCTACCAGTTCGGCTCCGGTCCCATCCGCGGTTTTGCGGTGACCCTGTCGGTGGGCATCCTGTCCTCGATGTTCACGGCCATCTTCTTTTCCCGGGTGCTTTTCGACCTGTCCTTAAGCGGCCGCCGGGCCGAACGGCTCAGCATTTAAAGGAGCGCCCAAAATGACCTTGGAACTCATCAACCCGGGCATCAATATAAACTTCATCGGCCGCCGCCATCTGGCCTTTGCCGTCTCGGGCCTCTTCATGCTGATCTGCCTGGGGTCCGTCGCCTTCAAGGGTCTGCAGATGGGCGTTGATTTCGCAGGCGGCCTTTTGATCCAGGCCAAATTCGCCCAGACGACGGACCCGGATCAGATCCGCCAGGCCATGAGCCAGGCCGGGCTCCCGTCGGCCAGCAATATCCAGGCTTTCGGCGAAGCCGGCGACAACGAGTTTTTGATCAACCTTCAGGCCGGGGAAGATCTGGAAACCGAGGCGGCCGCTGAAACCTCCCTGAGCCAGGAGGTCCGGAACAGCCTTTTTCAGCATTTCGGGGCGGAGAACGTGGATATCCGCCGGGTGGAGATGGTCGGCTCCAAGGTGGGCGCCGATCTGCGCGAAAAGGCCATGAGCGCCCTCTTTTACAGCATTCTGATGATTCTGATTTATATTTCCGGCCGTTTCGAGCACAAGTGGGGCACTTCGGCGGTCATGGTCGGGGCTCTGCTGGCCGTCCTCTATGTCGCCTCCCTTTTGGGGGCCAGCCAGATTTATCTGATCATTCTGGCGGTGATGGTCACCCTGGCCCTCTGCTATTTCCTGAAATTCGAATACGCCCTGGGGGCCATACTGGCCCTTTTGCACGACGTAATTTTCACCCTGGGCGTCTTTTCCCTCCTGGACAAGGAAATCACCCTCAGTTTCGTGGCCGCCCTTCTGACCATCGCCGGCTACTCGCTCAACGACACCATCATCATTTACGACCGCATCCGCGAGCATGTCTCCAGCTCCAGAAAAGCGGACTACGCGCTGACCATCAACAAGAGCATCAACGAGACCCTGTCGCGAACGGTGCTGACTTCCGGCTCCACTCTCCTGGTGATTGTGGCCCTCTACCTTCTGGGCGGCCCGGTCAACCAGGACTTCGCCCTGGCTCTGCTGCTGGGCATCGGCGTGGGGACCCTCTCCTCCATTTTCATCTCGGCGCCGGCCCTTTTGTTCTGGACCCGCGCCAAAAGCTCCGGGCCGACGGCCGGCCTCCCCGGGCCCGCGGCCTGAGATGGACCATCGCCGCAAAATCATGACCCTGGAAGAAGCCCTGGCCGGCCGGCAAAAGCTGGCCGCCAGGGAAGAGCGGCTGGTCTTTACCAACGGCTGCTTTGATCTGCTGCATCCAGGACATTTGCGTTATCTGGCCGAAGCCCGGTCGCTGGGTGATTTTCTGATGGTCGGGCTCAACAGCGACCGTTCCGTCAGGGCCCTGAAAGGGCCGACCCGCCCGGTCTGCCCGCAGGAAGTGCGGGCCGAGATGCTGGCCGGGCTGGAAATGGTGGACGGAGTGCTTCTTTTTGACCAGGACAGCCCCCTGAATCTGATCCTCGCCCTGAGCCCGGACATTCTGGTCAAAGGCGGCGACTGGGCCGTGGCCGATATGGTCGGCGGCCCCTTCGTCCTGGCCCGGGGCGGGGAGGTCCGCTCCCTCAGCCTGGCCGGGGGCTTCTCCAGCACGGCCCTGATTGAGAGGCTGAGAGCCCGGCCATGAACAAAGCCGCTTATCGCCATGACCTTCATGCCGTTCTGGGCGTCGATGAAAAGGCGGGACCCGAGGAGCTGCGCCGGGCCTATCTGGCTTTGGCCGTCAAATATCATCCCGACCGCAACCCGGACGATCCGGCCGCCGAGGAGCGCTTCAAGGACGTCAGTCAGGCCTACGCCATTTTGAGCGATCCCGCGGCCCGGGCCCGTTATGAGCGTCTGCGGCCCAAAACAGGCCCCCGCAGGTCCGGCGCGGCTTCGTCTCCGGGCTCCTCCGCCGGCGCTTCCTCTGAGCGCCGGAATTCCGGCCAGGCGGCGGACCAGGCCGCCGGAACTTCCGCCCGTCCGGGCCCTTCGGCCGGAAGCGCCGCCGGGTCCTCCGGCCAGAGTTCCTCCGCCCCGGAAAGCGAGGGCCGGGAACCGGATTTTGACGAGATCCTGTCCGAATTTTTTAAAAGCGACAAAGGGCGCGACACCCTGCGGGACTTGGAAGGGGCTTTGAACAAGGCCGGCCTGAAGTTCCGGATGGAGGATTTCGGCCGCTGGTTCAAAGACCGCCGCCAAAGCGCCGACCGCTCCCGCCCCCAACCCTCTTTCATGGAGCGTCTCCGGGCCTGGCTGCCCGGCGCCAAAGCCCGGGCCCGGCGGGAAACCGAGCGCCAGGAGATCAGTTACCAGCTTTCCATCAGCCCGGCAATGGCCGCCAGCGGCACCATCGTGGAGATCTCCTATCTGCGGGACGGGGCTCCCCATCGCCTGAAAGTCAAAATTCCGGCCGGCGCCCAGAGCGGAACCCGGCTGCGCCTCGGCGGCCAGGGCCGGCTCAGGCCCGACGGCCGCCGGGGAGATTTGATCCTGACCATCCTGGTCGCCCAGGCGCCTTCGGTGGCCGATTTGTGGAAATAAGGGCCATGGTTCCAGCAGAACTTGTAGGCCCTTATTTTTTTTGTTATGATAGCTCCTTGGAAGTTCTTTAACCCATAAAGAAGGGAAGCTTATGTGCAGAAAACCACTGTTGGCCGGCAATTGGAAGATGTATAAAACCAGCGCCCAGGCCAGAGACTTTTTCAAAGACCTGATCAGCCTGGCCGCGCCTTTTAAGACCGACCGCGAGGTGGCTTTCGGGGTGCCCTTCACCTGCCTGGAAGCGGCCGCGGCCGCGGTGGCCGGAACGCCCGTGCTCATCGCCGCCCAGAACCTTTTCTGGGAGGACGAGGGGGCCTACACCGGGGAAGTCTCGGCCCCCATGATCAAGGCCGCCGGGGCCGGCGCGGTGATAATCGGGCACAGCGAAAGACGCCGGCTCTTCGGCGACAGCGGGGAATGGATCAACCGCAAGCTGGGCGCCGCCCTGAAGGCCGGGCTGAGGCCTGTCGTCTGTGTCGGGGAGACCTTGAGCGAACGGGAAGGCGGCCGCACTTTCGACGTGCTCGGCCAACAGATCGGCGAGGCCTTGGCCGGTTTCGCCTCTTCGGCCCTGGGCTCTCTGGTTCTGGCTTATGAGCCGGTCTGGGCCATCGGCACCGGCCTGACCGCCACCCCGGACCAGGCCCAGGAGGTCCACGCCTTCATCCGGGGCCGTCTGGCCGAACGCTTGGAAGCCGCCTGGGCCGATAAGCTCCGCATTCTTTACGGCGGTTCGGTCAAGCCGGACAACGCGGCCAAGCTCATGGCCCAGCCCGATATCGACGGCGCCCTGGTGGGCGGGGCCAGTCTGGAGGCAGCCTCTTTCGCCAAAATCATTAATTTCGACGCCTGAAGGCCCTAAGGCCAATTCACTGCCGGCCGGCCCGGGCGCTCCCCGACCATGGGCGGCCCTTGGCAAGGTAGGTGTTTACGCTGTTTGTTGATGTGAATATCCTGGCCTTTTCTGAATCAGGAAGTTTTGGCCGGGGCGCTTTGATGCGCCGGGTGTGGCTTGGTTGTTGCTCTCTCTCTCTCTCTCTCTCTCTCTCTCTCTCTCTCTCTCTCTCTCTCTCTCTCTGTAATTTCTAGCATCTACTTAAAATTACTATAT
>JAISFR010000073.1 GCA_031263565.1 Candidatus Adiutrix sp. | reverse complement strand
GTTCGTGGTCGGCAGGATCGCGTAGAAGAAGATGCCAGTCTATAAAAATAGTGTTTCCATCAGAGCTGGTCTGGCTTTTGGTTTCAAATATAATTTGCGGCTGAGGATTGTTGGTTCCTATGTTCTTCGTGAATTCTGCAAGATTTCCAATCAAAGTTGAACTCTTGGCAATGGTTTGGAGTAAATAGTTTTCGAAAAAACTGTTCCACTGTGCCTCATTGAAACCATATGTACTCAAGCTCGTACAAAAATTATAGACGGCCTCTATTATCTTTCCGTTATTGCCATATGCCGGATATTTGCTCAGGTATTCTGTGATTTTGTCTCCAGTCAACGCCATGATTTTTCTCCTTCGTTCGCCTTTGTTCCAATCGTGTTGAAACAGTTTTAAATTGTCAGGCCAAAACAATGCAAAATCGCGCCGTGGGATAATTAGTAAACACTGATTTTAAATAACAGGCTCCGCCTATTCTTCTCATTTCTTGGTTGTTATGGCTGGATATTTATTTTAGTCAACCCATAAGACCAATTGATGCTTATGTTGCGCTTCTTGTCGGAATTGAACCAGTAATAGGAAAACAAGCCTCCATGTCCTCCTGACGTCGGTAATTCCACCGGCTCAGGCAACAACTTGGGAAAGTGCCCGAGAGGAAGAAGGGAATGATATTTTTCACCATATTCCCGTGTAATGTTAATAGAAAACATCTTTTTTTTACTGCCAATATATGGTATAACTTCGACAAAAAAAGCATCCCTTTCAAATTTATAAGGTTTGCCAGCGAAAGAGGAAATCCATCTGAATGACCAATAATCGGTGTTATATCTGTTTAATATTTTTATGTCCCATATTTTTTCCAGCTCTTCCACAGACATTTCAAACAGACAATCGCTGTCAAGATTTATATAAAACTGATAAAGCAATTCATCCAAATTTTCATAACGCTTCAAGCCCCGGCAGGGAGCATCGCCGGGTTTCGTTGCCTCGGCCGCGTTAGCCTCATTTTTCGATTCCCGAATCGTTATGGGCAACTTTAACATTCGCCTTAGCTCTATATCGCCATTTTTTGTAGTTTTGATGACCCGTCCGTCATTTTTTAGAATTAGAATGGCTCGCCCACCATCTGAGCTTGCGTAATAATATTTGTATAGACTATTAGTCCTTTTATTAGATTCGGGCAGCAGCTTGGGCCAGTCTCCATCAGGAAAAAGAGGGCCATGCTTTTCAAAATATTCATTTGTGGGCTTCAGCCTAAATTTGTTAATAGGAGCCCACCACATGCTGCTGGTAGGGTTAGGGTCGGCTATGGTTCTTTCCATGTAAAAAGCGTCTTTTTCTATTTTATATGGTTTATTGAAAAACTCAGTCTCACTCAATGGATAAAAGTTTTTAGGCTTGACCCGCTCATCGTCCAATATTTTTATATTCCACACTTTTTCCAACTCAGCCGTAGACATTTCAAACAGGCAGTCACTATCCAGATTGATATAAAACTGATAGAGCAGTTCATCGATATTGTTGTACGGTTTTAAACCTTTGCAGGTGCTTCCTGGCTCATCTGGAGTCACCGGAATGGTTTCTTCGGCATCCGCAGTGGCTAAAACACAGCAAAGCTGTAAAGTTAGTATTAGTAACAGTATTCCGCTTAACCGGAAAGAAGGCCCGCCGCGCTTTTGGAGAAACTGGTTAAACATGATCCATCCCATTTGTAACCATCAGGCGATTATTTTATGAATGAAACATAAAGGCCGCCCGCATTACAGAGCAATGCGAGAGGCCTTAAAAGAAGTCAGTTTCTTATTCTGAGCAGTATAAAAAGCATCACCAGCGGGCATGACCTTTAGGCGCCCTAAATTCCAATATGCAACCGCCGTGCGGCGATCAGCAAAAGCCGTAACCGCCGGCCTCCAGGTTATGGCCAGTATCTCGGAATCGACTCGCCGGAAAACGAAAGGCCGTTCCCGGTTGTCGTCCTGATCGCCGCTGCCGCGCACAATCATCTGGCTTTTAAGGGGATTTGCCCGGTCATGGTCGGCGGCCTGAATTTCCAGGTCACCGCCTTCGTTTCCTTCAACATCGTCAATCAATTCCAGTTGCACGGAAGTAGTGCGCTCAAAGTCGGGTATAACGGCCCGGCAGTTGCCAAACCAGAGCAGGCTGCCGACGAAAATCAGGGCCGAGGCCACCGCCGTAACCAGCAGCCAGCCCAACCCGCGCCGCCGTTTCCGGTTCGCTCACTTCGTCTGAGATATTTGCTGACTCGATCAAACAAAATACCTCGCCCTCGTCGTCGCGCCGGAATACAGAAAACCATGCCGTCGTCCGCCGTGACGATTCAGCGGTTGACAGTCATCCAAATCTCAATCTGTTTGCCAGGATAGCAAACACAGCGGGCCAAGTCAAGTGGCGCATCCCAAAACCAGTCCGCCAGTCACAAAACGCTTGATATTTTCTTCACAAACAACTATAATTAAAAGGCCTCAAAGGATGAGGGCAAAACAGTGATACGCCGGGAAGGCGTTCGGGCTCGGGCCGGGTCAGGGCTTGGAGTTCGGGCGTTTTTTTTCGGCCGACGCCAAGGATATGGCTATCCAATCCCTGCCGACGACCAGGAGAGCAAAGCCATGGCCCAAGATTCCCAATCCGCCAGCCCCGTCACCAACCCCCGCGCTTCCATCAGCAACCTGACGGCCATCATGGTCGGCGACGCGGTTGACCGCCGCCTGGAATATCGCGTCCAGAAGCCCAACCAGTCCCCCAACCTCATCGCCCAGGGCCGGGCCGCCCGGCCCCGGGCCACGGTCAGCAACGCCCTGGCGGCCACGGTCAGCGAATACTCGCCGGCCGCCGGCAGCCACAGGGCCCAGTCCATGAAGCTGAACCTCCGGAGCGCCCCGCTGCCGGAGGTGGACAAGGTGGCCGACGCCATCCAGCGTTATCTGAACATCCGGCCCCGGCGGGAAGCCACTTCCGACCCCCTGGACGAGGCCTCCGCGGCCCGCCATCCCCAGCAGATCCTCCAATCCGGGCAGCGCCAGGCCGAGGCCCGCTATTACCAGTTTTCGGCCAACGGGGTGGAACAGTTCCAGTTTCAGCCCGAACACCGCGCCTGGGGCGGCCGCCTGGAGCTGACCCTGGGCAACGAAGGCTCCTCCGGGGTCCAGGCCCGGCCGACCGCCTCGCCCCTGGCCGATTCCCCGGGCCCGAAGGCGGCCTACGACTCGGCCTTCGCCGCCCAGGAAACAATGAGCCAAATGCTGGAAGCCGCCAGTCGGCCCAAGATGGAAATACGGCGGGTCGGGCCGCCGCTATTGAACGAACTGCCCTGTTTCGATCCGGCCCAGGCCGCCCAGAAGACCATGGCCCACATCCAGGATCTTCTGGAGCGGCCGGAGCGGAATTTTTTGAAAGTCGGCCCGGCCAACCAGGCCGAAGACCCTGATCAGGACCCGACCCTGATCAATGAAAAAACCATGCAGAAGGTGCGGGAACTGATGGCCCCGTCGGATTTCGAGCCCCTCAAGGTCGGCTACCCGACCTTGGCGGACAATGCCCGCACCCAGCCGGAAACGGCCTGGGTCCACACCACCCAGACCGAAAGCGGCCTGATCGCTTCACCCGACAGCGTCAGGGGCGGAGCCCTGGCCTATGACTTCCGCGACCGTTACCTGGACCAGGCTTTTCTGAGAGCCCTGAGGGTCATCAACGAATTGGACCGGATCGATCCCGGGGCCCTGGCTTTCGAGGTCCGCTCCTGAAATTGCCGGGTCAGGCCGCCCTCAAACCTTCTGAAAAAAAGCGGCCACGTCCGCCAGGTCCGAACTGACGCGGCCGGGGGGCAGCACCTTCATCAGTTTTTTTCCGTAGCCCTTTTTTGACAGGCGCACATCCAGAACAGCCAGCAGCCCCTGGTCCCGTCCGCTGCGCATCAGGCGGCCCAGGCCCTGCTTGAGGGTCAGAGCCGCCTCGGGCAGGTGATAGTCCATAAAGGAATCCCGGCCCTCCTCTTCCAGAAGGCGGCAGCGGGCCTTGACCAGGGGGCGGTCCGGCCGGGGAAAGGGCAGCTTTTCAATGACGACCGCCGAAAGGCTTTCCCCGGGCACATCCACGCCCTGCCAGAAACTGTGGGTGGCCAGAAGAACCGAGTGGGTCTCGGCCTTGAAGGCCTCCAAAAGGGCGGCCCGGCCGGCCTGGCCCTGCACCAGGAGGGGCCAGATGAGCCGCTCTTTCAGCCAGCCGGCCGCGAAATTCATGTTTTTGTGAGAAGTGAAAAGCAAAAGGGCCCGGCCCCGGCTGAGGTTGACCAGCCTTTCCATCTCTTCGGCCGCGGCCCGGGGGAAATCGGCTGAAGAAGGCCCGGGCAGGTTCTTCGGCAGATAGATCAGGGTGCGGCCCTGATAGTCAAAGGGCGAGTCCAGGCTCAGGCCCTCCACTTCCGGCCAGAGGCCGACCCGTTCCTTGAAATAGGAAAAATCGCCGCCGGCGCTCAAGGTGGCCGAGGTGAAAACCAGGGTGCGGCCGCTGTTGATCAAGCTTTCGGCCAGTTGCCTGGAAACCTTGACCGGCAGGGCCGAAAGAGTCAGGCGGCGGCCCTGCCGCTCGGCCTGACAGACATAATCGGATTTTGGGGGCTCGGCCAGAAAGAGCAGATTGGCGGCCGTCTCCCGCAGCCGGGCCAGGAGCGGGGCCAGATCCTCATTGTCCCGGGCCGGTTTTTTGAGCCCCTCGGCCAGGGCCAGGGCATCGTGATGAAAATTCAGCAGATAGTCCCGGAGCGCCGGGCCCTGGGGGTCGTCCTCTAGCCACAGTTCCCACTCCCCGGGGTTCGGGTAAAAGGCGGCGGCCAGGGTTTCGGCCTGCCGGCCGAAAATTTCCGCCAGCGGCGCCAGAACCTTGAAGTCGTCCGGGGCCAGGGCCGGCAGGGTTTTCTCCAGGTCGCGCTTTAAGGCCATCAAGACCCCGCTGCTCAGGGAGCGGCCGAAATAGCCGGTGGCGGCCTCTTCCAGCAGATGGGCCTCGTCTAAAACAGCGGCCTCCCAGTCGGGCAGCACTTCCCCGAAACCGGCGGCCCGCAGGGCCAGGTCGGCCATCAATAAATGGTGGTTGACCAGCACCAGGTCGGCGGCCTGGGCCTCCCGCCTGGCCCGCCACAAAAAACAGTCGCCGAAATCCGGGCAGCGCTGACCCAGGCAGCGGTCGGCCTGGGCCGATATTTCGGACCACAGCGGCCAGTCTTCGGCCACAAAGGGGAAGTCGGCCCGGTCGCCATAGCGGACCCGGGCGGCCGCCCCGGCCACGGCGGCCAGCGCTTCCTCATCCGGCCCGGGCAGGAGCGCGCCCTGGCCGCGGGCTTTTTTAAGATAGTGGAGACAGAGGTAATTTTCGCGGCCCTTGAGGCGGGCGGCCCGGAAATTGTCGCCGAAAAAACGGCGGATAAAGGGGAGGTCCTTTTCGAAGATCTGGTCCTGAAGGTTTTTGAGGCCGGTGGAGACGACCGTCTTTTTGCCGCTCATCAGGGCCGGCAGCAGATAGGCCAGGGTCTTGCCGGTGCCGGTGCCGGCCTCGATCAGGGCGAAATCGTCTTCCCGGAAGGCCCGGGCCACTTCCAGGGCCATGCGGAGCTGCCCCGGGCGCGGCTCGTAATCGGGCCAGGCCCTGGCCAGGGGGCCTTCGGCGCCCAACAACCGTTCCAGGCGGTCATCGAACATGAGCGGTCTCCTGCCCCTGCCAATACAGATAATCCTCCCGGGCGTGACCGGCCCGGACCTTAATCATGATCGGCCTCGATCAACTCAGGCTCCGTGCCCCGCCCAGACTCAATCTGCCCCATAGCTGCCCGCAGGCGGGCCTGATTTTTCAGGCTGAAAAATTGTAATACATCACTGTTACAATGTCAATTTGGCATATTTATGAAATTATGAATAAAGAACAGAATTTAGACAAACAGCATATATGTATTATAATATCACATGATCTAAAGGCGCGGGGGTCTCAATCTCCTGGCCCTTGCCAGTCTTTAACGAATCCGATATGATGGCTTTAAGAGGTGATGGTATGCCTGAACACAAAGAGCAGCTCACAAGGAAAGGCGTGGGCCTTCCGCCGGCAGTGGATACGGAAACATCCGCACGGCTGAGAATTGTGCCAAAGACGGATTTTGGACGCGAGTTGCTGGCCCTGCGTAATAAGGCCATCGCCGATGGAATGAAGGTCCGCGGTGCTGAGGAGATTTTATCCGAAATAGAGGAAAGCCGCCGGCCTTGATGATGTCCAATATCCGTGCCTATATTGACGCCAATGTCGTCATTTTCGCCCTGGACCTTGACGAAGGTGACGAACGATCACAGAAAGCTTTCGATGTCCTTGAGGACTCCGGCCGGGTGATCCTGGTCAGTGATTACCTCTGGCTGGAAGTTCGGCCCAAAACGATCTACCACAAGCAAAACCATCAGACCGCTTTCATCGACAAAATATTTGACCGTGCTGAAATGATAAACAGCGGCCAATCGGTCATTGAAAAGGCTAAAAGTCTGGCCGTCAGATACGGCCTCAGCGCTATGGATGCCCTGCACGCCGCATCAGCTATCGAAGGTCGAGCCGATGAACTGATAACATTCGAACGGCCGACCAAGCCATTTTACCGCATTCCCGCATCTGAACTCCGAATCGTATCCCTATATAACTGATTGCATTCTCTTTTCAGCGGTCTGAATCTCAAGCTTTTGTAACTCTATCAATTGAATCTCACTCGTCAGTCAGCATTTCCAGGGCGGCCCTGAAAAGGCCCTCGGCGTCCAGGCCCAGGGCGGCCCGCTGGCTTTTCTGGGTCCCCTGCTCCAGAGGCGCGTCGGTCAGGCCCAGGCCCCGCAGCCTGAGCCGCCGCCCGGCCAGCAGCTCACTGACCGCCCCGAAGAGCCCGCCGCTCAGGACATTCTCTTCCACCGTCAGAATTCGCCCGGTTTTTTGGGCCTCGGCCAGCACCAGGTCCCGGTCCAGAGGCTTGAGAAAACGCAGATTGAGCACCGAAACGGCATAACCGGCCCCGGCCAGCCGTTCGGCGGCGGCCAGGGCTTCGTGGGCCGGGGGACCCAGGGCCACAATGCTCAGGTCGCGCCCGGCCCGCCAGAGCACCCCGCGCCCCGGAACCACGGGCTCTCTGGAAGCCGCCGCGGGTTCAGGCGCGGCGCCGCGCGGGTAGCGGATGGCCGAAGGGCCGTCCAGGGTCAGGGCCAGCCTGAGCATGGCCTCCAGTTCCACGGCGTCGGCCGGGGCCATGACGGTGAAATTGGGCAACAGGCGCAGATAGGAAAGATCCAGGGCCCCGTGGTGGGTGGGGCCGTCCTCCCCCACCGGCCCGGCCCGGTCCACGGCCAGGACGACCGGCAGCTTCTGGAGGGCCACGTCATGATAAAGCTGATCAAAGGCCCGCTGCAGAAAGCTGGAATAGATGGCGGCCACCGGCCGGTAGCCGCCGGCGGCCAGGCCGGCGGCCAGGGTCACGGCGTGCTGCTCGGCAATGCCCACGTCAAAGGAACGTTCCGGGTATTTTTCGAAAAAACCGGCCAGGCCGACGCCCTCGCTCATGGCCGCGCTGACGGCCGCCAGCTTGGGCTCCCGTTCGGCCTCGGCCAGCATCAGACGGCCGAAGGCCCCGGAGAAGCTCTCCCTGGGGGCGGAGCGCCCGTCCGCCCCGGCCGCCTCCAGTTCATTTATTTTTTGAGGCACGCCCAGCCCGTGAAAGCCCATCGGGTCGTTTTCCGCCGCCGGGTGGCCCTTGCCCTTGGTGGTGACCACGTGCAGGAGAACCGGCCAGTCCAGATTCAGGGCGCCGGTCAGAGCGTCGATCAACAGGCCCGCGTCGTGCCCGTCAAAGGGGCCCAGATACTTGAAGCCCAGGGCCTCGAAAAGAGTGCTGGGGCTGGTGAAGATGCTCTTCAGAGCCTCCTCCACCCGGCGCAAAAAGTTGATCAGCCGCTGGCTCCGGCCGGGCAGATACTGCTTGAGACTCCCTTTCAGCCGTCGGCGGAAACGCACATAGGCCGGCCTGGTGACGAAAATGGACAGATATTCCGAAAGCCCGCCCACATTGGGGCTGATGGACATGCTGTTGTCGTTGAGAATGACGATGAGCCGCTTTTTCAAGGCCCCGGCGTGGTTCATGGCCTCCAGGGCCATGCCCCCGGTCAGGGCCCCGTCACCCAGGACGGCCACCACCCGCCGGTCGCGGCCGTCGAGGTCGCGGGCGCAGGCCAGGCCGAGAGCGGCCGAAACCGAGGTGGAGGAATGCCCGGTGTCAAAGGCGTCATAAGGGCTTTCGCCCCGCTTGGGGAAGCCCGACAGGCCCCCGGCCCGCCTCAGGGTCTCAAAGCGCCGGCGGCGGCCGGTCAGGATTTTGTGGGCGTAGGCCTGATGGCCCACATCGAAGATGATCTGGTCTTCTGGGGCCGTGAGCACATAATGAAGGGCGATGATCAATTCCACCGCCCCCAGGGAAGAAGCCAGATGACCGCCGTTGGTCCCCACCACCCGGATGATTTCCCGCCGAATCTCTTCGGCCAGGCGGGGCAGTGCGCTTCTGGGAATTTTCTTCAGGTCGGCCGGGCTGTCCAGGCCCGCCAACAGAGAGGCCGGACGGCCGGCATTGTCAATTAAATCGTCCAAGGCTCAAATCCCCCAGATAATCGGCCAGCTGTTGAAATCTGGCCGTCAGGCCTGGCGGCCGGTCAGGCTGTCGATAATCCCCAGGAGACGGCCACCGGGGGCTTTAAAGGTCCCGGCGGTCTGCCGGGCGTCATCGATCAGGGCCGCAAGTTCGCGCTCGGCGGCCTCCCGGCCGCCGGTCAGGGAAAAAGAGGCCTTGCCCCGGCGGGCGTCGCTGCCCACGGCCTTGCCCAGGCGGGCCGGGTCGCCGCATTGGTTCAAAAGGTCGTCCTGAATCTGAAAGGCCAGGCCCAGGGCCCGCCCCAGACGCTTCAGCCGCTTGAACTCAGGGGCTTCGGCCCCGGCCAGGGCCGCCCCGCAGACCAGGGCGGCGGTGATCAGCCGGCCGGTCTTGCGCTCTTCCATGTCCCGCACCATATCCAGGCTCAGGTCGCCGGGGGGCGCGGGCTGTTCCGGGGCCGTCAGGGGCCGCTTTTCAAAGCTCAGATCCAGGGCCTGACCGCCGACCAGGCTCAGGCCCCCGGCGGCCCGGGCCAGTTCCAAAAGAGCCCGGTTGACCCGCGGAGCGGCCGCCGGCCTTTGGCCGGCGGCCCGGGCCAGGGTTTCAAAAGCCAGAGCCAGCAGGGCGTCGCCGGCCAATATGGCCAGAGCCTCGCCGAAAACCTTGTGGCAGGTGGGCCGCCCCCGGCGCAGGTCGTCGTCGTCCATGGCCGGCAGGTCGTCGTGAATCAGGGAATAGGCGTGAACCATCTCCACGGCCAGGGCCGCCGGGAGGGCCGCCGGGAGCCGCCCGCCCACCGCCTGCCCGGCGGCCAGGGCCAGAAGGGGCCTGAGGCGCTTGCCGCCGCCCAGAAGGGAGTAAGCCATAGCCCGGCCCAGAGTGCCGACGGCCGCCGGGCGGTCGTCCTGATAGATCCCGAGGGCCTTTTCCAGGCCGCCGTTGATCAGCTCCAGGCTCCGCGCCCGCCAGAGACCGAAATCAGAAGCGCAGCGGCCGGTCGTCCGGGTCGCCGTCCTGGCGGCCATCGTCGTCGTCATCGTCGTCATCATCATCCTCCCCCGGCGAGCGGCCGGAGTCCGGGTCAAAAGGGCGGGCCAGGGGCCGACCGGCCAGGTCCCGGGTCAGAATTTCCACCTTGCCGGCGGCCTCGTCCAGCTTTCGGCGCAGGGTGACGCTCAGGGCCAGACCCTCCTCGAAGGCCCCCAGGGCCTTGTCCAGGTTCAGGCTTCGGTCCTCCAGGCTCTCCACCAGCTTTTCCAGGCGGGCCAGGCCCTCTTCAAACGATGTTTCTTTTTTTTTCATTCCCTATTGCTCCGCCGGGACAAACGGCCGATTGACCGAGGGCCGCGGCTTTCATTCAGCGGTCGGGGCGGTCTGAATCACCTTGGCCGTGAAGCGCCCGTCGGCCAGGCGCACGGCGACCCGGTCCCCGATTCGCAGTTCCCCGGCCCGCGTCAGCGGCCGTTCGTCGCCGTCCCGGCTGACCAGGGCGTAGCCGCGTTTCAGAACCGAATGCGGCGACAAAAGCTTCAAGCGGGCCGACAGGATCTCCAGCCGCCGCTCCCAGCCGTCCAGACGCCGGACCAGAGCCTGGTCCAGGCGGCGGCCCAGATCGTCCAGGCGCTGCCCGGCCAGGCCCAGGCGGTCCTCGAAACGGCCCAGGCGGCGGCCCAGGTCGGTCAGCGCCTCCCGGCGGCGGCCATAGAGATCAATCAGGCCCCGCGCCTGGCGGCGGCCGAGGTCGGCCAGCCGCTCCCGCCGCCTGATCAGGGCCTCGTGCATCAGCCGGGAGAGGCGGTTTTCGTTTTCGGCCAGGTGTTCCAGAAAGGCGGCCTGATCCCGGTAAACCAATTCGGCCGCAGCCGTGGGGGTGATGGCCCGCCGGTCGGCGGCCAGTTCGGCCAGGCTCAGGTCGGTGGAATGGCCTACGGCCGCCAGGGTGGGCGTACGCGAGGCGGCCACGGCCCGGACCACGGCCTCTTCATTGAAAGCCCAGAGATCCGACAGGCTGCCCCCGCCCCGGGTCAGCACGATCAGGTCAAAGCCGCCCCAGACGTTGAGATCCTCAATGGCCCGGGCGATCTCCCCGGCCGAGCCCTGGCCCTGCACCCGCACCGGGCAGAGGCTGATGGCCGCCCCGGGCCGCCGGGCCAGGGCGGTGCGCATGAAATCACGCACGGCCGCCCCGCTGGGGGAACTGACCACCGCCACCCGGGCCGGCCAGAACGGCAGGGGCCTTTTGCGCCCGGCCTCGAACAGGCCCTCGGCTTCCAGTTTGGCCTTGAGCTTTTCAAAGGCCAGGCGCAGGGCACCTTCGCCCCGGGGCTCCAGGTAATCCACCACCAACTGAAAATCGCCGCGCGGGGCGTAGAGCGCCAGGCGGCCTTTGGCCAGAACGCCCAGGCCCTCGCTGAGGGCCGCCCCGGCATAGGGCCGCCGGCCCTTCCACATGACCGCTTTCAGGCGAAATTCCTGCCCCCGGAGCCGCTCTTTGAGGCAGAAATAGGCGTGGCCCGAATGGGGCAGGCTCAGTTCGGAAATCTCGCCCGCCACCCAGAGCTGGCCGAAATCACGGTCAAAACAGCCTTGCAGCCTGGCCGCCAGGCTGGCGGGGGTCAGTATCTCGCGAGAAAAAAGCGTTTTTTGTCCGTCAGAATCAAATGACATTTCAATATGTCGCCCTTCCCCGGGGAGAGGGCTAAAAGAGGTGGAAATATTCCGCCAAAAACGATATTATGGCACAAGTCGAGACGGAATAAAAGGTGGAGACCGGATGAAGACCATGAAAGATTTTTTACGACTGTCACTTCTGAGCCTGACGGCTCTTTTTCTTGTGGCCGGCTGCGGCGGCGAGCCCGAGCCCGGGCCGGCCGCCCCGGGCCCGGCCCCGCCGGCCGCCGCCGGCCCGGTCAACGGCGATTCGCTGATCTCGGCCTCCATCGGCGAACCTTCCAACCTCATCCCGGCCCTGGCCAGCGACACCGCTTCCAGCGAGATCACCGGCCGGGTCTACAGCGGCCTGATGAAGATCGACAAGGATCTGAACATCGTCCCCGACCTGGCCGAATCCCTGGAAATCTCCGAAGACGGCCTGACCATGACTTTCAAACTGCGCCAGGACGTGCGCTGGCACGACGGAGCCCCCTTCACCTCGCGCGACGCTCTGTTCACCTATGAACTGATGATCGACCCCCAGACGCCCACCGCCTACGGCGAGAGCTACAAACAGGTCAAATCGGCTGAAGCGCCGGACGATTACACCTTCATCGTCAGCTATGAAAAACCCCTGGCCCGGGCCCTGGTCAGCTGGTGTTTCGACATCATGCCGGCCCACCTGATGGAAGGGCGGAAACTGGAAGGCAGCCCCCTGGCCCGTCAGCCCGTGGGCACCGGCCCCTATAAATTCGACAAGTGGGAATCCGGCCAGCGCTTGACCCTGGCGGCCAACGACGACTATTTCCTGGGCCGGCCCCGCCTCGACCGCCTGGTGATGCGCATCATCCCCGACCTCAGCGCCCAGATGATGGAACTGATGGGCGGGCACATAGACACCATGGGCCTGACCCCGGATCAGTATGAAGAAAAATCGGCCGACCGGACTTTTACCGGACAGTACAACCTGTTCCGCTATCCGGCTTTCGCCTACACCTACCTGGCTTTCAATCTGCGCGACCCCCGTTTCAGCGACCGGCGGGTGCGGCAGGCCATGGCCCTGGCCATTGACCAGCAGGAACTGATCGACGGCGTTCTGCTGGGCCTGGGCTCCCCGGCCAACGGCCCCTTCAAGCCCGACATGTGGGCCTGCAATCAGAATGTCAAACCCCACCCCTTTGATCCGGAAAAAGCCAGGTCTCTGCTGGCCGAGGCCGGCTGGACCGACACCGACGGCGACGGCCGGATCGACCGGGACGGCCGGCCCTTCCAGTTCAGCATCATGACCAACCAGGGCAACAAGATGCGCGAGCAGACCGCCCTGATCATCCAGTCCCGCCTGGCCCAGGTGGGCATCAAGGCCGATCTGCGCATTGTGGAGTGGGCCGCCTTTTTAAAAGAATATCTGGACAAGCACAATTTCGAGGCCATCATCATGGGCTGGACCATCCCCATCGAACCCGACCTCTACGACGTCTGGAACTCCACCAAGACCCGGCCCGGCGAACTAAATTTCGTGGGCTTCGCCAACGAAGAGGTCGACCGCCTGATAGACGAGGCCCGCTTCACCCTGGACCAGCCCACCCGCAAAAAAGCCTATGACCGCATTCAGGAAATTTTCCACGAGGAAGTGCCCTACGTCTTCCTCTACGTGCCCGACGCCCTGCCCGTCTATTCCAATCGCCTGGTCGGTCCGGAAGTGGGCCCCGGCGGCCTCGGCCATAATCTGACCGACTGGTATGTGCCGCTGGACCGGCAGCGTTACCAGCAATAAAAAACCGACGCCCTTAGGGGGGAGCCCGCCCATGCTGACGACCGTCATATCTTTCATCGTCCTTTTGCTGGTGCTGATCTTCGTTCACGAGCTGGGGCATTTCATGGCCGCCAAGATCATCGGGGTCAAGGTGGAGCGCTTTTCCCTAGGCTTCCCGCCCAAGGCCTGGTCCAGACAGATCGGCGAGACCGAATATCAACTGGCCTGGCTGCCCCTGGGCGGCTACGTCAAAATGTACGGCGAAGACCCCTCCGAAAGCGGGGAGACGCCCCCGGAGCTGCGCCGCCGCTCCTTTGCCCATCAGCCGCCCTGGGCCAGGATGATCATCGTCCTGGCCGGGCCGGCCTTCAACCTCGTTTTCGCCGCCCTCCTCTTCTGGGGCCTGATCTGGGTGGTGGGCATCCAGCACCTGGCCCCGGTCATCGGCCCGGTCAAGCCCGGGAGCCCGGCGGCCGAGGCCGGCCTGCAGATGGACGACCTGATCGTGAAGGTCAACGGCCGGCCGGCCCTGTACTTCGACGCCCTGGACAGCGCCCTGGCCGAGGGGCGGGGCGCGCCCCTGGACCTGACCGTCAGCCGCCAGGGCCGGGAGAGCAGCTATCGGCTGACCCCTGCCCGCCGCGAGACCCAAAATCTCTTCGGCGACCCCCTGACCATCTATGACGTGGGCCTGGACAACCGGATGCCGTCGGTCATCGCCAAGGTTCACCCCGGCAAACCGGCCGACAAGGCCGGTCTGGCGGCCGGCGACGAAATTTTGGCCATCAACGGCCGGCCCACCCCGGACTGGCAGGACGTGCTGAGCATCATCCAGGGCCCGCCCGAGGCAAGGGCTTCAGTCACCCCCAAGACGGTCAGGCCGCTCTATTTTGAAGTCCGGCGCGAGGGGAAAATCCTGAACCTGGAGATGATTCCCGAACTGGTCACCGGCCTCAACGCTTCCGGCGACACCACCTACACCCCCATGGTGGGCATGGAGACCAGGGCCCGGATCGTCACCGAGCCGGTGGGCTTCATCCGGGCGGCGGGCCTGGGCTTTCTGGAGGCGGCCAACATGATCAAGCTGACCCTGGTCTCGGTGCAGAAGCTGGTCACCGGCCAGGTCTCGGCCAAGACCCTGGGCGGTCCCCTCCTCATCGCCGAAGTCACCGGCGACAAGGCCCGGGCCGGGCTGACCCCGCTCCTGAACCTGGCCGCCTTCATCAGCATCAACCTGGGCATCCTGAACCTTTTGCCCATCCCCGTTCTCGACGGGGGCCAACTGCTCTTCTTCATCGTCGAGGCCGTCCGGCGCAAGCCCCTGAGCCTGCGCTTCCGCGAGGGCGCCCAGTGGGTGGGCCTGGTCTTCATCGGGCTTTTGATGGTGGTGGTCTTCTATAACGACATTGCCCGCCTGGTGGCCCGCCTCTCCACCAAGACCGAAATCGAGGCCCCGGCCGAATCCGCCCCGGCGCCGGCATCGGCGCCGGACGGCGCCGGCGGGAGCCGGCCGTGAGGGATTTGCGCATCCTGGCCTGGGACACGGCCACCGACTTCAATTGCGCGGCCCTGATTTACCTGAGCGCCGCCGGGGATTGCCTGGCGCTGGAAGAATTTCAAAGCGAAAGAGGGGTCCAGGCCCAGACCCTGCCGCCGGAACTGGCGCGAATGCTGAAAAAGCACTCTCTCCGCCCGGCCGATCTGGATCTGCTGGCCGTGGGCCGGGGCCCGGGCAGTTTCACGGGCCTCCGCAGCGGCCTGGCCCTGGCCAAGGGCCTGGCCCTGGGCGGCGGCCTGCCCCTGATGGGCCTGGCCAGCACCGAAACCCTGGCCGGGCTGATGCTCTTTGAAGATCAGACCGCAGCCGGCGATTTTCTGGCCGCCCCGCTCATCGACGCCCGTCACCGCGAAATTTTCACCGCCCTCTATCAGGCCCGGCCCGGGGGCGGTCCGCCGGCCCTCGAGGAACTCTGGCCGCCCCAGGCCCTGCCGCCGGCGGAAATACCCCGGCGCCTGTCGGCCGCCGCCCGGGGCCGGCCGGTCAGGCTGGCCGGCCCGGCCCTGGACCTGCTCCTGGCCGCCCTGCCCGGCGGACTTCCGGACGGCCTGAGCCCCGGCCCGGCCGGACTGGCGCCCCGGGCCGCCATGCTGGCCCGCCTGGCCGGCCTTCGCTACCAGCGGGATGAAAGCGCGGCCGCCCTTTATCCGCCGCTGCCGCTCTACATTCGCCAGCCGGACCTCCGCCGCAGCGGAGCGGCCCCCGGCCCTGAAATCACCTGATGAGCGGCCCCTTTGCGAACTCATTCCGCATCGCCAACCCCAAGGGGGAAAATCCCCCAAACCAGCACGAGGTCAATGAATGTCGAGCCAAGCGTCCTGGAAGCACTACCCCAGCCTCAGCCAGATGTCCCCGGTGCGGGCCATCGCCGAATCGGTCTTCAACATCAAAAACAAAGGTCTCTGCCCCCGGGTGGTCAGCCCGGCCGAAGCCTATGAAATAGCCAGCCGACTGCCCTGGATCACGGTGACCGACCTGCCGATGGACAAAGGCCGGGCCCGCTTCATGGGCCTGGATGATTCGGCCATGGTCATCGTCGACAACCACGGGGCCACTGTGGGCCGCTCGGCTTCGGCCCGGGTTTTCTACAACCGCCTCCCGGCCGACAGGAAGACCTTGTGCGAATCCATTCTCCGGGAAGGGGTTTACGCTCTGGAACGCAACCACGACCTCATCATCGGCGAAGGGGTCATCGGCCTGGACCCGGCCCTGCAATTCAAAGCCCGGCTCATCACCAGCGAGGAAGACGCGGCCAACCTCTTTTTCTGGTTTTCCAACTTCACCCCCCTGTCGGCCGTGCCCGACTACGCCCAGTCCGTCCCGCATCCGGTGCCGGACATCCTCTTCGTCTCCTACCCCGACTGGGAAGCCCCGGACGACTGCCCCTGGGGCCGGGCCCTGGTGGTGATCGACGAGGTCCACAACAGCATTTTCAATTTTGGCCTGCGCTATTTCGGCGAACGCAAAAAAGGCACCCTGACCCTGGCCTGGACCGGGGCCCAGCGCCTGGGTCACGTCTCGGCCCACGGGGGCATCAAGGAAGTCGATTTTTCCGGCTGCCCGGAATTCGCCCACCGGGGCCAACAGGTCATCGCCTTTTACGGCCTTTCCGGCAGCGGCAAGTCCAGCCACACCAACAGCCTGGACAATGAGGGCACCCTCCCGGCCGGCTTCCGCCGCCGCATCGCCCACGACGACGCCTTCCAGATCGACATAGGCCATAAAGTCTGTTACGTCTGGGAACCGACCCTCTTCGACAAGACCGACAGCCGGGAAATCGACCACCCCGACTGGCGGCACTGCGTGGGGGTCATGAACAGCCTGGCGGCCGAGGTGGACGGCCAGATTCTGCCCTACGGCCTGGATACCCGCAACTCCAACGGCCGGGCCATCTTCGCCCGGGAACTCCTGGGTGAGACCACCGACCGCATCGGCTTCCCCGATTCCATAGGCTGGCTGATGAAAGACAACACCCTGCCGCCCATCGTCAAGATCGCCAACAGGGCCCTGGCCGTGGCCCTGGGGGCCACCCTGATGACCAAACGCACGGCCGCCGAAAACGTCCCGGCCGAAGAGATGAAAAAACTGGTCTTCGAGCCCTTTGCCAACCCCTTCCGGGTCTACCCCCTCTACGAGGACTGCCTGGGCTACGCCAAAGTCTTTGAAAACGGCTGCGAGTGCTATGTCTGGAGCGGCGGCGGCGGCGGCTGGTGGGACGGCGAGGACAACCGGTCTAAAAAAGTCCCCTTGAAAATTTCCCTGACCCTCCAGACGGCCATCCTGACCGGGACGCTGGAATGGGAAGCCTGGGACCTGGTCGAGGGCGCCCTGATCCCCACCAGGGCCTCGGTGGATAAAATCCTGCCCGGCTACTACGACTCCTTCAACCCCAACGCCACCCCCAACCGGGGCGACTACCTGGCCCTCCTGACCGACCGCTTCTCCCAGCGGGCGGCTTTTCTGGAAAACAGCGACCTCCGCGAACGGCCGGAACTCCTGGCCCGCCTGGTGGCCTCGCTCAAGATCAACGCCTGACGGATGATCCGCGGCGGAATGAAGCCCAAGCCAGACCAGCCCCCCGGCGAGGCCCGGCCCTTCCGGCGGGCGGCGCTCATCGCCCCTTATCAGGCCCTGGCCGATTTGGCGGCCCGGGAGGCCGGGCGGATGAATTGGCCCATTCATATGAAAGTGGGGGATCTGGCGGCCGGCTACCGGGAAGCCGAAGCCCTGGCGGCTCAAGGGGTGAAAATTTTCATCAGCCGGGGCGGCACGGCCGGGCTGATTAAAAAACTGGGCCTGCCGGTGGTGGAAATCGGGGTCAGCGCCTGCGACATCCTGGAAGGGCTGAAGGTTCTCGGCGAGGCCCGGCCCGGATTCAGCGGCCCTGTGGGGCTCATTGGCTTTGAGAATATCCTGAGCAGCGCCCATCGTCTGGCCGGCATTCTGGAGATGGATCTGCGCCTGGCGGCCATCAGCCACGAATCAGAAGTGCCCGACCGCATTACCGCCCTGCTCGAAGCCGGCGTGGAAGTGGTGCTGGGCGACCGCATCGTCAGCCGTCAGGCCGAGGCGGCCGGCTTGACCGCGGTGCTGGTGCAGTCCGGCGCCGACGCGGTGGCCGACGCCCTGCGCGAAGCCCGGGAGCGGCTGAAGATGCTCGGCCGGGCCGATGACCAGCACCGTCGCCATCTGGCCGTGCTCTCTCAGTTCAAAACCGTTCTGGATGTCCTGGAAGACCCGGTTTTAATTCTGGACCGAAGCGGAACGGTCCACAACCTCAATCAAGCCGCCCTGAAGCCCGACCGCGGCGGACGCCCGCCCCTGGATCAATTCGACTGGCGGGGCCTGCCGGCTTTGGAACTGGCCTTCAAAAACGGCCGCCCCCTGGCCGACCAGTTGACCGTAATCGGCGGGCAGCGCTTTCTGCTGGATTTCCGGCCCATTCCCGGCTCCCCGGAAGCGGCCGGGGCTGAAGCCCCCCTGGTGGCGGTGATCGCCCGGGCGGCGGAAAAAGTGGAGACCAGCGAACGGCGGCTGCGCCAGAAAATTTACCTCAAAGGCCATCTGGCCCGCTATAACTTCGGAGACATCATCACCGAAGACGCCGCCTTTCGCGGCCTGCTGGCGCAGGCCGCCGAGTACGGCCTGAGCGACTCGGCCATTCTGATCCAGGGCGAAAGCGGCACCGGCAAGGAAATGCTGGCCCAAAGCATCCACAATCATAAATTCGGGGCCAGCGCCCCTTTCGTGGCCCTGAACTGCGGCTCGCTGCCGGCCAGCATCCTGGAAAGCGAATTGTTCGGCTACGCCCCGGGGGCCTTCACCGGGGCGCTGAAAGAAGGCAAAAAGGGCTATTTTGAACTGGCCCACGGCGGCACCCTCTTCCTGGATGAAATGGCTGAAATGCCCCTGGACCTGCAGAACCGTCTTTTGCGGGCCATTGAGGAAAAGGCCGTTCGCCCGCTGGGGGCCGACCGGCTGCTGCCGGTCCGGGTCCGAATCCTGGCGGCCACCAACACCAACCTGGCCGAAGCGGTTCGCCGGGGACAATTCCGCAAGGATCTTTTTTTCCGCCTGGGAGTGCTTTTGATTTCCATTCCCCCGCTCCGGGAGCGGGGACGGGACCCGGTCCTGCTGTTCCAGCGGCTGGCCGGGCGGATCAATCCGGATCTTGACCCGAAATTCTGGGAACAGCCCGGCATTCGGGAGCCGCTCCTGGATCACCCCTGGCCCGGCAACGCCAGGGAACTTAAGAACCTGGTGGCGCGGCTGGCCATCACCACCGGCCAATTCACCCGGCGCCTGGACGAAGTGGAAATTTTCCTGCGGCCCGAACTGGCCGGCTCCCGCCTCATTGCCCAAACGGAAGCCGAATCTCCCCCGGAAAAGCCGGCGACCGCCCCCCGGGAGCCGGACCGTCTGCTGGAACTGCTGAAGACCCGGCGCAAAAGCGATCTGGCCAAAGAACTGGGCATCAGCCGGGCCACGTTGTGGCGCCGGCTGAAACGCCTGACGGATTCCTCCCGAAACCTGGCCCCGAAAAAAAATTGAAACGTTTTTAAAACATTTTTAAACATCATATTTCATTTTGTTTCAAAAACGTTTTCATTTTTCAACCCGCTGCGGGCCGTCTGCTCCGCTGAAGCTTCCCGGTCAAGCCCCGGCCATTTGGCCGGCCTTTGGCACAGCTCTTGCTCTAAACAAATAAAAAGTCCCGATTTTTAACAATTCCCCTTAGTCGAGTCATAGCCGGCGGCCTGTCCGGAAAACTCTGAAGGACATGCCCATGCTGGAACTCATCATCATCGCCGACGACCTCACCGGCGCCGCCGACACCGGCGTGCGCTTTCTTGGCGGCGGGCCGGTGAAGCTGGCGGCTTTGGGCCGGCCCGGCCGGCCGGCCGGCGACTGGGGGCTGGCGGTGGATACGGCCTCCCGCAACGCCCCGGCCGAAAAGATTCCTGACCTGATGCAGCAGGCCGCCGATCTGGTCAGAGCCGGCCGCCCCCGGATCGTCTATAAAAAAATAGATTCCTGCCTGCGCGGTCAGATCGGGCCGGAGCTGGAGAGGCTGCTCCTGGAGCTCGGCCGGGCCGGCGCCCTGGTGGTCCCGGCCTATCCGGCTCTGGGCCGGGTGACCCGCCACGGCCTCCACTATGTGGGGGATTGTCTGGTCAGCGAAAGCGAGAGCGCCCGGGATCCCCTGCGGCCGGTGCGGGATTCCCGTCTGGCGGCGGTCGTCGGCCAAGATTGCGGCCTGGCGGTCCGCTCGCTCGACCTGGGCCTGATTCGCCGGGGTCCGGACGCGGTTTTACTTGAAATCCGGGCCGCCCGGGGGCCGGGCCCGACCCTCTGGGCCGCCGACGCTGAAAGCGAAGTCGATCTGGACATTCTGGCGCTGGCGGGTCTGGCCGAAAGCGACCGGCTGATACTGTCCGGTTCGGCCGGCCTGGCCGGCGCCCTGGCCCGCCGCTTAAGGCCCGGCGGAGCTTTCCGCCCGGCCGGAGCCCGGACGCCGGCGCCGCCGGCCTTGTTTCTGGCCGGCTCGGCCTCCGCGGTGCTCAAAGAGCAGATCGACTGTCTGGCCGAGAGGGCCGGCGCCCGGGTGTTCACCCTGAATCTGGAGACCTTGATGAAGTCCGGCCCGGCCGCCCTCCCTGAGCCCTGGCCGAAGGCGGCCGGCCCTGAAGGGCCGCTGGTCGTCAAACTGCCGCCGGGCCAGGCCGGTCTTTACGGCAGCCGGCAAATCATCGAGGCTTTCGGCCGTCTGGCCGCCCGGCTGGTGACTGAACGGCGGCCCCGGAGCCTGTTCATATCCGGCGGGGATACGGCCCGGTCCACGCTGAACGCCCTGGGGATCGAGGAAGCCTGGCTCAGGGCCGAAATCGAGCCCGGGGTGGCCCTTTTGGAGGCCGGCGCGCTGGACATCCTGACCAAATCGGGCGGCTTCGGCGACCGGGAACTTCTGAGCCGGCTTTATCAAGGAAAGGGATTATAAATATGAACGAGCTTAAGCGGCCCCTATTGGCCGTCACCCTGGGCGATCCCGGGGGCATCGGGCCGGAAATCGCAGCCAAGGCCCTGGCCGAAAAGAAGATATATGAAATATGCCGCCCCCTGATCATCGGCACGCGGGCTCTTTTGGAAAACGCCCTGGAATTTTCCGGCCTGGGCGGCTTTCAGGTCCGGGCCGTGGCCGAGCCGGCCGAGGGCCGCTATGAACATGGCCTGATGGAAGTCTTCGATCTGGACAATTTTCCCTTGAGCCGGCTGCGGCCCAAGACCGTTACCGCGGACCAGGGCCGGGCCTCTTTCGAATACGTGGTCAAGGCCATTGAACTGGCCCTGGCCAAAAAAGTGGACGGCACGGTCACCGGCCCCATCAACAAGGCGGCCATCAACGCCGCCGGCTGCCATTATTCCGGGCACACCGAAATCTACGCCGACAAGACCAAGACCCGGGACTACGCCATGATGCTGGCCGACGGTGCTTTCCGGGTCAGTCACGTCTCCACCCACGTTTCCCTGCGCCAGGCCTGCGACCGGGTCAGGAAAGACCGGGTGGCCAAGGTCATTGACCTGACCCATCAGGCCCTGCTCCGCCTGGGACCGGCCGCCCCGAAAATAGCCGTGGCCGGGCTGAACCCCCACTGCGGGGAAGGCGGGCTTTTCGGCGACGAGGATGAGCGGGAAGTAAAGCCGGCCGTGCTCGAAGCCCGGGAACGGGGCTTGCTGGTGGAAGGCCCCCTTCCGGCCGATACGGTTTTCTCGAAAATGCTGGGGGGCCAGTATGACGCGGTGGTGGCCATGTATCACGACCAGGGTCACATCCCCGCCAAGCTGCGGGGCTTCAAATACGACCAACAGAGCCGGACCTGGGGCCAGATGAGCGGCGTCAACGTCACCCTGGGCCTGCCGATCATCCGCAGTTCGGTGGATCACGGCACGGCCTTCGGCAAGGCCGGTGAAGGCCGGGCCAATCCCCAGTCCCTGATCGACGCCATTGAAATGGCCGCCAGACTGGCCGGCTGAACCGGCTTTTGAGAGCTTTTCCAGGACTTTTACCGGCGAGTCAATTGACCCGTTATCCCAGGCCCGGGAACCCGACCCGTTCAACGGCCTGGGGCGGGGCTTTACAGCGGGCGAAGGCCGCCCGAGGAGGAGAAATTTATGACCAAGAGCATCCGTTTTCTGATCATCTGCGCGCTGGCCGTCTTCATCGCCGGTCCCGCCGCCCCCCAGGCCTGGGGCAAAGTGACCCTGCGCATCGCCTACGAAAACCACCCCGGCGAACCCATCGACACCCTGGCCAAAAAGTGGGCCGAACTGGCCCTGGAAAAAAGTAAGGGCGAGCTGGTCCTGGAACTCTACCCCAGCTCCCAGCTGGGCTCCAAACGCGACTGTCTGGAGATGGCCACCATGGGCTCCAACGTGGTCATGCTGTCCGACTCCGGCACCCTGGGCGACTACTCCCCGGATCTCGGCGCCCTGGCCGGCCCCTATTTAGTGGATTCCTGGGAGGAGATGGAAAAAATCCTGGCCAGCCCCTGGATGTTGGAGCAAAAAGAAAACCTTCGAAAGAAGGGCCTCTATCTGATCACCATGAACTGGACCTACGGCATCCGTCAGTTGGTGGCCCGCAAGCCCATCGTCGGCCCGGCCGACCTGGCCGGTCTCAAGATCCGGGTTCCGGCCAGCCGCATTCAGGTGGCGGCCATGGAAGCCCTGGGGGGCGTGCCGACCCCCATGCCCCTGGCCGAGGCCTACACCGCCTTGAGCCAGGGCGTCATTGACGGGGCGGAAAACCCGGTTTCGGTCATCTACGGACAAAAGCTCTATGAAGGGGCCAAGTACATGTCCATGATCGACTACATCTATATGCCCATCGGCTGGGCCGGGGGTACGGTCTTCTTTGACGCTATTCCGCCGGACCTGCTGAAAATCCTGGACGAAACCGCCGAGGAAGTGGCCGGCCTCAGCCGGGGCCTGGTGCTGCAGCAGGACTCCGACATGGTGGAGAAAATGAAGAGCGAAGGGGTGGAAGTCATTCAGCCGGATCTGCCGGCCTTCCGGAAGCTGGCCCCGGCCGCCTACCTCAAAGTCCCGGAACTGAGCCCGGGCATTTACGAAAAGCTGCGCGAAATCGCCGCCCAATAAAGCCCTGACCGTCGCCGGCCGCTCCGCCCGAATCATTGCCCTTAAAGGAGGCCAGGAAATTGAAGATCGCAAAAATCATAGTTGAAACTTTGGGCGTCATCTGCCTGACGGCCCTGATCATCCTGACCATCGCGGCGGTGGCGGCCCGCTACTTCCTGAACTCCCCCCTGGCCTGGGGCGAGGAAGTGCAGATGATCTGCATGATCTGGGCGGTCATGCTCGGGGGCATCGCGGCCGCCTGGGAGCGGGTGGCCCTGGCCATCGACATTGTGCCCAACCTGGCGGGACCCGCCGGGCGGCGCTGGCTGGGCCGCCTGGGCTACCTGATCACCGCCCTGACCATGATCCCCCTGGTGTATTACGGCTGCCAACTGGCCATCGTCGGCCGGAACAAAATCACCAATATCCTCTATATCCCCTACACCTACGTCAACCTGGCCATACCGGTGGGGGCGGCGGGCATCGCCCTGATTTCTCTAATCTATGTTTTCACCCGTCCGCCGGCGGAAAAACCGGCTGAAGACGAGCCGTCCGGAGAAGGGGAATCCCCATGCTGCTGATGATTTCCTGCCTGGTGCTGCTGACCCTTCTGGTTCTGGGGCTGCCGATATATGTGTCCGTTCTGACGTCCGTCTGCGTGTATTTCCTGGGCGCCGAAGGGCTGTCGCCGATGATCGCGGTCCAGCGCCTGGTGGCGGCCAACGAGAACAACGCCCTGTTGGCCATACCCTTTTTCATCCTCCTGGGGGCCATTCTCAACCGGGCCGGGGTGACCAGCCGGGTGATGAGCCTGGCCGCCCTGATGACCTGGCGGCTCCGGGGGGGGACGGCCCAGACCAATATCCTCCTGAGCACCCTTCTGGGCGGCATCTCCGCCTCCAGCCTGGCCGACTGCGCCATGATGACCAAGATCATGGTGCCGACCATGGTCGAGCGGGGCTATCCCCGTAATTTTTCCACCGTGGTCACGGCCATGGGTTCGCTGATCACGCCCATCATTCCGCCGGGTCTGGGGCTGATCCTCTACGGCTTCACCGCGGAAATTTCCATCAGGAAGATGTTCATGGCCGGCCTTATCCCGGGGATTTTCATGTGCCTGAGCTTCATGGCCGTGGTGACCATCATCTCCCGGCGCCACGGCTACGAGCCCCCCAGAAAGACCGCTCCCCCGGCCGGGCTGTGGCCTAAAACCCTCAGAGAGGCCCTGCCCAGCCTGACCCTGATCGTCCTGATCATCGGCGGGGTGCGCAGCGGCATCTTCACCCCTACCGAAGCCGGGGCCATAGCCGTGGCCTACGCCCTGTTAATCGGCTTCCTTATCCACCGGAACCTGAAAAGCGCCCACCTGGGGCCGGCCTTAAGGGAGACCCTGGTCTCCACGGCCTCCATCATGCTGGTCATCATGTCCTGCTCGGTGCTGGCCTGGATTTTTTCCTGGGAGGGGCTGTCGCAGAAAATCATGGTCTTTCTGACCGACCTGACCCGGAGCCGCATCGTCTTTCTGATGATCATCAACCTTTTTCTGCTCTTTCTGGGCTGTTTCATGGAAGGCAATTCCATCATCATCGTCCTGACCCCGCTTTTGAAGCCGACCATCCTGGCCCTGGGCATCGACCCGGTGCACTTCGGCATCGTCCTGATCGTCAATGTGGCCATCGGCGCCCTGACCCCGCCGGTGGGGACCATCATGCTCTTGTCATCAAACATAAGCGGCATAAAGGTTTCCGAATTTTTCAAGGCCGGCTGGCCGTTCTTGCTGATGATCATGGCCGATTTGCTGATCATCACTTATTGCCCCGTACTGTCCCTGGCTCTGGTCAATTGACGGGCCCGCCAGATATAAAGGAGATTCCATGATGACCCCCCGCGAACGCTTCCTGGCCGCCTGCCGCCGACAGCCCGTTGACCGCATACCCTTTGATCTCGGCGGCCGGGTGACCAATATGGCCGCCACCCTCTACAACCCCTATCGCCGCCATCTGGGCCTGCCGGAACTGGAACTGCCCGCCTGGCCCGAAGACCTCCACCACGCCCGCCTGGGCCTGGCCCCCCTGGATGACGATTTTCTGGAAAAGCTGGAAGTTGATAGCCGCTGGATCAGCTTTCTGCCGCCCGTCAGCCATGATTTTCAATTGAAACTGGAAGCCGACGGCGCGGCCAGCTATGTCGACGAATGGGGAGTTGGCCTTAAAAGGGTGGCCAGCCAGCCCTATTTCAACTACGTCGAACAGCCCCTGAGCAAAGCCGGCAACCTTCAGGATATCAACGGCTATCCCTGGCCGGTCATGGACGGCTCCCGCGATGAATACTGGGGCCGGAAAGTGGAGCATCACAAAAGCCGGGGCGATTACGCCCTGTGTTTCGCCTTCAAGGGCGTTTTCGAACAGACCTGGCCCCTGAGAGGTCTGGAGCGGACCATGATGGACATGATCAAGAACCCGGCTCTCCTGGAGGCCATGATGGACAAAGTGCTGGAATCGCAGATGAGCTTTTACGGCCGAATGGCCGACGTCATCGGCCGAGATCTGGATCTGGTGCTGATAACCGATGATTATTGCGGGCAGCAGTTCCCTATGTTCTCGCTCAAAAATTTCCATAAATTCCTTCTGCCCCGCCAGAGGGAAATGTATAAAATGCTCAAGAGCAAGGGCGTCCGGGTGGCCGCCTTCCACAGCGACGGCGCGGTCTTCGACTTCATCCCCGGCTTCATCGAGATGGGCGTGGAAGTGCTCAACCCCGTCCAGATCACCGCCGCCGGCATGGACGCCGAAAAAGTCAAGAACAATTACGGCCAGCGGATCGGCCTGTGGGGCGGCATGGACACCCAGGACCTTCTGCCCAACGCCGACCCGGAAACAGTCTATGCCGAAATAAAAAAGGTCGTCAGCATTCTCAGCCGGGACGGAGGCTACATCTTCGCCTCCATCCACAATGTCCAGGGCGACACTCCGCTGGCGAATCTCCTGGCCGCGGTCAAGGCCTATAAAGACTTGCGGGGCTGATTTCCTTCTTTCCGGAAGGAAGAAAAAACGGGATCCCCCGATCAGACGGGCGGAACCCGTTTTTTTTCGCCGACCAAAAGCGGAGAGGGATTTTCCCATTGCCAAACGCTGACGAAAGCATTAGATTAAGACAAGAAAGCACATCCCAGAGTTCGGGGCTGACAGGAGAAAATATGAAGGTAGGCGTGGGGTTCAGCGACAATCCCGACACCGTTGCCGGCGTTCGCCAGGCCGCGGGCGAAGCCCTTAAGGCCGGGGCCGGGCAAAGCCCCTGCGACCTGGCCCTGGTCTTCTTCACCGCCCGGCATGAGGCCGGCATCTTGCGTCAGGCGCTGGCCCCGATTCTGGGCGATTCAGTGCCCATCATCGGCGGCGCGGCGGCCGGGGTCATGTGCCACGACCGTTTCGGCTACGCGGGGGACCAGATCATCCTGGCCGCCATCTGGCTGGAAGGGGTCAGTTGCCAACTGTTCTGCCAGGGCGATCTGGATGAAGGCGAAGAGGAAGCCGGCCGCCGGCTGGGGCGGAAAATGGTTCAAGGCGGGGTCGGCCCGGATTCGCCGGTCTTTCTGTTTTACGACGCCATCAAGCGGGAAAACGACCAGGTCAAGCTGATCATGGCCACCCCCCTTCTGCAGGGCTTTTATGAGGGTCTGGGCTTTCTGCCCAACCTGGTCGGGGCCGGCCTTCAGGGAGATTACGTCCTCAGCCCCACCCGCCAGTTGAACGGTTCGGACATTGTTCAGCATCACGCCCTGGCTCTGGCCTTTTCCGGGAATCTGCGCATCGACCACGTCATCATGCACGGCTGCCGGCCGGCCACCGCTTATTACACGGTGACCCGCGCCGACCAGCAGACCATACTGGAAATCAACCACCGGCCGGCCCTGGAATTCATACGGGACATATTGGGCCCGGAACTGCCCCCCGAAGCTTATCCCTTTTTCCTGATTTTCGGCATCAACCGGGGCGACAAATGGGGCCGGTTCGACGAAGAGAGCTATGCCAGCCGCCTCTGCCTGGCCATCGACCCGGAACGGAGCGGCATTGTCATGTTCGAGCCCGACATGGTGGCCGGCACCGAATTTCAGGTCATGTACCGCAGCCTGGACCTCAGCTACATGCCGCCTAAAATCGAACAGATCTTTGAGGGCTTAAAGGGCCGCCGGCCGGTGCTGGCCACCTACATCGACTGCGCCGGACGGGCCGCGGCCTACGCCGGGGCCGACCTGGAAGACGCCCTGGTGGTTCAGAAAACCGTGGACGGGCGGGCGCCCCTGATGGGCCTTTACACCGGCGTGGAAATCGCCCCGGTGGACGGGCGCCCCCGAGGCCTGGACTGGACCGGGGTTTTCAGCCTCTTCAGCGTGCCCCAATGAAAAACGAAAACATCAGGCCCCTTACGGAAGCGGATCCGGACCGGCAACGGCGGGAGACCGAGTATCTGCGGCGCCTGACCGAGCAGACCACCGGCCGCATGCTGCTGGCCGACACCCAGACCCTGGTCATCCGGCACGAACTGGAGCAAAAGCGGCGCGGCTTCCATCTGATGGCCGAACTGGCCATGGCCATAGGCCCCGGCACTGATGACGCGAGCCTGATGGCCGCCGTCGGCAGCCGCCTGAATTCGGCCCTGAACATGCAGAGGACCGCCATTTTGCAGCCGGAAGACGGCGGAAGCTTCAGGCCGGCCCTCCTGCACGGCTACGCCCCGGAAGAGGAACTGGCCCTGAGCGGGCGCGCCCTTAAAATCGAGCCCGAACTGCTGAACCCGCACAAGCCGGTGCTGATCACCGGCGCGGACCCTCCCGAAAGGCTGGCCGATTTTCGGCGGGCCCTGGCCCTGCCGTACCTGATTTCCGCTCCGGCCATCCTGCACGGCAAGGTGGCGGCCATTCTGGTCACCGGCCGGCAGACCGAGCAGCCGCCCTTCATGATCCGCCTGGGCCTCAGCGAAGCGGAGACGGTTCAGACCGTGGCCGCCTATATGGGGGCCATGCTGGCCGGGCAGCGCCTGGAAGAGGAAGAGGCCCGCAAACGGGACCTGGAAGAGATCATGAAAACCGTCTTCAAGGCCTCGCTGGACGGCTATCTGGTCTGGCATCGGGGCCGGATCGAGGAAGTCAACCCCGGGCTTCTGAAACTTCTGGGTCTTAACGCGCCCGGGGAATTCAGAACCGCCCACCGGTTCTTCGGCCTGAGTTCCGCCTATCTTCAGGAAGCTTTTGAGCGGGTGGGGCGCGAGGGATCTTTCCGGGAGGAGCTGCTGCTGACCGCCCGCGACGGTCAGCCCCTGCCCTGCGAACTGAATCATCTGCCTTTGAAATATCATCAGGCCGACTGCCTGTTGAGCTATGTCCGCGACCTCAGAGCCCAGAAAAAAAACGAAGAGGCCCTCAGGCTGGCCAAGAAACAGGCCGAGGTGGCCGCCCAGGCCAAAAGCGAATTTCTGGCCAACATGAGCCACGAAATCCGCACGCCCATGAACGCCATTTTAGGCCTGACCCATCTTTTGCGCGACAGCCGCCTGGATCCCCAGCAGGCCGATTATCTGGCCCGCATCGCCGACTCTTCCGAGGGTCTCCTGCGGATCATCAACGATGTGCTGGACTTTTCGAAAATCGAGGCCGGCAAGATGGAGATGGAAAAAGCCGAATTCCGGCTGCCTGAAGTCCTGGACTCGGTGCTGGCCTTCAACCGGCCCCTGGCCGAGGCCAAAGGCCTGAATCTCACCCTGAAAGAGCCCCGGCCGGCCGGGGAAAGCCTCATCGGCGACTCGGTGCGCCTCCGGCAGGTGCTCAACAACCTCATTAACAACGCCGTCAAATTCACCGCTCAGGGCCAGATCCAGCTGGCGGTTTCCGAAACCGAAGCCGACCGGGCCGGCTCGGCCGCCTTCCATTTTTCGGTCGAAGACAGCGGCATCGGCCTGAGCCCGGAAGAAGCGGCCAAACTCTTCACGGCCTTCACCCAGGCCGATTCCTCCACCACCCGAAAATACGGCGGCACCGGTCTGGGGCTGACCATATCCAAAAGACTGGTGGAAATGATGGGCGGGCGGATCTGGTGCCAAAGCCAGCCCGGGCAGGGCTCGGTCTTTCATTTCACGGCCGAGTTCGAGCGCCCCGCCGACCTGGCGGCCGAAAAAACAGAGGGTCCGGCCCGGCCGGCCGAAGCCGCCGTTCTGGTGGCCGGCCTGAAAGGCGCCCGCATTCTGCTGGTGGAAGACAATGAGGTCAACCAATTGGTGGCCCGCAAGATCATGGAAAAGGCCGGGCTTTCGGTGACCATCGCCGGCAACGGCCGGCAGGCTCTGGAAAAACTGGAAAAAGAAATCTTCGACCTGGTGCTGATGGACATCCAGATGCCGGAGATGGACGGCCTGACGGCCACCCGCCATATCCGCTCCGACCCCCGCTTCGCTTCCCTGCCCATACTGGCCATGACCGCCCACGCCATGAGCAGCGACCGGGAGCAGAGCCTGACGGCCGGCATGAACGGCCACATCACCAAACCCATCAACCTCCCCGAACTTTTCGGGGCTCTGGCGGCCTGGTTACCGGCCGGGAAAACGCCCTGATCAGCAGGCAACCGGCCGTTCTACGATCAATTCGGCTAAAGGCCCGCGATTCTCAAAGTAGCTTTCCATCTTCAAGTGCTCTGGTCGTAGCCGGACAAAAAGGGCGATTTTTGCCCGGCAGGGGACGGATTGGCCGACCTGACCGGTCGCTCCGCTCCGTCGCCCCCTCCGGGGCGACCGGCTATTTGGAATGGATTCATCCTTTCGGAGACGGCAACGGGCGGACCGGACGCCTTATCTGTAGTTCCCTGTGATTTTTTCTAATTACAGGAAGAAGCGGGTAGGCATCGGATCATTTCCCTTGTTTATTCTGGATACTCTTGATAAGCGGCGGACTTTTTGATATCATGTAA
>JAISFR010000060.1 GCA_031263565.1 Candidatus Adiutrix sp. | reverse complement strand
TTCATCGAGGCTACCAAGCCGGTTTACGCCGAGTTTGAGAAAGAATTCGGCCAGCTCATCAAACGCATCCGGGAAACTCAATAGGAGAGACAGCATGAAGATCGACAAGCCCGATCTTGAACGCCTGGCCACTATCGACATTCGGCCGGATATCGGGAACATCTTCGACCTCAATGGCTTGAGCGCCGTCATCACCGGCGGCGGCTCAGGCCTGGGGGAGGCCCTGGCCCTGGGCCTGGCCGCTTTCGGCGCCCGGATCGTTCTTCTGGACCGGGATCAGGCCGCGCTTCAGCGGGTGCGGAACCGGCTGCGGGAGCGATTCGGCCAGGGCGATGGTCTGGAACTGGACGTCACCGACTGGCCGGCGGTCCTCACGGCCCGGGATAGGATCCTGGAAAACTGGGGGCCGGTGGACATCCTGGTCAACAGCGCGGGCATCAACATCCGCAAAAAGGCCCTGGACCTCAGCCCTGAGGAATTCAAAAAAGTGCTGGAAGTCGACCTCAGCGGCACTTTTCAACTCTGCAAAGCCTTTGGCGAACACATGGTCGGCCGGGGCCGGGGCAGCATCATCAACCTGGCTTCGGTCAACGCCATGACGGCCATGGAAAAACAGTCCGGCTACGCGGCCAGCAAGGCCGGGGTCCGGCAGCTGACCGCCATTTTAGCCCTGGAGTGGTCCCGGTGCGGGGTGCGGGTCAACGCCCTGGCCCCGTGCCCTTTCAACACCCCTCTGGTGGCCGAATTCGTCAACACCCCGGGCTGGTATGAAAGCCTGGTGCCCAAGATTCCCATGGGCCGCTTCGGCGAGCCCTGGGAACTGGTGGGGCCGGCCGTCTTCCTGGCTTCCCGGGCCTCCGCCTTCGTCACCGGCCAAACCCTGATCGTGGACGGCGGCTGGACTATTATTTAGAACATTTGAGGGGAAAATGGATTTTAAAAACAAAACGGCGGTGATCGTCGGCGGGGGCGGCGGCCTCGGACTGGCTACGGCTCTGGAATTCGCCCGGGCCGGCGCCTCTCTGGTGATCATGGATGGCGACCAGAAGAAACTGGAGGCGGCCGGGGCGGTTTTGGCCGGACAGAAAATTCCTCCCCCGGCCTTGAGCCTGCGCCTGGACGTGTCTTCGGCCGCGGCGGTGGCCGAGGCTTTCCGGCTTGTGGATCAAGCCGCCCTGGCCGTGAATTTTCTGATCAACGCCGCCGGGCTGCGCGAGGTCAAAATGGTCTATGATCTCAGCCCGGAGGAGTTTCAGCGGGTCGTCAACGTCAACCTCTGCGGCGTTTATTATTGCTGCCGGGAGGCCGCCCTGCGCATGAGATCCCTGGGCGGCGGGGCCATGGTCACCGTGGCCTCGGTGGCCGGGCTGACCGGCCTTCCGCATCGCCCGGCCTATTGCGCTTCCAAGCACGGCCTGGTGGGGCTGAGCCGAAACCTGGCCCTGGACCTGGGCAAAGACGGCATCCGGGTCAATGTGCTGGCCCCGGGCACCATCCGCACGCCCATGACCGAGGCCTATTATTCCAGTCGGGCTTTTCTCGACGGCCTGGACGAACTGGTGCCCCTGGGCAGTCAATTGGGCGGCAGCCAGGACGTGGCCCGGGCGGCCGTCTTTCTCTGCTCGGAGGCCGCTGAATTCATCACCGGGGCCTGCCTTCCGGTGGATGGCGGCTGGTCGGCCGGCAAGAGCTACGCCATAGGCCAATCAACCCCCTACACCTCCGCCGGCTCCGGCAGCGTCGGCGCGGTTGACTGATGGGGGAGGCTGTTGTATAAACAAATTTGTTTATTGAACGGCTGGCCAGGGCTGGTCCGGAAACAACCGCGCCAAGCCCGGGCCGCGTGGCCCTGATTTTCCCCGCGGTTGATCAAACGGTAGTTTGTGGCTTTCAAGAAGATTAAAAAAGAGACCCTGTCGGAGTCCATCATCAATCAAATTACCGATCTGATCCGTCAGCGGGAACTGAAGCTGGGCGACCGCCTGCCTTCGGAACGGGCCCTGGCCGAGCTGCTGGGCGTCAGCCGGCCCCCGGTGCGCGAGGCCCTCCATGCCCTGGCGGCCGTCGGTCTGATCGAGGTCCGCAGCGGGGAAGGCACTTTTTTGCGCAAAAACCCCGAACTGCTCTCCAAGCATTTGCAACTGAAGAACCTGGTGACCCGCTACGACACCGGCGACCTGGTGGAGGCCCGCCGCATTCTGGAAATCAAGGTGGTGGGTCTGGCCGCCGTGCGCCGCAGCCCGGAGATTCTGGACCGGATGGGGGAGAGCATCGACAAGTCCGTGGCCGCCCTGGCCCAGAGCCGGGCGGATATTTTTCTGGAAGCTGATTTCGAATTTCACATGCTCATTGCCAAAGCCTCCGGCAACCGGGTGCTGGAGGAAATGATGTGGACCACCCGCGACATGTTGCTGGACGTCAACAAGCTGGTCATCAGGCGGCCCGGCCAGATGGAAAGCGCGGTGGCCTACCATCGGGCCATTATGCGGGCCGTGGTCGCCGGGCAGATTGGCCAGGCCGAGGACTTGATGAACAAGCATCTGGATTCGGTGCTCCTGTCGCTTAACTATGTCCAGCAGCAGGATTATGGCCAGGAAGGCGGGGGAGCCGTCGGCGGGGATCTGGAGGCTTGACGGAAGCGCTTGATGAATCTGGCTTTCAACAGTGACCTAATCAGGGCTGTAATGGCAAAAGGCGCGGTCAATGGGGCCGCCCATTTAATAAGCTATTGCCCAAACCGATAAATGGTGTTATTTTATTCAGGAACATTGTGGCCGGAACTTTTCGGCGGCTATGAGGGTCGGCTCCAGCTTGGGCGGGGCCTTCTTCTTTTTTACGGCGGGCCATGCCGCCCGGGCCGTAAAGCCAAGCCCCCCGGCGGGGCGATCTGGCCGCCCGTGTTTTTGGAGAATCAAATATCATGTCCGACGAGATGAAAGATTTTTACCGGGGCGGCGCCGAGAAGGCCGGGACGCTCTGGACCTTGCCCTTTCTCAGCTTTGTCATGCTGAACGTCTTCGTTTTTATGGGCTTCGACCTTCTGCTGCCCACCTTGAGCGTCTACCTGGAACTGCACGGCAACAGTGAAGCTGAAATCGGCCGCATTTTCGGGACCTTCACCATTTCCGCTATCCTGATGCGCATGCTGGCCAGCCGCCTGGCTCTCCTGGTCAATGCCCAGCGCCTGGTGCGTCTGGGCCTTTTGGCCTGCGCCCTGGCCGGGCTCTGGTATTACTGGGCCCATAGCCTGCCCACCGGCATGGCCGCCCGTTTCATCCACGGCGCCGGCTTCGGCCTGGCCTCCACCCTGATCACCGCCCTGGCCTCCCAGATCATTCCTCCGGCCCGGATGGGCGAAGGGCTGGGTTATTTAGGCCTGGGCACCACCCTGGCTCTGGCCCTGGGACCCTTTTTCGGCATCTGGCTGGTGGACGAGTTCGGCTATCTGGTCATGTTCGTGGTGGTGGCGGCCTTTTACGCGTCCGGCATCGTGGTGGTGGCCTGCCTGCCTAAAATCAGGCTGGCCTCGGCCGCCCCCGGCGCCCCCAAGCCCCGGCTGGTGCTTTTGAGCCGTAAGGTGCTGGCCCCGTCGCTCCTGATGTTCCTGATGGGGGTCATCATGAGCGCGGTGACCATTTTTCTGGCCCTTTTCTGCAAGGAAAAAAACCTGCCCTATGCCGGGCATTTCTTTGTCTTGTCCACCATCGGCATTTTCATCTCCCGCTTCAGCGCCGGCCGCATTCATGACCGCTTCGGGCACTGCTATATTATTCTCCCGGCCGGTCTCCTGATTCTGGGCTGCATGCTTTTTCTGGCCGAAGCTACCAGCCGCGACACGATTTTTCTGGTTTCGGTGGTCTACGGGCTGGCCACCGGCGCCGTCTTTCCCAGCCTTCAGGCCCTGACCCTGTCGCTGGTGCCCTTAAGCGGGCGCACCGAAGCCGCGGCTTCGTTCTTCAACGCCTTCGATTTGGGCATTGGGGCCGGGTCCCTGATTTTTGGCCATCTGGCCAGCCGCTGCGGCACTTATGCGTCAGTCTATCTGGGCGCGGCCGGGGTCGCGGCCCTGTTCCTGCTGTTTCATTTATCCTATTATGTCTTGCTCAAACCGTTCCGGAAAAAACGGGGGAACCGTGAAACGACTTGATCTGATCTGGCCGCTTCTCTTCGCGGCCGTGAGCTTTACACTCTTCGGCCCCCTGACCTTCGCCCTGACGCTGGATCTGGTCGACAGCCACCGCTACCGGGCCGGCTTTCTCTTTTTCTCCGTGCTGGGCGCCTTGGGCGAGGCCCTGGCGGCCCGTTTCAGCCGCGGACAATGGCCCGGCCCCAGCGAACTGACGGCCGCCGGCCTGCTCTGGGGGCTTTTCGGCCTGGCCGCCGCCCTGGTCTTCTGGATTTTCAACGGCGGGGTGGTCATGGCCCAGACCGTGGGCCTCCTGCCCGGCGGGGGCTACAGCGGCTCGCGCCATCTGTTGACGGCCTCTTTGGGCAGTTTTTTCTTTACCGGTCCGTTTTTTACCAGCCTTTTCGTCAACCTGGGCTTTGTCAGCTGTTTTTTGACCCTGAGAAGGCTTTTATTTTCAGCCCTGGCCCTCCGGTCTTTCAAGAGCCGCTGGCCGGGCCTGAACCAGACCGTCAGGGCCGTTGACTGGGCGGCCTTTGTCCGCCGGGACTTCCTGGCCATCCCCCTCTTCCGGGTGCCGATGATGACCGTGGTCTTCATGCTGCCCCAGGATCTCTGGCTGCCGGCCGCCGCCTGGCTGGGCGCGGTGCTGACCGGGCTTTTCGGCCTGGTCGAAAGGACAAAAAGATCTTGACAAATGCTTTTTTACGATTAATATATCGAAGGATGATTTTCAGCCTTTAAAAATTTTCCAGGGATAAGGTGAAGAAGGATAAGGTGAAGAATATGAACGGCGCCGCCATCAACAACGTCAACCTTGATCGTCGCCCCATCGTGGAACAGTGCCGCGGCTGCGACCGGGTGTTCAGCGCGGAGGGCGGCCAAAGCTGCTCGGCTTTCGCCTTTCCCGACACCAAATGGCGTCTGGGTTTCTGCAGCATGGCCACCCACATCAAAACCGAAACCGGCAAGACCGGCGAAAAGCAGCGCGTCGGCCAGCAGAAGCAGAAAAAACGCTGAAGCCTGAGGGCCCGCTTTTGGCGGTTTACCCGGACAGCAAGGCCGCTCCGGCCCAGCCGGAAGCGGCCTTTTAGCGTGGCCGAAGCTTTTCAGGGAATATTGACGGTCACCCCGGCCGGAACTATGCCGGTCAGAAGATGGGGGTTCATGTCCCGAAAGGTCTTGTAGTCCTGCCGGTACTGGCCGGCCAGGGCCCGGGCCGTGCTGGCCTGGGGCACCTGGACTCTTTTGGACCACTGCCGGGGCCAGGCCCGTTCGGCGCTCTGCTGATAACCGAAGGCCGCCGGATCCTGAAAGAGAATTTTGCCGGCCAGGACGGTGGAAGGCAGATTGTCCAGCCCGTCGGGCAGGTAAAGCTTGTAGTAATCCTGCTCGCCCCCGGCTTCGGCTATAGTCTGGCTGAGGGGCTTGTCGCCCACCAGATGGGCGGCCATGGCCGTGGTCCAGTGGCCGTAGGCGGCTTTCAGTTCCTTAAGACGCCTGGCCGCGGCCTGGGTGGAGGCCACCGGGTCCAGCCGTTCGTCGATATTGCCGTCCATCCGCAGCCCCAGGTCCTTGGCCTCGGCCTCCCTGAAGCGCCAGGGCCCCCGCCCGGCGTTGTTGTATTCCGGGGCGAAGCCGGTAATGGCCATGGGAATGTAAATCAGGTCGGCCGGGAGGCCGGCGTTTCTCAATTCAGCCTCCATCAGGCCCTGATAGCGGCTGGCCCGGCGGAGGGTCAGCCAGACCCGGCTCTTGGCTTCGGCCAGGAGCAGCAGATGCTGATCCACGGCCCGGTAGACGTCAAGCTGCTTTAAGGGCACGGCTTCGCCGCAAAAGGTCAGGGGCTTGTTCATATGAACGGCCTGGTCGGTCCCGGCTGAGGCCAGCGGCAGGGCCAGGCCAAGCGTCAGCAGCGTGATTATCAATTTTTTCAACATATTTACCTCAAATGAAAGCCCCGGCAGGCCAGCCCCCGCTGCTTTCCGCCGGCGGACCGCCAATTTTACATCGATCCATATTATAGTCTTTCAATCAATAATGCCAGTTTTTTCGCGGAGCCAGCAATTCTCAAAGTAGCTTTCCATCTTCAAGTGGACTGGTCGTAGCCGGGCGAAAAGGGCGATTTTTGCCCGGCAGGGGACGGATTGACCGACCTGACCGGTCGCTCCGCTCCGTCGCCCTCTCCGGGGCGACCGGCTATTTTTATAATCGGGCCTACTTTGAAATTACTGGGGCCGGGCCGACGCGGCCGGGCCGGGGGCCGGCAATCCCGACAAAAAGCTTGACAGATGGGGCTTTTTTATAGAAAATTGAAGCATTCATCTATAAGTGTTTGCCCAGAGAGAGATGGTCAGGCCCGGTCCCGGACGGGCTTTCGTTGTGGGCCGAGGCTCGGAATTCGCAGAATTTACTTGACAAAAGACCGTATTTTGTAGAATATTAGAGTATTCATCCATTTGTGTTCAGAATCATGTGGCGGGAAGCGTTCCTCATGGTGAGGCCGGTTCCATCAGCTTTTAATGTATAAGGGGGAAGCTCTATGGCGACCAAAAAAGTAGTGGGCGCGGCTCTGGTGGCCGGCGGCGGCGTGGCCGGCATGCAGGCCGCTCTTGATCTGGCCAACGCCGGTTATTATGTTTATCTGGTGGAAAAGTCCCTGGCCATCGGCGGCCGCATGTCCCAGTTGGACAAGACTTTTCCCACCAACGACTGCTCCATGTGCATCATCTCGCCCAAGCTGGTCGAGGTGGGCCGTCACATCAACATCGAACTTTTGACCCTGACCGACATTCTGGCCATCGACGGCGCGGAAGGCGACTTCCGGGTCCGGGTCCGCAAGAACCCCCGCTATATCGACATGTCCAAATGCATCGCCTGCGGCGAGTGCACCAAGAAGTGCCCGGTCAAGGTCGATAACGAATACAACGAGCTGTTGGACAAGCGCAAAGCCATCTACGTGCAGTACGCCCAGGCCGTGCCCCTGAAATACGGCATTGACGCGGAAAAATGCCTGATGCTGACCAAGGGCAAGTGCGGCTCCTGCCAAAAGGTTTGCCCGGCCAAGGCCGTGGACTATGGCCAGAAGGCCGAGGAAGCCGTCTTGAACGTGGGTTCGGTGGTTCTGGCCCCCGGCTTTAAACCCTATAATCCCAAAGATTTCGAAACCTACCGCTACGCCGACGACCCCAACGTCATGACCGCCCTGGAGTTCGAACGTCTTCTGGGGGCCACCGGCCCGACCATGGGCCACGTGGTCCGCAGCGGCGACCATAAGGAACCCCAGTCCATCGCCTTCCTTCAGTGCGTGGGCTCCCGCGACATCAACCGGGCCGACAACGGCTACTGCAGCTCGGTCTGTTGCATGTACGCCATCAAGGAAGCCATCATCGCCAAGGAGCACGCCAAGTACGATCTGCAGGTGACCGTCTTTTACATGGATATCCGCAGTTTCGGCAAAGATTTCGAGCGCTATTACGAAAAGGCCAAGGCCAAGGGCATCCGCTTTGTCCGCAGCCGCATTCATACTGTTCAGCCCTTGAAAGACGGCGGGGTCCGCTTCCATTACGTGACCGACCACGGCCAGTCGACCACCGAGGATTTCGACCTGGCCGTCCTCTCCCACGGCCTGGTCATCACCGGCGAAACCCAGGATATGAGCCGCAAGTTCGGCCTGGAGACCGACAAATACAATTTCGCCAAGACCTCCAGCTTCTCCCCGGTGGCCCTGTCCCGCCCGGGCATTTATGCCTGCGGGGTCTTCACCGGCCCCAAAGACATTCCCAGCTCGGTCATGGAAGCTTCGGCCGCGGCCGCGGCCGCCTCTTCCAAGCTGTCTTCGGCCCGGGGCACCCTGACCAGGACCGTCAATGTTCCGGCCCCCATGGACATCAACGGCGAGCCGCCCCGCATCGGGGTCTTCATCTGCCACTGCGGCATCAACATCGCCTCGGTCATTGATGTGCCCAAGGTGGTGGAGTTCGCCAAGACCCTGCCCTTTGTGGAATTCGCCTCCAACACCATGTTCGCCTGCTCCCAGGACAATCAGGAGCAGATGGTCAAGCTTATCAAGGACATGCGCCTGAACCGCATCGTGGTTTCGGCCTGCTCCCCCCGGACCCACGAGCCGCTCTTCATGGAAACCCTGGCCGCTGCCGGCCTCAACAAATATCTCTTTGAGATGGCCAACATTCGCAACCACGATTCCTGGGTTCATGCGGGCAACCCCGAGGAAGCCACCCGCAAGGCCATGGATATGACCGAGATGGCCGTGGCCAAGGCCGCCCTTCTGACCCCGCTGACCGAGAACGTCATCGACGTCGACCCCACGGCCCTGGTCATCGGCGGCGGCGTGGCCGGGCTGAACGCGGCCCTGACCCTTTCCCAGCAGGGTTTCAAAAGCGTGGTGGTGGAAAAGGCCGAAAAGCTCGGCGGCATCGCCAACCGCATCCTGTCCACCTCCAAGGATGAGGATGTGGGCAAATATCTGGACGAACTTCAGGCCAAGGTGGAGGCCGACCCGAACATCTCGGTGGCCCTGAAGGCCGAAGTGGGCCAGGTGGAAGGTTTCGTGGGCAACTTCGAAACCACCCTGACTAACGGCGAGACCGTCAAGCACGGGGTGACCATCATCGCCACCGGCGCCCTGGAATCCAAACCCGCCGAATACCTCTACGGCCAGAACCCCAAAGTGCTGACCCATCTGGAACTCGACGAGCGGATGAAAGCCAGGGACGAGGCCGTGGACGCGGCCCGGACTTTCGTCTTTGTCCAGTGCGTGGGCTCCCGCGAGCCGGAACGGATGTACTGCTCCAAGGTCTGCTGCACCCATACCGTGCACTCGGCCGTTCATATCAAAAAGAAGAACCCTGACGCCCGGATTTTCGTCCTCTACCGCGACATGCGCACCTACGCCCAGAAGGAGGATCTTTACAAGGAAGCCCGCGACCTGGGCGTCATCTTCGTCCGCTACGACCTGGATTCCAAGCCCAAGGTCAGCGAAAGCGGCGAGGCGCTCAATGTGGAAGTCCACGATCCGGTTTCCGGCCGCAATCTCCTGATCAACCCCGATTTCCTGGTGTTGGCGGCGGCCATCGTCTCCGGCCGGGAAAGCGAACTGGCCATGAAGTACAAAGTGCCCCTGGATGAGGACGGCTGGTTCTTCGAGGCCCACCAGAAGCTCAGGCCGGTTGATTTCGCCACCGACGGCATGTTCATGGCCGGCATCTGCCACTATCCCAAGCCCATGGACGAGGTGGTGGCCCAGGCCCAGGCGGCGGCCGCCCGGGCGGTGACCGTCTTGACCCAGCCCAAGATGACCGTGGGCGGCATTGTGGCCGAGATCAATCAGGCCAAATGTTCCGGCTGCGGGGTCTGCGTGGCCGTCTGCCCCTTCTCGGCCGTCAAGATCGACGAGGCCAAGGGCAAGGCCGCGGTCAACGAGGCCATGTGCAAGGGCTGCGGCACCTGCGCTTCCTCCTGCCGCTCCGACGCCCCGATTCTGCGCGGTTTCACCAACGACGGGCTTTTCGCCCAAATCGCGGCGGCTCTTTAGGGCGGGCCGGGTCTGAGGCCTGAAAGGTTTACTACCGACAAAAGGAAAATATCATGAGCGAATTTGAACCCAAAATCGTGGCTTTCTTCTGCAACTGGTGTACCTATGGGGCCGCGGACCTGGCCGGCGTCAGCCGTCTGGACTATCCCCCCAACTTTCGGGTGGTGCGTCTGCCCTGCACCGGCCGGCTGAACCCCAAATATATCCTGGAGGCCTTCAAACGCGGGGCCGACGGGGTTTGGATCAGCGGCTGTCACCCCGGCGACTGCCACTATATTGCCGGCAACTATCACGCCCGCCGCAAGTTCATGCTGCTGCACCACATGCTTGAGGCCGTGGGTCTGGAGCCCGGCCGTCTGCACTTCTCCTGGATCTCCTCGGCCGAGGCCAACAAGTTTCAGGAAATAGCCAGGGAAGTGGTGGAAAAAGTCCGGGCCTGCGGGCCGAATGTAAACTTCCGCAAAGCGGAGCTTGATCTGGGTCTGCCGGAGGTGGCCTGATATGACGTCTTTGCCCGATCTCAATCAGAAAATTCAGAGCGCGGCCAAGCGCCTGTTGGCCGAAGGCAAGGCCGAGGTGGTCATCGGCTGCCGTCAGGGCACTACGCCCATGACCGTGGCCCCCATCTTCTGCCGCACCGAGGATGACTGCAATCAACTCATCTGGTCCAATTTCGCCAAGATCAACCTGGCCACCTATTTACCCAAATACCCGGGCAAAGTGGCCATCATCGCCAAGGGCTGCGACGCCCGCAGCGCCGTGGGCCAGGTGGTGGAAAAGCAGATTGAGCGCGAGAATCTCTACATCGTTGGCGTGGCCTGCGGCGGTCTGGTGGATGTGGAACAGATCCAGGCCCGGGAACCCCGGCCCATTCGCGCGGCCGAGGAGGACTGGGCCACCATCAAGCTCAGCGGCGACGGCTGGAGCAGCAGCCTGCCCAAAGAAGACGTATTGCGCCGCAACTGCAAAACCTGCGTCAGCCGCACCCCCGAAGGGGTGGCCGACGAACTGATCGGCGAGCCCACCGAAGCCCTGCCGGCCGATGATTACGCCGACCTCAAGGCTCTGGCCGGCCAGAGCCTCGAAGAAAAGATGGCTTATTTCAAGGGACTGGTCAAGAATTGCCTGCGTTGCTACGCCTGCCGCAACGCCTGTCCCCTCTGTTACTGCCCGGTCTGCTTTGTGGACGAAACCCGGCCCCAGTGGCTGGGCAAATCCCAGGACGAGATGGACACCTTCACTTTCCACCTCTTAAGGGCCTTCCACTGCTCCGGGCGCTGCACCTCCTGCGGCGGCTGCGAAGCGGCCTGCCCCATGGACATCAAGCTGCGGGAGTTCAACCGCCTTTTGGACGAGGAAGTTCAAAAGGACTGGAACTATCTGCCCGGCCTGAGCTGGGACCAGACCCCGCCTTTAACCACCTACCGGCCCGATGACGAAGCCGACTTTATCAAATAGAAAGGGCGCGGAGAATGGCTGAATATATTGTCAAGGAAAACGCCCTGAAAGATTTCTTCAAGGCCCTGACCGAGGGCGGGAAGCGCCGTTTCCTGGCCCCGGCGGAAGTGAGCGGCAAGCTCCAGATGATCGAAACCGACCCGGAAAAGGTCAGCCTGGATTTCGGAAACACCCATCAGTCGCCCAAGAGCGCCTTTTTCCCTCAGACCGAAAAGCTGATGGCCTTCCACAAAGACACGGCCAAGAGCGATCCTTTCGTCTACAAGCCTCTGGGTCTGGATGAGACGGCCCCCATGGTCCTCTTCGGCCTCCGCCCCTGCGACGCCCGGGGTTTGGTGGTCTGTGACCGGGTTTTTCAGAACAATCGTTTCACCGACCCCTACTGGAAGAGCAAGTATGAATCGGCCGTCAAGATCGGCCTGGCCTGCCACGATCCCCGGCCGGCCTGCTTCTGCACGGCCGTGGGCGGCTCGCCCTTCGGGGAAGCCGGGCTGGACGCCATTGCCTTCGTCAGGGACGGCGGCCTGGCCCTCAAGACCCTCAGCGCCGAGGGCGGGGAATTCCTCAAGGGCCTGAGCGGGCTGGAAAGCGCTGAAATCGGCGCCGAACTGGCCGAGAAGAAACAGGCGGCCGAAGCCGGAATGCCCGGGCCCCTGGATCAGTCCAAAGTGGCCGGGGCGGCCGTTATGGAGATCTACAACCAGCCCCACTGGAAGGACACGGCCGACCGCTGTCTCAACTGCGGCACCTGTACCTTTGTCTGCCCCACCTGCCACTGTTTCGACATTCAGGACGAGCAGAATGAAAAAGGCGGGCTGCGCATGCGCAACTGGGACACCTGCATGAGCTGGCTCTACACGGTTCACGGCACCGGGCACAACCCCCGGCCGACCAAGACCGAACGCATGCGCCAGCGGTTCATGCACAAACTGAAATACATACCGATGAAACAGGACGGCGCCTGCGGCTGCATCGGCTGCGGCCGTTGCGTGACCCTGTGTCCGGTCAACATAGACATCCGGGAAGTCGCCCGGCAAATGAACGGCTAAGGGGGGCGACGTGCATAATCCTTATCTGCCTTACCCCGTGCGTATTTCCTCGCTGCGGATCGAGACCGAGGACAAGAATCTGCGCACCTTTAAATTCGAATTCTTAAACCCCGCCGACGAGGACAAATTCGCCTATCTGCCGGGCCAGTTCGCCGAACTGTCGATTCCCGGCCAGGGCGAGATTCCCATCGGCATTGCCTCTTCCCCCACGGAAAAAGGCTTTGTCATGTTCACCGTCAACCGGGTCGGCCAGGTCTCCAGCTACCTGCACAACATGAAGGTGGGGGATGTCATGGGCATCCGGGGTCCCTTGGGGCACCCTTACCCCCTGGACAAGCTGGAAGGCAAAAACATCGTCATCATTGCCGGCGGCTTTGCCGTGACCACCCTGCGTTCGACCATCGTCTGGATGATCCAGCCGGAAAACCGGCCCAAATACGGCAAGATCACCTTCATCTACGGCGCCCGGACCCCGGGCCTGCTCTGCTTTAAGGACGACTGGAGCGAGTGGCAGAAGCGCGCCGACATCGACGTTCACGTGACCATCGACCGCGAGGCCCCCGGCTGGGACGGTCTGGTTGGTTTCGTGCCCACCGTCACCAAAAACGTCTGCCCGCCGCCGGAAAACACCGCGGCCATCATCTGCGGCCCGCCGGTCATGATCAAGTTCACCCAGCCGGTGCTGGAAGAGGCCGGCTATTCCCACGACGACATCATCATGAGCCTGGAAAACCGCATGAAGTGCGGCCTGGGCATCTGCGGCCGCTGCAACGTGGGTCCGGAATATGTCTGCAAGGACGGGCCGGTCTTCACCCTCTCCCAGCTCAACCAACTGCCCAGGGAATATTGATTGTTTTTACTCCGGAACGCGAAACCCGCCGGCTGAAATCGGCGGGTTTCGTTTTGGCGCGCCAGAATGGCGCGCAGCGCCTGGCCCGCTCAGAAAAGATCGGCCCCCAGGAGCCGCTCAAAGCCGGGGCCGGAACCGTGGTAACCTTCGGGGCCCAGATAGCCGTTGACCAGGTGGGCTGTGTTGTGGCCCGAGGGGTAGAGGTCGGCCACATTGACCGCGGCGAAATCCTGGCGCACGGTGGTCCAGGCGATGTGGGCCGGAAGGCTCAGGATCAGGCCCCACAGGGCCTTGCAGACCCCCCCGTGGCAGACCACGGCCACCCGGCCGCCGTCGGGGAAATTTTGGCGCAGGCCGCTTAAGGCCTCACTGACGCGCCGGGTGAAGATGACCGAACTTTCTCCGCCGGGGAAGGGCAGGTCGCCGCCTTCGGGCGAAGAGATGCGCCGGGCAAAGTCACGGTCTTCGCCGTAAATTTCCTGGTAAGTCAGGCCCTCCCAGCGGCCGAAATGCATTTCGCGCCACTTGGGGTCGACCAGCAGGTCCCGGCCCACGGCCCGGGCCAGCCTTTCTCCGCCATAGACGGCCCGGCTGAGGTCGCTGGAGTAGACGGCGTCGAAAGGAACGGCGGCCAGGCCGGCGGCCACCTGGTCCAACTGCCGCCGCCCGTAATCGGTCAAAGAGGCGTCCCGCCAGCCGTTAAAAGGCGGGACGTCAAAATTTTCAGTTTGCCCGTGACGAATAAAAAAAAGCCTCAGCGGCTTGACTTTGCTCATTGGCTCTCTCCAGATCTGATAATGGGGAACCTCAAAAAAAGAACTTCAGGCGTTATGGGAAGCCTGAGGGGCCGGGCGTCAGATACGCGCCGCGCCTCAGGGGCGGGCGGCGTGGACGGCGTCGAGGTTGTGGTGCCGGGGTTCCAGGGCCATGTGGTGCTCGGTCTGGGCGGTGTTCCAGAGATGGATGATCTCCGGCAGAGATTCCAGGAAAATATCCACTACATTGGGGTCGAAATGGGTGCCCCGGCCGGCCCGGATGATGTCCACGGTCTGATCGATGGTCAGGGGCGGCTTATAGGGGCGCTTGGACATAAGGGCGTCAAAGACGTCGGCCACGGCCACAATGCGGCCGGCCAGAGGTATCCGGTTGCCGGACAGGCCGTTGGGATAGCCCGAACCATCCCACTTCTCATGATGGGTCAGGGCGATGACCTCGCCCAGACGCAGAAAACCGATGCCCGAGCCTTCCAGTATCTGGCCGCCGAAAACGGTGTGCATGCGCATGACGGCCCATTCCTCATCGTTTAAGGGGCCGTTTTTGGTCAGAATACGGTCGGGGATGCCGATTTTGCCTATATCGTGCATGGGCGAGGCGTAGAGAACGCGCTCGACCACCGTGGGGTTGAAGCCCAGGCGCTCGGCCAGAAAGGCCGAAATGCGGCTCATGCTGATGATGTGGTTGCCGGTGTCCTCGTCTTTGTATTCGGCGGCCCGGGCCAGGCGGAAAATGGTTTCCAGCGAGGCGTCGCGCAGCTTGGAGTGGGCTTCGGCGATTTTGAGACTGGCCTTCTGCAGCTCCAGGGTCTGCTTGGCCACTTCGCTTTCCAGTTCCTGGCGATAGTTGACCATGTGGTCGTTATAGGCCTTGACCTTTAAAAGCGAACGCACCCGGGCCCGAAGCTCCATGCGGTCCACGGGCTTGGTCAGAAAATCGTCGGCCCCCACTTCCAGGGCTTTGACCCGGTCGCCCACATCCTGCAGGGCGGTGACCATGACAATGGGTATCAGGGCCAGATTCTCCCTGGCCTTCAGGCGGGTGACCACCTCAAAACCGTTGAGATTGGGCATCATGATGTCCATTAAAATGAGATCGGGCGGGTCGGTCTCGACCTTGGCCAGGCAATCCTCGCCGTCAACGGCGGTCAAGACCTTGTAACCCTGGGGCTTGAGCATGGCCTCAATCAGTTTGCGGTTGAGAATCTCGTCGTCAACCACCATGATTTTAGGCGCTTTGGCCGAAGAATCGTCCGGGAGGTCGGAACCTATGTCAAATTTGGCTGGGTTCATAATATTGTCTTATCGGCTGGCCTTCCGCTTCTTTTGCAAGTTTCTATTCTAGCATGTCGATGCGGGGTCGTTCAAGTTTTTTCTGCCCTGGCTCGGGCGGCCGTTCAGAACAGGGAAGACGCGCCGCTGAGGAGATATTTCAAATCATCGTCATTGAAGCGCAGGCCCAGGCCGAAGTAGGGCGAAGCCCGGTGCTGGTCGCTGATGAAGTCGTCATAACCCAGGTTGAAGTAGAAAATTTTCCAGATATTGTAACTGGCTTCGGCCCTCAGGTGCGGCCGCTCGTCAAAATCGCCGCTGAACGCCTCTAAGGTAAGACGTAATTTGTCTTCGTCAAGATAGTAATCCAGGCCCAGGCCGGCGCCGGATTCGATCAGGCCGCCGCGAACCACCATATCGTAGTAACGCCGGGCGATCTGGGCGTTGAATTTCAGCTTGTCCCGCCGCCATTCTTCCTCAATGCTGTTGCGCACCACTCCGTTGGCGTCGGTGCTCCGGAAATCGGAGCGCTTGTATTTGCCGAAATAGTCGCCGGTGACCCCCAGGAGATAATAGCGGTCCGGGCCCGGCTGGAGGCGCAGGTTGATCGTACTCTTCAAAAAGTCGTGGCGGGTCAGATAGTCGGCCCGATATTCCACAAATACTTTAAATTTATCTTCTTTCTCCAAATATCCGGTCAGGCTGCTCAAAGCCCGGTCGACCTTGTCGATGGTGCCGTCGTCGCTGATCAGGCGGCCCAGGGTGCCTTCGCCGGCTTCGATTCTCCCGGTGATGTGGCGAATGGAGGCCAGGGACTGGTTCAGTTCCCGCACGGTGGAATCGTCATTGATCAGGCGGCCCAGGGAACCGGAGCCGGAGTTGATTTTGTCGGTGATTTCCTGAAGATTGGTCATGCTGCCGTTGAGGGCGGCCAGAGTCTCGGTCAGGCCGGCTTCATTGGCGCTGACAATGCCGCTCAGGCGCTCGGACATGTCCTTGAGATTGGAGATCAGGTCTTTGAGGTCCGAACCGGTGTTGCCCTCGGCCAGGGGGGCGGTGATTTTTTTGAGATCGGCGGCGATCTCCCCCAATTGCTGCATGACGTCGGAAACATCGGCGGCGGCTCTGGCCGCGGCGATCTGGCCGCCGGCTTCCAGCTTTTCCTGGGTGCCGCCGCCCGGCGCCAGTTCCACGTATTTGTCCCCCAGAAGGCCTGAGGACCGGATAAAGGCGGCGCTGTCCGCCGGCAGCCGGATGCCGTCCTGAATGGCCATGACCACCCGGGCCTGCTTGTCGTCATAGAGTTCGATGCTGGCCACCGTGCCCACCTGAATGCCGGCCACTTCCACGGCCACGCCCTGTTTGAGGCCCACGGCCGAGGGGAAGACTGTGGAAATATTGTAGGTGTCTTTGACGCTCAGGCCGAAGCCGCCCAGGCGGACGGCCATCCAGACGAAGAGGCCCAGGGCCGCCAGAACGAAGAGGCCGACTTTTATTTCCGTTGACGATTTATACATGACCGGTCACCATAGTTATGCCCGTTGCCCGCGGCCGACAGTCAAGAATTGAGCGGCGCTTTTCAACCTCAGCCCTAATCCAGAAAACCCAAAGGGCCTTCAGAGTCGCCAGCCAGAAACTGACGGACCGCCGGTTCCCCGCTTCGGCGAAAGGTTTCCGGCGACCCCTCCAGGATTATCCGCCCGCTGTGGATCATGGCCACCTGGTCGGCCAGGGCCAGGGCGGCGGCGATATCGTGGCTGACCACCACCACCGTGGCCCGGGTCCGGGCCAGGGTCAGGCCGATCAGGCCGTCCACCTGTTCGCTCAGGAGGGGATCCAGCCCGGTGGTGGGCTCGTCGAAAAAAAGTATTTCCGGCTCCATAATCAGGGCCCGGGCCAGGGCCACCCTTTTTCTTTCGCCGGCCGACAGTTCGCCGGGGCGGGCGTCCCAGGCCCCGGCCAGGTCAAGCTCCTCCAGGCGCTCCCGGGCCTTGCGCCCGGCCGCCCGCCAGTCGGCCCGTTGCTGGACCCAGAGAGGGAAGGCCACGTTCCGCCCCACGCTCAGGGAGTCGAAGAGCGCCCCGTCCTGAAAGAGGAAGGCCATCCGCATTCTCAGGGCCCGCCAGTCGGCCGGGGCGGCCCCGGCCATCTGCCGGTCGTCAAACCAGATCTCGCCCTGGTCCGGCGCCAGCAGGCCCGCCAGGTGCTTCAAAAGCACGCTCTTGCCGCCGCCGCTCTGGCCGATGATGAAGTTGATCCGCGAAGGCGCCAGATTCAGATCAAGGCCCTTCAGCACGGGCAAAGAGCCGAAAGATTTGTTCAGGTTTCGCACCGTGATCGCGGGGGCGGACATGGCCGGGCCTTTTCCCTTAAAACATGACGGCCGTCATCAGAAAATCGCTGGCCAGAATGGCCACGTAGCTGATGACCACCGCGCCGGTGGCGGCCCGGCCCACGCCCTCGGCCCCGCCCTGGCTGTAATAGCCCATATAGCAGCCCACCGAAGTCAGGATGAGGCCGAAGACGCCGCTTTTGGTCAGGCCGTTGACCACATCGGCCAGGACCACATGATCCCGGATGCGGCCGACGAACTGGCCCGGGTCCACGCCTTTGGCCACAGCCACCGCATAACCGCCTAAAATGCCGGTGAAATCGGCCACCGCCGCCAGGAAGGGCAGCATGGTCAGGCCGGCGATGATCCGGGGGCTGATCAGAAACTTGATCGGGTCGGCCGCCATGACCGTCAGGGCGTCGATCTGTTCGGTGACCCGCATGGCGCCCAGTTCGGCGGCCATGGCGCTGCCCACCCGGCCGGTGACCATCAGGGCGGTCAGCACCGGGCCCAGTTCCCGGCACATGGCCAGAGCCACAGTGGGCCCGACCAGGCTTTCGGCCGCAAACAGCCGAAAACCGTAAATGACCTGAAGGGTGAAGACCCCGCCGGTGAAGAGGCCGGTCAGGATAACCACGAAAATTGACTCGACCCCCACCGCTTCCATCTGGCGCAGAATACCCCTCAGGCGCCAGGGCGGCCCGAAGGCTGAGGCCAGAGCCCGGAACAGCAGCAGGCTGTAATTGCCCAGGTGGTAAAGAGCGCCCAGGGTCAGGGCGCCGAGCCTGGCGACGGGCGTCAGGATAATGGAACTTTGCGCGGCCATGGCCTGTTCCGGCGGAACCTCCGTTGATTTTTAGCCCCAAACATAGTTCTGTAGAATATAGAAGCTCATCTTTTAAAGTAATTTTTACATAATTAAATATAAATTGTCAACAATATTATTAGGGCCACCGCTTCTAAAGCTACCAGATCTTGTGGCGGCGCTTTTTGAGGAAGTGGAGGCCGCTCCGCCAAAGACCGGGCAAGAAGCTTGAAAAATCTGTCCGATTGTGTTAATAATATAGTAAGTAGTTGAATTAAATGGATATTTACGGCATTAAAACCCCACATCTAGATTATTGGCGCTGAAGAGGAACCATATCTTGCGAACCCAATGTCCCAATTGCCAGGCCCTTTTTAATATCAAAGCGGAATACGTCGGTAAGCGGACCACCTGCAAAAATTGCCGACAAGGTTTTACCATCGCCGAAGTCCCCCCATACCGGCCGCCGGCTCCCGCGGCGGCCCCGGTCTTCGAATACGCCCCGCCCCAGCCGGCCGTGATCCAGGCCTTTGAATATGCGGCGGCCGCGCCGGTGGCGGCCCCGGCCCCCCAGTTGGCGAGGCCGATGTCCGGCGCGGCTTCGGCGCCCGAATATGTGGCGGCCGTGCCGCTTGCGCCCGCGCCGGCCGTTGAATATCCTCCGCCCCCTCCGGTCGCTGAATACCCTCCGCCCGCGCCGGTCATTGAATACCCTTCGCCCCCTCCGGGCTTGGCCCCGCCCGCCGGCTTTCAGGCTTCCCCGCCATACCAGGGGCCGGCCCCGGAACAAGCGGCCGCGCCGGGGAAGAGGCCGAAAGGGCCTGAAATCCGTAAACCTGGCCTCTGGTCCAGATCGGCTCAAAAAATCGCGGATCGGGGGCCGAAGGCCCTGCTGCTGTCCCTGACCCTGGTTTTTATCCTCGGCGCCTTGGCCGGCGGCCTGATCATGCACACGGCCGGGCAGAGGGAGGTTCAGCGCCTGGAGCAGGCCGCGGCCCTGCAAAGGCAGCAGCAGCAAGATCAAAAAGCGAGAAAAATAGCCGATCTGCGCATGGAGAGGGAACGCTTGCAGGAAGAGATCCTGCGTCTGGCCGGCGTCGGCCAGAGCTACCCGGAAGGTTCCATCCCCCGGGTCCTGGCCGGGGCGGCCACCGAGGAATACAATATCGCCGATACTCTTCTGTTGCAGCAGATCGCCTCTCTGGAGAGCGGGGCCCAACCGACCGTCAGCCCCAAAGAGACCAGGCCTGATCCGGAACTGGCGGCCAGGCTGGAAGAAGAGATGACCGCCCTGGAGGCCAGGGTCGAAAAAGTGCGGGCCGAAGCCGCCACCATGGCCGAAATGCCCCGCTTGGTGGCCCAGACCAGCATTGCCACTGAACTGATCAATCTGGCCATCCTCAACCGCAACCGTCTGATCGCCAAATACGGCCTCAGTTCGCCCCTGCCTTCCCAATACGGCGCCGAAAGCGGCGGCGGGGCTCAACTGCAGGAGATGCGGCAGGAAAACGCCCGGCTGAAAACCGAAAACGAAACCCTGAAAAATTCCGATTCCTATCTCTACGCCGCGGCCGTCAGTGATCTGGAGAGCGGCCGCTTAAGTTCGTCCGAGGGGAAATTTAATCAGCTGATCAAGGTTTTTCCCAAAAGCCCCTTGACGGCCAAGGCCAAAGAAGGCCTGACCCAGGTCAGGCTGAAAAGCGCCGAAAAGGAGGCCGCCAAAAATCCGCCGGTGGCGATCAGTTCTTCGGCGGTCCGCCATGACGGGGGTTATCTGAAAAACGAATCCTATGTTCGGGTTTCTTTTAAAAACGTCAGCCCCCTGATGATCAAGAAGGTCGAATTCAAAATACTGACCTTTGACGATCACGGCTACCCGGTGCCCAGCAAGAGAAAGTCCGTGCTTCAGGACAATGACCTTACCGCGATCATGGCCGAGAACGTTCCGGCCGGGCGCGGCGATTACGGCATGTGGGAGCTGTCGGAAAAGGTGCGGCAGGTCAAGGTCAAGCTGCAGAAAGTCGAATTCTACGAAGCCGAAGCCTGGCAGGACGAGGACATCGAGGAATGGGCGGCCAAGGAAAGCGGGCGTTATCAGGCCGAACAGGTGGCCGCGGTGGCCCCCAAAAATCCGCCCAGACGCCGGCGCTGATTCATTGTTCAAAAGTCCGGATTCAAAACTTCCCGCCAGGAGATGACGGCGCTGTTACGGCTCAGCCCTTCGGGAATGTAGATCAGGTTGTCGGCGCCGTCGGGGCGGCGGTTTTTGACCAGGGTGACCCGCCCGGCCCGGATAACGGAGGCCTCGGTGGCCGGTCCGGGGCCGGCCTCGATTCGCCCGGTGACCTGGTAGTGAACCCGGCCGTCCTCCCGGATTTGCTCTCCGGCTTCAAAGCCTAAGGGGTAAAGAGGCGGGGCCGGAAGCCCGGTGAAGCTGTCGGCCAGGTTCAGAAAACTGCGGCCCTTATCCGGCCGGCCGTCGGCCGGGGGCCGGTGGCTGGTGAAGGCCAGCACGGAGCGGCCGTCGGCCAGGGCTTCGATCTTGACCTGGCCAAGGCCGATTTCCCCGATTTCCAGCCCGGCTGCTTCCCCGTCCGTCGCCGGGTCCGGGGCCCGGCCCAGGGGCCGTCGGTAACCGGCATAGGCCTCGCCCGACAAAGCCCCGGCCAGGCTTTCAAAGCTCTTGAAGCCGTCGGGAGCGTCTTCCAGCCGCCCGCGGTGATAGACCCTGGTCCGGCCGAGATCCATCAGCGGGCCGAACTCTTCCACCTCCCCGAAAGTCGGGCAGCGGCCCGGGCCCAGGGGCTCCTTGAGCCCGTAGAGATAGCCGGGCGCATAGGCGGGCGCCCTAAGGGGCCGCCCGGTCATGAAAAAGACCCACTGGCGGCCCTGCCGGTCAAAAGCGGCGTTGACCGGGCCGCTCAAAGGGGCCGGGCTGTGGAAAAGCCGGGTCAGCCGCCATTTTTCCGGCGGCCGGGGGTAGGGCGGGGCGTTGCCGTCGGGCTGGCCGACCATTTGCAAACGGTAGACCGCGCCCTGGCCGTCGGCCCCCCTGAAGCTGAAATAAGCCGTATTATGGCTCCAGACGGCTTCTTCCGTGCCGCGCCGGCCCTGGTCGCCCGGACCGGCCGGGGCCAGGGGCGTGAAGGAATCGTGAAAAAATCCGCCGGCTTCCCCGACGCGCAGGGGGATTTCAGCCGGAACGGCCTGCCCGCTGAGGGCGTCCAGAACCAAAAGCCCGGCCCGGTCTTCATCGGCAAAGGAACCGGCCAGAATCACGTACCAGTCGGTCCGTCCGGCCTGGCGGCCGCTGTTGGCCGCCAGGGCCGGCCGGGCGCCGCTGAAGCGAAAATTGGAATCGCGGCCGCTCCACAAAAGCCGGGGCTCTTTTTCCGGGTCGGTGACGTCCAGGGCGAAATATTCGGTCGGGCCGGGCCGCCCGGCCCGGGCTTCGGGCCGCAGCACGCCGATGAGCACGGTGCGCCACTGGCCGCTGGCCCAGAAGGGCCGGTCAGGGCCGCTGTTCTTGAGATCAACCACCGTGAATTTCAGTTCGGCCGAAAAATCAGGGCCCGGCCCGGGCTCCGGCGAAGCTTCCTTAAAAGCGGCCAAGAGCGAGGGCGGGGCCAGAGCCCAGAGTTCGGCTCCCAAAGCGGGGGCCGGCCGATTGAGCGGCGCGGGGCCCTTTCCGGGGGGCGCTTCTTCGCTGTAGGCCGGCCGTCCCCGGGCCGCAAGGCCGAAAAAGCCCAGATTGACCGCGCGCAACAGACCCTGGCCGTCGGCCAGATAGGCCACCTGCCGCCGGCCGGCTACCCCGTCCGGGGCCCGCGTTTTTTTGAAGCGGGCATAGGAATAGTCGCCATAGAGAGCGTCAAAGGCGGCTGCGGGCGGCCCCGCGACTATGGGCCGCGAACCGGCCGCCCCCCCCGGACGCCGGCCTGGAAAAGACAGGGGCGCCAGTCCGGCGGCGGCTTCGGCCTTAAGGGGCCTCAGTTCACTCTGATCCGGGGCTTCGGCCTCAGAGCCGGGGCGCCAGGTGTAGACCGGCCGCCGGTCCCGGCCGCCAATGAGCTGCCGGTCGCCCCCGGGCGCCGGAATACCCCCGAAAACCCAGAGCGGGGCCAGGTCCTCCGGCCCGGCCAGGGTTTCCCAGTCGGCTGCCAGGCCGTCGCCGCTCAGATCAACGCCCCGCCTGATCAGGGCCGCAGCGCCGGGCGGGGCCTTGAATTCCACCAGCCGGTCGTTGGAGCCCGGCTCCGTCAGGGGGCCGGCCTCCATGACGCCGTTGGCGTTGCTGTCTTCCCGATAGTTGCCCCAGGGGTCCAGAAAGAGGGCCTGGATATTTTCCGGCCGGCCGGCCCGGTCCGGGCCTTCCGGTTCCGGGGGGCGGCGGAGGGCCAGGGGGCCGTCTGGAAAAACATGGCGGTAAACGAGAGTTATGAGGTCGGGAGGCGCGGCCCGGAGCTCCCCGCCTTCAGTCCGGGCCCGGCTTTCGGCCGCCTGTCCGCTGACCGTCATGATCAGGTATAAATCCCCGGCCCCGCCCGGGCCGTCTTCATAACCGGCCCCGCCCAGGGACCGGCCCGGCTCCGGCCGGGCCGGGCGGCTCAGGCTGAGGGCCGTTCGGCCCAGTTCCCGGCCTTGGGGGTCGGTGAACAACATCTGCGGCCGTTCGGGGCCGTCGTTCGGGCCGGGCCGGAGGCCGCTTCGAAGGTAGCGGTTCCGGATTTCGGCCTGGCGGCCCGTCTCCAGCGGCAGGCGGGCCGGGTCGATTTCCTCGGGAAAGCTGATGCTCAGCCCGTCCCCGGCCCGGCCCAACTGCTCCAGCGGCGGGCCCAGGTCCGGGTTGAGAGCCGCCCGGAGCAGGGTCAGGCTCAGGTCGGCCAGTTTATCGACCGGCCTGGCGGCCGGCCCTCCGGCAAGCTCCGCCTGTCCCGGCTCCGGCGGCTCCTCGCGGGCGGTCAGCCCGATGGCCAGGCCCATGATGGCCAGAAGCAGCAGAACCACCAGGAAAAAGGCCAGAACAGCGCCCCCGGGCCGGTCGTCCTCAAGGCTGGGCCGTCTGGCCGGCTTCATCTTCCGGGCTGAGCTCAATGTCCGGACCATGCTTTACGCCTCACAAAGTTTCCGGGCCGGGCGGCGGACCCGTTGAATTGGCGCGCAGAATCACGGTTTCGCTCATCAGGCGGCGTTCACGGCCGTCCGGCCCGCCCCCGGGCCGGTGGTTGTAGACGGCCAGGGGGCGAAAATCATCCCGTCCGCTCAAGCGGACGGAAGATCTGGAGACCAGGGTCAGATTGACCGCTTGAATCCGGCGGGGCCGGAGTCCCTCCCGGCCGTCCAGTTCGCTTTCGCTCACCTGTTCATGGCCCAGTTCGGGCGAGACCTTCTCCCCGTCCAGAAAATAGCGGAGCTGCATATCTTCGATGCCCACGGCCAGCACCACCTGCCGGCGGGCCGCCCGGCCGCCCGGCCCCCGGTGATATTCGGCCATCAGGCGGCGCCGGGCGCCATCCACGTAATAGGTGACCAGGGTGAAGTCCCGCAGGTTGTAGAGGCGGGCGCCGGGCGGGAAACTTTGAAAACCGGGCCGGGGCAGGGGGCTTCGGGGGCGGTAGAGTTCCCCGAGAGGGAGCCGGCCGTTTTTGATCCGGCCGGCCGTCAGGATCAGGCCCTGGCCGTTATGAACCAGAGCCAGAATATCGCCCGGCCTGATCAGCTCCTCCCAGGCCGGGGCCGTTTCCCAGGATCGCTCTAAAAGCAGATCATCGTCCCGGCCGTAGCTGCCGGGCTGAAAGGCCGCGGTCAGCCGGGCCACCGGCTCCCGGGCTTCGGGGGCGGCCCAGAAAATGGTCAGGCGGTCAGGGCCAAGGCCTTCGAGCGTTCCGTCCAGCCCGAAAATCGGCCGGACGCCGTAGAGATCGGACTTTATGGAGTGGCGGAACCAGCCGCCGCGCGCGGTCGGCAGATAGATCTGAAAAGCGGCCAGGCCCTCTTCCGGAAGCAGGAGCCCGTTGCCGGCCATGCGCAGATCGCGGACCAGGGTCGCCATGGCCGTGCGGAGGTTCTGGTTCTGCTCCAGCAAAGCGTCTTTATGGGCATAATAGCGATAGCTCAGGCGGTAAAGCGAGAGCCCCACCCCGGACACCAGCAAGGCGATGAGCATGACCAGCAGAAGTTCCGCCACGGTCATCCCGCCTTTGGCGGAGGCCCTCGGGCCTCTTTCAGGATGAGCGCCGGGCATTGGCTTCAGGCCGGAAACCGTCAGGTCCGGAGAGGGTATCGCCCGCCGGCTCTTCAGCCTTTTCCGGCTTTGGCCGGGGGAAGAGCCGCAGATTTTCAGAGGGGCCTTTCGGGCCGCCGCTGAACGAGGCCGAGCCCCCTTCCCAATTCAGGGAGAGCCGGGGGCCGCGCCGGTTGCTGTTCAGGCAGACCCCCCAGAGGGCCAGCCCCCGCTCCGGGTCGGGGCTTTCCACTTCCACCCGGCTTATTTCCCGGCACTGCCCGGCGGCCAGACGGGGCAGGTAATAGCTGAAAATTCTGTATTCCGGGCCGCTGTCGACCGTGTAGGCCAGGGCTTTTTGATGAAAGGTGTTCCGCTTGAGGCTGATCAGGTCGTCGCGGAGTATTTCCCGCCCGTAGTTCTGAGGCGGGGCCAGCCAGGGGGCGGCGTTCGCCCCGGACGGGGAAGAGCCCGGCAGCAGGCCGAAATAAGTCAGGGCGCCCAGCGCTACGGCCAGCGCCGCCAGGCCCGTTCCCGCATAAAATTGGGGGGAGCGGCCTGGAATCTCCGGAAAAACGGTGATGATTTCCAGGGAACCGGACCCTTCCGGGGGGGTGGGCGCCTCGCGGTCGGCGGCCGGGCTCCGGCCCTCCTTGAGGGGCGGGATGAAAAAGCGGCCCTGGCAATGGGGGCATCTGGCCCGGGCCCCGTCGGCCGGCAGCCTTTTATCCGGCAGGCTGGATCTGGCGCGGCAGTGGGGGCAGGTCAGTTTCATCGCTCTTTCCGTCTTCCGGGTTTTTTGGCCGTCGAATCGGATCATCCGGGCCAGGCTTCATTGTACCTTTAAATTTTCAGAAAATGAAGAGCTTTATGGGCTATAATGTTCCCTGAGGCCCTGCTGGGCCCTGGCTGTTCCAACCGGGATTACGGCCCTCGGGCCGGGTGATGGAATATGATACTCAGCGTCAGCCGCCGGACTGATATTCCCGCTTTTTATTTCCGGTGGTTTCTGGGCCGCCTGAGGGCCGGCTATGCCCTGACCCGCAACCCCATGAACCCCCGCCGGGTCAGCCGGATTGATTTGCGGCCTGAGGTCCTGGATTTCATCGTGTTCTGGAGCAAAAACCCGGGCCCCATGCTGGAACAGCTGGAGGCCCTGGGCGGTTACCAATTTTATGTCCAGTTCACCGTCAATGCCTACGGCCGGGACCTGGAAGGCGGGCTGCCGGACAAGCCGGCGCTGGTCGATACTTTCCGGCGCCTGGCCGGGCGGCTTGGGCCGGAACGCCTGCTCTGGCGTTACGACCCGGTGGTCTTGAGCCCCCGCTACAGCCCGGCCTGGCAGACGGACTCTTTCGGGCGGCTGGCCGAGGCCTTGAAAGGCTGCACTGATGAATGCAAGCTGAGTTTTCTGCAATTTTACCCCAAAATTAAAAAGCGTCTGGCCGCCTTGGGGATTTATGAGCCTGACCCGGAGAGCAAGGCCGGCCTGGCCGGAGAATTTCTGAAAATCGGGGCCGAGACCGGATTGCGGCTCAGGTCCTGCGGGGATCCGGCTCTTCGCCGGGCCGGCTTGGAGCCCTCGCGCTGCATTGACCCGGAGCGGATCAGCCGCCTGACCGGGCGGCCGCTGAATCTGAAAAAAGACCCTGGCCAGAGGCTGGAATGCGGTTGCGCGCCCAGCATTGACCTGGGGACCTACGGCACCTGCCCCCATGCTTGCCAATACTGTTACGCCAATTACTCGGCCGCCGCGGCTGAAAAAAGGCACGCCGCCCATGATCCGGCCTCGCCGCTCCTCTGCGGTTTCCTCGGCCCCGGAGACATCCTTGCCGAGCGCCGTCTGAGGTCGCATTTTAGCGAACCGGCCGGTTTTTTCTGAAACAGCGGTCCCCCGTATAAGAGGCGGCCGGCGTTGCTTCAGCCGCTGATCTTTCCTTATAAATTATTGACCGCATAAGGTATTGGCGGCTGAGGTCAAATTTTCAATCAGCCCCCAAGGCCTGGTCGCTGAGAATCTGCTGGCCTTTGATTTTGGCGCCGGCGGCCACCGTGCAGTTGTTGAGGTGGCAGAAGGGGCCGATTTCCGCGCCCGGGCCGATCTGGCAGCGGCCGGTCAGGATGACGCCCGGCCAGAGGGTGACGTCCGGCGACAGGCGCACCGAGGCTTCGATCAGGGTCGAGAGGGGGTCCATCAGGGTCACCCCGGCTCGCATCCAGGCCGCGTTGAGGCGGTCTCTGAGAATGGCCTGGGCTTCGGCCAGTTCGTAACGGTCGTTGATGCCGCGCACCTCATGGGCCAGGCTTTCGGGAATCTCGACGGCCGCCGCGCTCAGGCCCCGGGCCCGGAAATCGGCCACCACGTCGGTCAGGTAGTATTCGTCCTGATCGTTGTCGGGCCTCAGGCGCTCGACGGCTTCATAGAGCCGGGCCGCATCGACCCAATAAAGACCGGAATTGATTTCCCGCACCAGGCGCTCGGCTTCGTCGGCGTCGCGGTATTCCACGATGCGTTTGAGCCAGCCCTGCTCGTCGCGGATGATCCGGCCGTAGGCGGCCGGGTCGTCCAGACGCACGGTCAGGGCCGACAGATCGGCCCGCAAAGCCTGGTGGGCTTTCAGAAAACCGTCGAGAGTGTTGGGGGAGACCAGCGGCATGTCCCCATAGGCGATAAAGAGGGGCCCGCGGAAACCCCGCAGGTGGTCCCGGGCCATGGCCACGGCGTGGCCGGTACCCAACTGTTCGGTCTGGCGGGCGAAGAGGGGTTCGGGCACCGCCTCTGGCCCTCTTTTCTCCCGCAGATCCTGAAGAAAGGCGCTGACGTCGGCCTCCACCTCTTCGGCTTGAAAGCCGGTCACCAGCACCAGCTTTTCCGGCTTGAGATAGAGCGCGGCGTTCAGGACATGCTCCACCAGGGGGCGGCCCAGGAGCCGGTGCAGCACCTTGGCTTTTCCAGATTTCATACGGGCGCCGCGCCCGGCGGCCAGGACCAATACTGCCGGTCTGGGGCTATCCATGGCTGACTCCTTTGGAAGCTATGGTCTCCTAAGGTAAAAAACCTAAGGTTTCCGCCCGGACCGGCATCAGGCCCATAGGCGGGGTGCCGCCGCCCCCGGCGGCCAAGTCGTAGGCGGCCAGGGAGTGGTGGGGCTGGGAGGATAAAAAGGCCAAAAGACTTTCCGGGGAATCGGAACTGGCCACGGCCTTGATGGCCAGATTCAGGCTGTCATAGGCCAGGGCGGCTATCCAGGTGGGGTGGGCCTGATAGTCGGTGATGTATTTGCGCTTAAAATCCTGAAGGGCCCGATTGCGGGTGTCGGCCAGGTTGACCACCGGCAGGCAGAGCGAGAGATCCAGGCTCAGCGAGGCGTAAGCCGCCCCTGTCTCCCGGAAGCCCAGGACGATGCCGCCCCAGAGCGGGGATTTTTTAAAGCGTGATTCGGCCAGCACCGGGGCCAGACTGAGGGCTTCCGGCAGATCCAGGGCCAGGAGAATCAGGTCCGGCGTGTTTTTGGCCAGCTCTGGAATATCGTCGGGCCGCATGGCCTGTTCCAGGTCTTTGATCAACACCAGAGCTTTGGAGTCCAAGGGTTTGATGGGGGCCGGGGACCGGGGCGGGCGTTGGCCCGGGGGCGGAGGCGGAGGCGGAGGCGGCTGAGGCGGGGCGGCCAGGGTCTCGCTGAAGGCCCCGACCAGTTCGGCCTGCCGGGGCCCGACCCCCTGAACGATCAGAATACGCTGCGGCCGCTTCTTCATTTCCAGAACTTCCAGAGCCAGATAGCGGCCCTGTTCGGTGGAGCTGGGCATCAGGCGAAAAAAGCTGTTCGGGCCCCGGCCGGCCGCCTCTGGGTTGGTCAGAAAGGGCAGCATCACGGGCTTCTTCAGATAAAGGTAACGGGGCGCGTCTTCGCTGAAACGGCTCTCCGTAAAGTAACCCAGGGCCACGGAAACCGGGGCCGGGTCCAGGTAAGGGTCGGGCTCTCCGTTTTCATCTTCCACTTTCAGTTCGTAACCGCCGCCCCAGGTTTTCAGCGCCAGTTCGGCCCCCTGGGCCGCGTTGCGGCCCAGGGGCTCCAGAGGGCCGCTGAGGGGCACGGTCAGGACGAAAAGCCCGGCCTCCCCGGCCGACGAGGCCCCGGGCGCCAGAAGCATCAGGAATATCAAAATCGGCAGAGCCGTAACTTGTCGAACGCTCATGGGCGGCCTTTCTTTTTTTCTTCATGCCGGCCGCTTCTGGCCCGCAGAATGAGGCGGACCGGGGCCAGGTCCAGACCGAGAGCCTCCTTGAGGCGGTTGACCAGAAAACGCTGGTAAGAAAAGTGGACCGAAGCCGGCTTATTGGTGAAAAGCACAAAGGTGGGCGGCTGGCTGCCCACCTGGGCGGCATAGTAGAATTTCAGGCGGCCTTTGCCGGCGTAAGGCGGGGTGTGGGCGGCCACCGCCGTTTCAATGACCCGGTTGACCACGGCGGTGGAGGCCCGGAAACGATATTGGGTCATGATGCGGTCGATGAAGCCGAACAGCCGGTCCAGCCCCAGGCCGGTCCGGGCCGAGGCGGTGAGCACCGGGGCTTTCTCCAAAAAAGCCATCTTCAGGTCCAGGGCCCGCTGCAGTTCTTTGCGGGTTTCGCCCTTGGCTTTGACCGCGTCCCACTTGTTGGCCATGATGATCACCGGACGGCCCCGCTCGTGGGCGTAGCCGGCGATGTGGGCGTCCTGCTCGGAGAAGCCTTCCAGGGCATCGACCAGCAAAATGGCCAGGTCGGCCCGATCCAGGCTTTTCAGGGCTCGCATGACCGAAAGTTTTTCCAGCTTCTCGTCCACTTTGCCCTGGCGCCGCACCCCGGCGGTGTCCACAAAGACATAGCGGCGGCCGTTCCTTTCCAGGGAGACGTCCAGGGCGTCCCGGGTGGTGCCCGGGCGGTGATCCACCACCAGGCGCTCCTCCCCCAGAAGGCGGTTTATTAGGGAACTCTTGCCGGCGTTGGGCCGGCCGATGACCGCCACCTTGGGCGGGGCCTCTGCATCTTCGACTTCTTCCGGCTTCAGGGGCAGAAAGCCGGCCAGGGCCTCCCTGAAATCGCGCAGGCCATAGCCGTGGGCCGCCGAAACCGGCCAGAGTCCGTCCAGCCCCATTTCGTGGAACTCGGTCAGATGGCCTTCTTTTTCAAAGCTGTCGATCTTGTTGACGGCCACCAGATAGGGCCGGCCGGAGCGGCGGATGAGGCCGGCCAGCTCAATATCGTGCGGGGTCGGGCCGCTGGGGCCGTCGACCACCAGCACGGTCAGGTCGGCCTCCTCCAGAGCGGCCAGGGCCTGGGCCTTGATCTGGCTGACCAGGGGGTCGAGGTCGGTGGGGTCAAAGCCCCCGGTGTCGATGATGGTGCCCTGGCGCCCGTCGAGGTTGACGGGGCTGTAATGCCGGTCCCGGGTTACGCCCGGGCGGTCGTCCACCAGGGCCAGGGATTTACCGGCCAGGCGGTTGAACAGGGTTGATTTGCCCACATTGGGCCGGCCCACCAGGGCCACGAGCGCGCACATTGATATTTATTTCTCTTTCAGTAAATCTTCGGCTTCAACGATTACGGCTTTCAAAGCGGGGAAGGGCCGCAGGGGCCGCTCCTCAAAGCGTTCCCGCAACCGGGCCAGGAGCGGCGGAATATAGGCCGCGAATTTGTTCTTGCCGGCCAGAGTCAGTTTAGCATAAGCGCCCAGGGCCTGCATCATCCGGGCCGCTCCGGTGACGCGCAATTCCTTCCGGAAATTCCGGCGCCAGGCCCCCGGCCCCCGGGCTTTCAGATAGGCCTCGACCAGTTCTTCCTTAAGCTTCGGGGCCAGGGGCAGATAAGGCGTTTCTTCCAGAAGGCTGGACAGGTCGTAAGCCGCCGGGCCCGGGCGGGCCCCCTGCCAGTCGATGAAACAGACCCGGCCCTTGTTCAGCATCAGGTTGCGGCCCTGATAGTCGCGGTGCATCAGCACCCGGTCCCGGGTCCCGGCGGCGGCCTGCCGGCTGAAGGCTTTGATCTCGGCCGCCAGGCCCCGGGGGCGCTTTCTCCAGCCCAGATAACGGCCGAGCAGGGAATTGAGGAAATAGCCGATTTCCTGCTTTTCGGCCATGGCCGCGTTATAGGCCCGGGTCTGGAAGCACCAGGCCGGGTTGAAATCCGCCAGGCCCCGGCGATGCAGCCCAGCCAGGACTTCAACGGCCTGAAAATAATCGGCGCTGTGATCCGGGGGGTCGGCCAGTCGCTCGTCGCCCAGATCCTCCAGCAGAAAAAAGCCCCGGCCCGGGTCGTAATCATAAATTCGGGGCAGGGCCAGACCTTTGAACCACAGGTGCCGTCCGATGCGCAGCCAGGCCAGGTTCTCGGCCGGGTCGCCCCCGGCCAGAAGCAGAAGGCCGTCGCCCGGCAGCCGGAAATACTGACGCAGGCCGCCGTCGCCCGGCAGGATTTCAAGTTCCACGCGCCGGCCCAGACGGGCGCCGGCCCAGCTCAAGGCTCCCGGCGGGAGCGGATCAGCGGCCGGGCGTGTCACAGAAAACGCCGCCTTCGATGACCCGGCCCGGCGGCAGCAGCCCGGAGACCACCGCGTTCTTGACCACCGCGCCTGAGGAAACCACGGCAAAAGGCCAGATGACGCTGTTTTCCACCGAAGCCCCCTTATCCACCCGGGACTCGGCCCCCAGGACGTTCCAGCCGGCCAGCCGCCCCTCCACTTTGGCTGTGGAGTGGGTGATGGTGCGGCCGGCGGCCAGACGGCGGTTGAGATCCCAATAGTCTTCCGGGGTGCCCATGTCCCGCCAGATGGCCGGATCATAGGCCCAGCCGAAAATATCCCGCCCCTCGGCCAGAACCCGGTTGAAGACGTCGACAATGTCGCTGTGGCCGTCGGGGATCAATTCAAAGATGTCCGGCGACATGGCCATGACCCCGCAGTAGGTCTGGCGGGACAGCTCGCCCGGCAGGGCCTCTTCACTGCGGAAGCCCAGGAGGCGCCCGCCCTCGCCCACCGAGACATTGGCCCGGTGGGCGTTTTCCAGGAGACCGAGAGTGGCCAGGCGGCCGGGGTTGGCCAGATGTTTCAGGGCCAGCCTGACCAGTTCAAAATCAGTGAAGATGTCGGCGTTGACCACCATGAAGTCGTTTTTGCCCAGAAGCGGGGCGGCTTTTTTCAACCCCCCGCCGGTGCCCAGAATTTCATCCTCCGGCGAGGCCAGAATCGTCAGGCGGCCTTCAAAGCTGGCCGAGAGACGCTCGATGCGCTCCAGCATCAGTTCCGACTGGTAGTGGACATTGATGACCACCTTCCGAATTCCGGCCGAACTGAGGAACTCGGCCCACCATTCCAGCATGGTTTTATTCAGCACCTGAAACAGTGGCTTGGGCCTGACCAGGGACAGGGGCCTGAGCCTCCGCCCGGCGCCGGCCCCCATAATCATCGCGGTTTTTATCATTATTCCCGACAACCTTAAAAGTAATATGCCGATCGCAAAAATAAATATCGTTATTTTTTTGTGATCAGACCTTAATCGCCGTAGCCGAATTCCAGAAGGGCCGATTTTTTCTTGCTCCAGTCGCGCGTGGTGCGGACGAATAATTTGAGAAAAACCTTGCCGCCCACCAGTTTTTCAATGTTGAGGCGGGCGGTCTGGCCGATTTTTTTCAGCCTGGCCCCCTGCCGGCCGATGATGACCCCTTTCTGGCTCTCTTTTTCCACGTGGATGGTGGCTGAGATGCTGACCATATCGGGCGCCGCCTTGAATTCTTCGATGGTCACGGCCGTGGAGTAGGGAATTTCCTGGCTGGTCAGCTTGAAAACCGCCTCCCGCACCATTTCGGCGGCGATGACCCTCTCGGGCTGGTCGGTCAGGGTGTCTTCCGGGTAGAAGGGCGGATTCTCCGGCAGAAGACGGATAATTTCATCCAGGAGAATTCGCAGGCCGTCGCCGCTTTTGGCCGAGACGGGCACGATGATCCGGGGCTTGACGGCCTCTTCGATCTCCCTGATCAGGGGCAGGAGTTCGGCCTTGTCGGTCACCGCGTCACATTTGTTGAGGGCCACGATCAGGGGCCGGCGGCTGTTTCGGGTCAAAAGTTCCAGGGAGGTCTGATGCTCCCGGCCCCGGCGCAGGGCGTCCACCACCCAGAGGCAGAGGTCGCTGTCCTCCAGGGCGGCCAGGGCCCGGTTGACCATCTCCCGGTTAAGAAGGGCCTGGCCGGGAGCGTGAAGGCCGGGGGTGTCCCAGAAGACCAGTTGAGCCCCGTCTTCACTGTGGACCCCCAGAATGCGGTGCCGGGTGGTCTGGGGCTTAGGGGTGACGATGGCCACCTTTTCGCCCAGAATCTTGTTCAGCAGGGTGGATTTGCCGGCGTTGGGCGCGCCCATGATGGCCACCAGGCCGGCCCGATGCCCTTGATCTGCTTTTTTCACTTACGCTGTTCCCGCTTGCTTTTTTCCCAGGTCTGGCGGAAGGGCTTGGCTTCGGGGTTGAGTTCCTTTTCGGTCTTGACCAGTTGATAGACGTCGCCGTTTTTGGTATTGACCAACTGCGAGCCGATTTTCCTCAATTCCACCTTGCTTTTCCTGGAATCTTTGATGGACAGCAGAAGGCCGTCGGCACTCTGGAGTTCCCAGGCGACGTCGACCGTATAGCGGTCGTCAGGGGCCAGATAGCCGCCGCCGCTGTTTTTGAGCATCAGGTAGGGACCGGGCTGGCCGATGGGAAACTGCTCATGGAAGGCCGCCACCAGGTCCGGGCATTCGGCCAGATTTTTTTGGGTGCAGAGAGCGTAAAGTCCGCCTGGTTCGGCCACCGGCTGGGCCTGAGAGGGGGTCGGCATAAAAAAAAGCAGGGCGGCGCAGATCATCAGGCTCTTTTTCATAAATTCTCCGAAATCGTGAATCAGTTTTAAAGGCCGGGCCCCTGAAAGGCCCGAATTGGGGACCATAATACAAAATTGAAAAAAAGATCAAGGCCCCGAAGGAAGATCGCGCCCCGGCCTTAACTGTCCCCGGCGCCTTCCTTGAGAAGGGCCAGGGCCTGACGGGCGGCCTGCTGCTCGGCTTCTTTTTTGGTGCCGCTCTGGCCCTCGGCCAGACGCTGGCCGCCGATGCTGATGGCCATGGTGAAAATCCGGGCGTGGGCCGGCCCCTGGCTGTCGACCAGCTCATAGCTGGGTATGCCCAGGCCCCGGCCCTGGGTTTCCTCCTGCAGCCTGGTCTTGAAGTCGGACAGCATGTCCTCCCAGTCTTCAGGCTGCCCGAGCCAGGGCTTCCAGAGGCGGCGGGCGGCCTCCATGGCCGCCTGAAGACCGCCGTCAAGATAGATGGCCCCCAGAAGGGCCTCCACCGCGTCGGCCAGAACCGAATGTTTATGGCGACCGCCGGCGTGGGCCTCGCCGGGGCCCAGAATCAGGGACTGGCCCAGACCCAGGCGCTCGGCCACTTCGGCCAGGCGGGTTTCGCAGACCAGCCCGGCCCGGATGCGGGACATGTCGCCCTCTTTGAGCCGAGGCTGGTGGCGGTAGAGAAAATCGCTGATGATCAGATCCAGCACGGCGTCGCCTAAGAATTCCAGGCGCTGGTTGTCCAACTCTCCGTGGCCGGCCTCAGCGCCGGCCACCTGAGCCGAGCGGTGGGTCAGAGCGGCGGTCATAAGTTCCGGATCTTCAAATTCATATTTTAGCTTCTCTAACATTTTGACCCAGATGTTCGCGCAGATAGGCCGACAGGCCGTCGAAATCGCCGTTGCTCATCATCAAAATAACGTCGCCCGGCCCGCTTTCCCTGACCAGGGCCCGGCCCAGGTTCGGGCCGTCGTCGAAAATCGAGGCCCGGGGGGCCAGATCGGCGGCCAGACGTTCCACATCCAGGCGGTCGCCCTCGGGAGCTTTTTGAGGATCGGGCGGCCGACGCAGAAAGACCAGGTCGGCCCCGGCCAGGGCCCGGGCATAGTCGGCCTGAAAGACGGCCCGGCGGCTGGTGTTGCTGCGGGGCTCGAAGGCCGCCAGCAAACGTCGGCCGGGAAAGGCCCCGCGCACGGCGGCCAAAGTCTGGCCGACCGCCGTGGGGTGGTGGGCGAAATCATCGACTAAAGTCAGACCATTGAAATCACCCAATATTTCCTGACGACGCCTGATCCCCTGAAAGGCGGCCAGGGCCGGGGCCAGACAGCGGCCGTCGCCGCCCTGGCCAATGAAGGCCGCGCCGGCCGCCGCGGCGTTCAAGGCATTATACACTCCCGGGCGGGTCAAGGACAAGCGGGCGTAAAAAGCCTCGGGGCCGGCCAGTTCGAAGGCCGAGCCAAAGCCGTCTTCCCGGAAGCCAAGTATCCGCCAGTTATTATCCTCGTTCAAGCCGTAAAAGTCCACCCTGGCCCGGCAGGCCCGGGCCACCCGGCGCACCAGGGGATCGTCGCCCCAGGCGATGAGGCGTCCCTCGGGCGGGATGATTTTCATCAGCGACTCATAGGCGGCCACCACGGATTCCAGGTTAGGATAAATATCGGCGTGGTCGAATTCCACCGAGGTCAGAATGACCGTCTCCGGCCGGTAGTGCAGGAATTTGGGCGCCTTGTTGAAAAAGGCGCTGTCATACTCGTCGCCCTCGATGATGAAATGCTCCCCCCGGGCCTGACGCCAGGGCCGGGGAAAATCCAGGCTGCCGCCGCCGATGAGAAAGCCGGGCCTGAGGCCGGCGGCCGCCCAGATTTTGGCGCAGAGGGCGGTGGTGCTGGTCTTGCCGTGGCAGCCGGCCACCACCAGGTTGCGGGTCTTGTTGAGAAAGAGGGCCGCCAGAGTTTGGGGCAGAGACAGATAGGGTTTTTTCAGTTCCCTGATTTTCTCCAGCACCGGAAAGTGGCGGGTGACGACATTGCCGATGACCACCAGGCGGCAGTCCTCCGGCAAAGTCTCCGGACCGTAGCCCTCGCGAAAGTCCACCCGCATTTCCTTTAAAATGTCGCTCATGGGCGGATAGATGCCCCGGTCCGAGCCGCTGATCTCGGCCCCGGCTTCGGCCAAAAGGCCGGCCAGGGCGGTCATGGCCACCCCGGCAATGCCCACCAGATGCACCTTGAGCCCGCCCGCACCGTCCCGGCCGCCTTGGGGAAGGATATTTAATCGAGGATCCAATTCAGTCATGGGCGACTTTTTTCACTTTCCGTTTTCAATGTCTTTTCCAAAAATCGGGCATTAACAGAATCAGGATGCTGAAGAATTCCAGGCGGCCCAGGAACATGTCCAGGCTCAGGACAGCCTTGGCCAGGCTCGGCAGAGGCCCGAAATTGTCGGCCGGGCCCACCTCGCCCAGACCCAGGCCGACATTCCCCAGGGCCGAAGCCGAGGCCGACAGGGCCGTCAGGATATCCAGGTCCAGGGCGGACAGGGCCAGGGTGGAAAGGGCCAGGGCGATGAAATAAATGGCCCCGAAGGACCAGACCGCGGTCATCAGGCTTTCGCTGACCGCCTCTCCGCCCAGGCGCGCCGGGATCACCGCCTTGGGGTGGATATGCTGGCGCAGGGTACGGTGAATGCCCTTGAAGAGGAGTATCCAGCGGATGCACTTGAGGCCGCCGCTGGTCGAGCCCGAGCAGCCGCCGACAAAGAAAAGCAGAAAAAGAACGCCCTGGCTGAAATGGGGCCAGGTTTCCCAGTCATAGCTGGTAAAGCCGGTGGTGCTGATGACCGAGACGACTTGAAAGAGGGCGTGGCGGGCGGCGGTCAAAGGCGAGTCTGGATAAAAGCCGGCAAGCCGGAGCGAAAGCGCGACCGCGGCGGAGGCGCCCAGGATTGTCAGAAAAAAGACCCGGCACTCGGTGTTTTTGAAAAGAGCCCCGGGATTTCCGCGCACCGCCTGGTAATAGAGGGCGAAATTGAGGCTGCCGAGAAACATGAAGAGGGTGAGGACCAGCTCCAGGTAGGGGCTGTCGAAATGGCCGATGGACAGGTTGCGGGTGGAAAAGCCGCCGGTGGAGATGGCGCTGAAGGCGTTGCAGACCGCGTCCAACCAGGCGAGATCCCCGGCCAGGAGCAGGGCGACCAGGATCAGGGTCAGGGTCAGGTAGATGAACCACAGCGTCTTGGCCGTCTGGGCCACCCGGGGTTTGATCTTATACTGGCCCATGGAGCTTTCGTTCTTGAAAAGCTGCACTCCGCTCAAGCCTAGAAAAGGCAGCACGGCCAGCATCAGCACGATGACCCCCATGCCGCCCAGCCAGTGGGTCAGGGCCCGCCAGAAGAGGATGGAGGGCGGCAGGGTCTCCACGCTGGAGCTGATGGTGGCCCCGGTGGTCGAAAAGCCGGAGACCGATTCGAAGAGCCCGTCCCAGAAGGTCGGGGAAGCTCCGCTGAGCCAGAAGGGCAGAGCGCCCAGGAAACCGATCATGAGCCAGGCCAGGCCCACGGTGGCCAGGCCGTCGCGGCTGCGGATCTCGTCGCGGTCCTGGCGGCGGCCCTGGAGAGTCAAAAGAAAACCCCAGGCGGCCACCAGGGCGGCCGATTTCAGAAAAACCCCGGCCTGCCCGTCGTCCAGAATCAGGGAGGGCAGCAGCGGGATCAGCAGCGCCCCGGCCAGAAAAAGGGATACCCAGCCGCACATGTAGAATATCAGGCGAAAGTTGGCGGCCAGGTTCATAGCGTTCAGGCTCACTTAAGGGGCTGGAAGTTCCATCTTTATAAGGCGTCCGGCCGGTCCGGAACAGTGGCCCTAATCTAACACAAGCCCGGGTGGGGGGCAAGGCGCCGCCGGGCTTTGGCAGGGCGGCCTCATTATGGAAAGCTGTCAAAAAAGGCTTGACAGCAAGAATCTCTTTCTATAATATCTCCTAAGTGCTCCGGGGACGGGGCCGGAAAGACATAAAGTGGGGCTGTAGCTCAGCTGGGAGAGTACTTGAATGGCATTCAAGGGGTCAGGGGTTCGATCCCCCTCAGCTCCACCAAGTTAAAAATCAAAGAAGTCCCGCAAAGCCCTAAAAGCCTTGTGGGACTTGACTTTTATATAAACTATAACTCCCGAAATAATTCTTATAAAAAGCCAGGGGCCAACGGAAGAGGGCCCCGCGGCGGCTTTTTTCAAAAACCGGCTTGAAGAAAAGCCGGCTGATGCTTATATTGGAAAGTGAAGAGAAATTGCCACCGGGGGCCGGCCAGCGAATCAGGCTTTCGGCGGGGCGGACACCAGATTATGACAAAGAGGTCGTCATTATGAAAATAGCGGTATCAGGCAAAGGCGGCGTGGGCAAGACCACTTTTTCGGCCACCCTGGCCCATTTGTTCAAAGAAAACGGCCGGAAGGTCCTGGCCATCGACGCCGACCCCGACGCCAACCTGGCCGCGGCCCTGGGCTACCCCGACCTGGCCCGGATCACCCCCATTTCGGAAATGACCGAGCTGGTGGCCGAGCGCACCGGCTCCAAGCCGGGCACCTACGGCTCGATGTTCACCATCAACCCCAAGGTCGACGACCTGCCCGACACCCTGGCCCGGGAGGTGGACGGCATCCGCTTCATGACCCTGGGCGGGGTCAAGAAGGGCGGGGGCGGCTGCATCTGCCCGGAAAGCACCATGCTCAAGAACATCATCATGCATCTGGTGCTGGCCCGGGACGAGGTGATCATCATGGACATGGAGGCCGGCCTCGAACACCTGGGCCGGGCCACGGCCAGCGGGGTGGACCAGCTCGTCGTGGTGGTCGAGCCCGGCCAGCGGTCCATTGAAACGGCCCGGAACGTGCGCCGGCTGGCCGGGGACCTGCACCTGAAACGGGTTTCGGTGGTGGGCAACAAAGTCCGCGGCCAGGGGGACCGGGATTTCATCGGGCGGGAACTGGCCGGCCTGGAAATTCTGGGCTTCATCCCCTTTGCCGATTCCATTATTGAGGCCGACCGCCGGGGCCTCAGCGTCTATAAAAATTCCCCGGAGGCGGCCGAGGCCGTCAGGGAGATTTTCACCAAGCTCGCCGGCTGACCGGGGCAATCCTTTTTCGCGGACGGGGTCTACCTCGCTCATGTGGTCACGCAGGTTCCGGGTCTTGAGGCTCTTCAGGTTTTTGTGTTCCTTGACGCTGAGGCCGGCCCACTCCTCATGAATGATGTTGGTCAGGGCGGCGTACTCCACCCCTTCCTTGACCTCATGATCCTTCCAATAATCGGTGAGCTTGTTGCGGGTCTCCTGGCCCGGCAGAAGTGTCTCCGCATCGGCCACGTCGGTCAGATACATCTTGCCGTCCTCAGCCTGGAGCTTCAGTTGGTTACAATTTGTAACCAACTCAGAACCTTCCTTTTTGAGACGGTTTTTCAATACTTTCCAATAATTTCGGGCCCGGTCGCGATTCGGCTGCTCAGTCAGCGCCTTGATTATATCAATAATTGAAAAGAACCAGGTTTCGGTCTTTTCGTCATAGATACGGCGTATTTCATGCTCTTCAAAAATGGCGATCCGATCCTCGGTCATGGCCTGTAAACTCTTAAATTATTGAACGGAATTTTGATCTTCGAGCATTTCCGTTTGCCAATCCTGAACGCCGTGAAAAATTCGTAATACCACGACCCTATTATCCGCATACTCATATACGACCAGATAGGGATATTTTTGTATAATTTTTTCATATGTTCCAGGCTTGATTCCAGGACGACCGACATTAGCCCGCCTCAAAGTGGAAACCACCTCGCAAATAGCCCCATATATGCTCCGCGCCAGTTCTTTATTGCCCCGGCGTATTGCCCAATAGCGAAGAATGTTGTCTAAATCAAGAAGAGCCTTGTCGGTCCAGTCACTTTTCCGCATCTGGAGAATCCTCGATGTCGTTCAAAAAGGATTCCACATGCCGGTCGACCTCGCTTTGATCAATCACCCGCCCCGCTTTCCGCGATTCAATCGCCTCTTCAACGGCCTGAAGCAGGTGTAAATTGTATTCAACCCCGCGCTTGAAGAGATCACTGGCCAGTTCGGTCACATTTTTATCCGTGGCCTTCGCCAACTGGCCGAGCTTGATTTGTACCGAATCATCAATCGTTATGGTCAGAGCTTTCATAGAGCGCCCCCTTGGTCCGAATATAAATTCTCCCTGGCGGCGGTTGCCGCTTGGGCTAGTGTCATTCAAAAAATTTATCCAGCCGGGCCAGCTCCAGGCCTTTTTTAATTATAGCATGAAATTGATAATTGGCGTCAATTTGGCAAAACACAGGGAGATTTTCACCAAGCTCGCCGGAAGCTCGCCGGCTGAGCGGGCCGGCCCGGTTCCGGCCGGCGACCTAAAAAGCCGCCAGGGCGGCCCTGAAGATGGGGCCGCCCTGGCGGCGTTGTTTGGCCCGGTTGACCGGCGGGCGCGGGCGGGACGGTTCCGGCCGCCGGCGGCCCGGGTCAAAGCTGAGGCGGCCGGCTGGCCGGAATTGGGGGGTGCTTCCCGGCCGGTCGGCCGCAACGGGGCCGGGCCGGCGGAAGTCGCTTCCGCCGGCCCGGCTTTCTTGGGCTTTAACCCATCAGCGAGAGGGCCAGCTGGCTCATGCTGTTGGCCTGGGCCAGCATGCTGGTGGCCGCCTGGGTCATGACGTTGTTCTTGGTGAACTCGGTCATTTCCTTGGCCACGTCCACATCCGAGATGCGGCTTTCCGCGGCCTGGAGGTTCTCGGCCTGGATCTCCAGGTTGCTCATGGTGTTTTCCAGGCGGTTCTGCAGGGCGCCGAGGTCGGCCCGGATCTTGTCTTTCTTGGTGATGGCCTCGGTCAGGGCGTCGAGGGCCTCCTGGGCGCTGGACTGGGTGCGGACTTCGGCGGCCGCCCAGGGGGCGTCGGCCGCGTTCTGGATCTCCAGGAAGTTGGCCCGGTCCATGCCGTTGATGACCTGGCTCGTATCCAGGCCCGGGGTGCGCAGTTCGCCGTTGTTGGCGATCCACAGATCCCGTTCCGCGCCCACGTCGCGCCCGTTGAGGGTCACGTTCCAGACTTCGTTGCCCTTGTCGGTCTTGCTCTGGATGGGGGTCAGGGTGCCCCACTTCTGGCCGCCCAGGGTCAGGGCGGTGCCCTCTTCATGCCAGGTTCCGCTTTCCAGGTTCTCGAAAGTCACCGCCCCCTGGCCCCTCTTGGACTGGGAGTCGCTGCCGCCGACGTCGCAGGCGTTGTCGGCGTTGTGGAGCGTGCCGCCGTCCTTGGCGAAGACGTAGAGCATGTCCTGGCCCTCGGTCATGGCCCAGTAGGCGCTGT
>JAISFR010000012.1 GCA_031263565.1 Candidatus Adiutrix sp. | reverse complement strand
ATTAAAAGACATTACAATTTTGATTGAAATAACTGAAAGACAATAAGCTGACAATGTACTGGATACAAAGTACAATAAAGCGCCTATTCCTATAGCAAAAAAATTTTTGGGTGTAATATTCTGGCTAAAAGGCATAGTGAAACCTTTAATAAGCAATTCTTAGGAAGCTCCAAAATTTATAAGATAGAAAGTTATGTTTGAACAAAAAACTAAAGCAAAAACACTACCCACATAAAAATGATGGCCTCGCAAAAAGTCCAAAGAAAGCCTCAATCTTGGCCAGCAGAATCAGCGGCCCGGTATCAATGACAAGGCGGTTATCAGCCACGGGCGAATCGCAACTCGTCGTCAGCATCGTCAGCTTGCAGATTGACGATGGAATAACCCTCACGACTAAGACGCTCCATGAACTCGACTTTACCTAAACCAAGCAATTTAGCGGCCTGCCCCAAGCTGACTGGCGGCGGATCGGCTTCGCCGCCTTACGGGAACGGCAAAAAACCGTTGCCTGCCAAAGGGAACAGGCGGGCTGCGGGTCATTCCGCTCCCCTCCGGCCCGCTCCATGCCCTTTGCCGCGCCTGTTCCACCCGCCGGCTACTCAGGGGAGAGGGCAAGCCGGAACCCCACGTCGTCGCCGCGGCCGTCCGGCGAATCGTGGCTCCGGTAGGCGGCGCGGCAGTACCGCGCGGAGTCGCTCCAACTGCCGCCGCGCGCCACGCGGAGCGTGCCGGAAGACGGACCCTTGGGGTCGGTCACAGATGAAGAGGAATAATTTCTTCCATACCAGTCCTGTACCCACTCCCAGACATTCCCGTGCATGTCGTACAAACCCAAGGCATTGGGCTGCTTCTGACCAACAGAATGCGTCTTCTCACCGGAATTGTCCCTATACCAGGCATAGCGGCCAAGGCTGTCCTTATCACCCCCGAACGAATACGCGCCTGTCGTTCCCGCCCTGGCCGCGTATTCCCATTCCGCCTCCGTGGGCAGACGGTAACGGTTGTGCCCTTCCTTGGCGTTCAGCCACTGGATAAAAGCTTGCACGTCATTCCAGGACACCATCTCGACAGGGTTGCTCAGGATCTTGAACTTGCTCGGGTTATTCCCCATCACCGCCGTCCACTGGGCCTGCGTCACCTCGTAGGCGCCCAGGTAAAAAGGCTGGCTGATGATCACCCGGTGTTGCGGCATTTCATCGTCAGTGGCATCCTCAAATTTTTTGTCAGCGCCCATCGTGAACGACCCCGCCGGGATCAATGTGAACTCCATGCCGAGGCTGTTGGTGTAGGTCTTTTCGGCGGTCAAGGAGGACCCCGGCGTCAGGATAAGCAAACACGCGTAAAGAGCGGCCAGGCTCCACAGCTTGATTATTTTCATCCGATTTCCTCTCTCGTTGAAGATTTGCAGAGCGTGGCTGCTCTTTTCACTATCGCAAGTAAGGGAACAGGCGGGCTGCGGGTCATTCCGCTCCCCTCCGGCCCGCTCCATGCCCTTTGCCGCGCCTGTTCCACCCGCCGGCTACTCAGGGGAGAGGGCAAGCCGGAACCCAATGAAGTCGACGCGGTAGTCCGGCGAAAAGTTGAACCGAAGGGCGGCGCGGCAGCCCTGCGCGGAGCAGAACCAACTTCCGCCGCGAAACACGCGGTCCGAGCCGGAGGACGGACCCTTGGGGTCGGTCACAGATGAAGAGGAATAATTTCCATACCAATCCTGTACCCACTCATCGACATTCCCGTGCATGTCGTACAAACCCCAGGCATTGGGCTGCTTCTGACCCACCGGATGCGTCTTCTCATCGGAATTGTCCCAATACCAGGCATAGCGGCCAAGACTGTCCTCATCATCCCCGAACGAATACGCGCTTGTCGTTCCCGCCCTGGCCGCGTATTCCCATTCCGCTTCCGTGGGCAGACGGTAACGGTTGTGCCCTTCCTTGGCGTTCAGCCGCTGGATGAAAGCTTGCGCGTCATTCCAGGACACCATCTCGACAGGGTTGCTCCGGCCCTTGAACTTGCTCGGGTTATTCCCCATCACCGCTGTCCACTGTGCCTGCGTCACCTCGTAGGCGCCCAGGTAAAAAGGCTGGCTGATGCTCACCCGGTGTTGCGGCGTTTCATTATAATTGGCATTCTCAAGATCTTTGTCAGCGCCCATCGTGAACGACCCCGCCGGGACCAGGGTGAAGTCCATGCCGAGGCTGTTGGTGTAGGTCTTTTCGGCGGCCAAGGAGGCCCCCGGCGCCAGGATAAGCAAACACGCGTAAAGAGCGGCCAGGCTCCACAGCTTGATTCTTTCCATCCGATTTCCTCTCTCATCGAAGATTTGCAGAGCGTGGCTGCTCTTTTCACTACCGCAAGTAAGAGAACAGGCGGGCTGCGGGTCATTCCGCTCCCCTCCGGGTCGCTCCATGCCCCTGGCCGCGCCTATTCCACCCGCCGGCTACTCAGGGGAGAGGGCGAGCCGGAACCCAATGCTGCCATAGCGGTAGCCAGGCAAACTGAGGTTCCGGTAGGCAGCGCGGCAGGCCCGCGCGGAGTTGTTCCAACTGCCGCCGCGAAACACGCGGAACGAGCCGGAAGACGGACCCTTGGGGTCGGTCACAGATGAAGAGGAATAATTTCCATAGTCGTCCTGTACCCACTCCCAGACATTCCCGTGCATGTCGTACAAACCCCAGGCATTGGGCTGCTTCTGACCCACAGGATGCGTCTGCTCACCGGAATTGTCCAAATACCAGGCATAGCGGCCAAGACTGTCCTTATCATCCCCGAACGAATACGCGCCTGTCGTTCCCGCCCTGGCCGCGTATTCCCATTCCGCTTCCGTGGGCAGACGGTAACGGCTATGCCCTTCCTGCTGGTTCAAACGTTTGATGAACTCTTGCGCGTCATCCCAAGACACCATCTCGACAGGGTTGCTTCGGCCCTTGAATATGTTCGGGTTATTCTCCATCACCGCCGTCCACTGGGCCTGCGTCACCTCGTAGGCGCCCAGGTAAAAAGGCTGGCTGATGCTCACCAGGTGTTGCGGAGTTTCACCGTCAGTGGCATCCTCAAATTTTTTGTCAGCGCCCATCGTGAACGACCCCGCCGGGATCAATATGAACTCCATGCCGAGGCTGTTGGTGTAGGTCTTTTCGGCGGCCAAGGAGGCCCCCGGCGTCAGGATAAGCAAACACGCGTAAAGAGCGGCCAGGCTCCACAGCTTGATTCTTTTCATCCGATTTCCTCTCCGTTGCCGATTTTCAGAGTGAGGCGGCGCCGATCCTTTTTCTCTTCACCCTGGAAATATCCAGCAGGTCAGCGGGCGGGGGTCATCAGTCCGCGGACGGCCCAGATGGCCAGCTTTTCCCGGTTGATCTTGGCGTTGTGGCGCACATCGACCGGAAAAGAGCGGCATTTGAGGAAAGAACTGATGTGGATGGTGCGGGGATTGGCCTTGGCCAGGGCGCCGAGTTCCTCGATCAGGGCGCTCCAGCTGGGCGATTTCAGCGATGAATGGGGCTCGATGATGATGACCGGCTTCTGGCGCCCCAAAGGCCCCACCCCCACCAGGGCCGAGCGCCGCACCTGGGGATGATTGTTGAAAATGGCTTCGCAGGGAATGCTGAAGAGGGTGCCCTGCTCGGTGACTACCCGGTGGGCCTTGCGGCCGCAGAACCACAGGCGCCCTTCGGCATCCATCCAGCCGACATCGCCCATGCGCCGCCAAAAGCCTTCGGGGGAGGCGCCGGGATCGGGGATGACCGACAGGGCCGTGTCCCGGGGCCGCTCGAAATACTGGGCGCTGACCATGGGCCCCCGGGCGATGATCTCGCCAATTTCGCCCATCGGCAGACGCAGTTCGTCCTTCCAGCGCTCGATGGCGCCGTCTTTGATGCGGATGATCCCCAGATGGACCCCGGGCAGCGGCCGGCCCACGCACATGCCCAAGCCCTGCTCGGTCATGAGCTTGGTCTCCCGGCTGATCTCGCCGGCGTCGATGATGGTCAGGGGCACGCCCTCGGTGGCCCCGTAAGGGGTCAGGAGCCGGGCCTCGCCGCTGATAAGCGAGGCAAAGGCGGCGGCCACCCGGGGTGAAACCGGCGCCCCGGCCGAAATGACCAGCCTTAAGGAAGGCAGGGACAGGCGGTGCTCGTGGGCGAAGCGGGAAACCTTGTCCAAAAGGGTGGGCGAAGCGAACATGCTGGTGACGTTGTATTTGATGATGGGCGAGACTATCCGCCGGGGGTCGGCCCGGCCGGGCCGCCCGGGGTTGATGTCGGGAATGATCGAGGTCAGGCCCAGGGCCGGGGCGAAAAGCCCGAAAAGCGGAAAAGTGGCCAGGTCGATGCCCCCCGGCCGGAGGCCCAGGCCCTGGCTGATGGCCTCCACCTGGGCCCGGAACATGGCGTGAGTGTAGACCACCCCCTTGGCCGGCCCGGTGGAGCCGGAGGTAAACAGGAGCGCGGCCATGTCGTCCGCTCCGGTGGGCAGCGGGAGGGGCGGCAGTTTGAACTGCGGGCCCGGCCCGGCTTCGGCCCGGCCGTCAGGCCCGGGCTTCGGCTCCGGGGCAACGGCGCCTTTCATGATTTTGGCAAAAGTGCGGCCGCCCCAGCCCCAGCGGCGGCCCACAGTGACGCGCACCTTGATGCCCCGAAAATAGACGGGGGCGGTCAAACTCAAAAGATGGGCCACCGGCAGGCCCACAATGCCCGAGGGCCGCCCCTCGGCCAGACAGCGCAGCATTCTTTTGAGGCCCATGCCCGGGTCGACCATCACCGGAACCAGGCCGGCCTTGAAAAGTCCGAAGACGATGATGACGAAATCCAAGCCCGGCCGGACCATGACGATGATGCGGGAGCCGGGCGGCACATCGCCCTTGACCAGTTCGGCCGCCAGAACGGATGAGCTTTCGTCCAGTTCCCGATAGCTGAGCCGCTCCCGGCCCAGCACGTCCGGGCGATGCGAAGCCACCACCGCCAGGCGGTCGGGCCATCGGCCGGCGGCTTCAGTCAGGAGTGAAGCGATATTGAAGCTTTCCCTGGTCATTGCTTAACCTGCGCTTTTTTGAGAAATTGTCGCACAAAATCGCTGACGCGTTCAGGCTCGTCTTCCAATAGGTAGTGGCCGGCCTCGGGCAGCACCAGAGCCGGGGCCTCGGGAAAGCGTTCCCGCCAGTCCAGAAAGACGGCCCGGTTGAAAACGAAATCCCGCAAACCCCAGATCAGGGCCAGGGGTCTCCTGGCCGCCAGATCGTCCAGCCGGCGGTCGGTCTCGGCCAGGTAATCATAGCTGGGATGGGCCGGCGACAGGGGAATGTCGGCCACGAAACGGGCCACGGCCAGGCGGTCCTCCGGCCGGGCATAAGGGGCCAGAAAGCCTTGCCGGGCTTCCCCGGAAAGACCCTGAACCGTGCCGCAAGCGGCCGTGCCCCGAACAAAGAGGTTAAATCTCTGGGCCAGAAAAGCCCCCAGGGGCTTGAAGGCGCTAAAGACGGCCAGGCGCGCCGGCAGTCGATAGCCGGGAGGAATACGGCTGCCGCTGTTGATAACGGTCAGGGAAGCCACCCGGTCAGGATGCCGGACAGCCCAAGCCAGGCCGATGGGCCCGCCCCAGTCGTGCATGATCAGGTGAAGCGGAAGCCCCGGCCGCCAATGTTCCACCAGGGCTTCCAGGTCGGTCACCCGGTCGGCCAGCCGGAAATCATACTGGCCGGCCAGGGGCCGGGAGGACAGGCCCAGACCCAGGTGATCCGGCGCCAGGCAGCGGAAATCCGGAGCCAGGGCGCTGATCAGCCGGCGCCATAAAAAAGACCAACTGGGGTTGCCGTGCAGCATGAGGGCCGGCGGCCCCCGGCCCTCGTCCAGATAATGGAGGGCCAGACCGTCCGGCCGGTGAAAGTAGCGGGACTCAAAGGGATATTCGGCCAGTTGGGGTCTGGCCGGGTGGCGGCCGTCCGCCGTTGAACTTGCCTGCACTTGAATTTTACCCTTATCCATTAATAATTATACGGGGCTGAACCCCATAGTCCCGCCGGGATGGCCGATCCGGAAAATGTTCAGGCCGAAGGGGCCTTATTTCCCCAGGCTCCCGCCGCCTCTCCGCTATGCTCTTGCGGCATTATAACACAGCCGGCCCCCGGTATCCAATCGGGGGGCAGCCCTAAAAACATATTTTTCCAAAGCCCGGCGAAATAAAACACCCTTTCCCTGAAATTTAACTATCTGAAGGCTTGCCATATGAAGGCATCTCGGTTATAATATCAAAGATGTTAATTTATACTTAATTGAAAGGATATGATATGGACGGTTCAACGGAAATCAAAGATATAATGGACCTGGATTTCGACAAGTCGGGCGGCCTGATCCCGGCCGTGGCCCAGGACGCCGAAACCGGGGAAATACTCATGCTGGCCTATATGAACCGTGAATCATTCCAAAAAACCCTGGAGACGGGCGAAGTCCATTATTACAGCCGCTCCCGGCAAAAACTGTGGCACAAGGGCGGCGGCTCCAGCGGCCGGGTGCAGAAAGTTACGGCCATGTACACCGACTGCGACGGCGACGCCATTGTGGTCAAGATTCGGCAGGTGGGCGGGATCTCCTGCCACACCGGGCGCCGCAGTTGTTTTCATTACCGGTTGAACACCGACGGTCAATTCAGGTTGGTGAACTGATGAGCGGCGAACGCAAAATAATGCTGGGCCTCCCCAAGGGCTCCCTGGAAAAAACCACCCTGGATCTTTTCACCCGGGCCGGCTGGCACATCAACGTCAGTTCCCGCAATTATTTTCCGGACATTGACGACCCGGAGATCAGCTGCAGCCTGGCCAAGGCCCGGGAAATGGCCCACTATGTGACCGACGGCACCCTGGACGCGGGCCTGACCGGCAAAGACTGGTGCGTGGAATATGAAAGCCGGGTGGTGGTGGTCGACGACTTCCTCTACTCCAAGGCCAGCTACCGGCCGGCCCGCTGGGTGCTGGCCGTGGCCGGGGACAGCCCCTACCGCAGGCCTGAGGATCTGAGCGGCAAAAAGGTGGCCACCGAACTGGTGGAGGTCACCCGCCGCTGGTTTAAGGAGCGGGGCGTTGAAGTGGACGTCATTTTCTCCTGGGGGGCCACTGAGGGCAAGGTGGTCTCGGGTCTGGCCGACGCCGTGGTGGAAGTCACCGAGACCGGTTCCACCATCCGGGCCCACGGCCTCCGGATCATCAGCGAAGTCATGCAGACCAGCACTCAGCTCATCGCCAATCCGGCGGCCTGGGAAGACGATTTCAAGCGAAATAAAATCAGGCAGATCGCCCTGTTGCTGAAAGGCGCGCTAAAGGCTTACGGCCTGGTGGGTCTGAAGCTGAATGTGCGGGAACGCGACGCCGGGCAGGTCATCGACCTCCTGCCCAGCCTCAACGCCCCCACTGTGGCCCATCTCTACCAGACCGACTGGCTCAGCGTGGAGACCGTGGTCTCCGACAGCGTGGTGCGGGAACTGATCCCCAGGCTGATGGAGCGCGGAGCCGAAGGCATCATCGAATACCCCCTGAACAAGGTCATTTAGAAGCGCCCTTCCGGGCGGCCTGACCGTCTTTGAAGACGACGCCCCCGGGCCCTTCAGGTCCGGGCCGCTCTGAAACCCTCAAAGTTATAGTGTGAGCAGCCCTATGAAAAATTTATTCAGCGGTGTTTTGGTCCTGATGCTCAGCCTGCCCCTGTCCGGATGTTTCGGATTTTTTGAAGACAGCGGCGGCTCCGGCGCCACCAAGTCTCCCCAGTCATCAAAATCAAGCAATGAAAATGTCCGGACCCAGATCAACCTGGCCATGGCCCACCTGATGGAGGGCAATTACGCCCTGGCCCTGCCGGAATTGCAAAAGGCCCAGGAGATGGACCCCAAAAACGCCGATTTGGAAAACTTTCTGGGCCTGGCCTATTATGGCCTGAAAGACTACGGCCAGGCCGTGACCAGCTATCAGAAAGCCCTGAGCCTCAACCCCCAGCGCAGCGATGTCCACAACAACCTGGGCCTGGTCTATCTGGCCCAGCGCGATTATGAGCTGGCCCTGGCCGAGTTCAACACCTGCCTGAACGACCCCGATTACCAGAAAAAACAGTTGCCGCTTTCCAACCTGGGCCTGACCTGCCTGGAAATGGGCCGTTACAACGAGGCCCTGAGCGCGCTCAACCAGGCCGTCCAGACCGCCCCGGACTACGCCAAGGCCTATCAGCTCATTGGCCGGGTCTACCTGGCCCAGGGCAACAACAGTAAGGCTCTGGAGCAGTTGAATCACGCCGCCCAGTTGGACCCCGGCGATCCGGAGACCCTGGCGGCCATTGAAGAAGTCAACGCCAGGCTGCGCCGCTGATGACCATTAATCAACTTCCAGCTAAGACGAACAGGCGTTTTTGGCGATCAGGGCTTCCGCTGCTGCTGCTGCTGGCCCTCCTGACCGGCTGCCTGCCCGGTTCCGGCCCCAAAAGCGGCGGCAACCAGGCCTCCCGCCCGGTGGACAACGAGACCCGGGCCCAGATCAATCTGGGCGCGGCCCTGCTGATGGAAGGGGCCTATACCAAGGCTTTGCCGGAACTGCTGAAGGCCAGGGATCTCGATGCCCGCAACGCCGATGTGGAAAACTATCTGGGCCTGGCCTACTACGGGCTGAAAGAATACAACCTGGCCATCGAAAGCTACGGTAAGGCCATGCAGATCGACCCCCAGCGCAGTGATGTCCACAACAATCTGGGGCTGGTCTATCTGGCTCAGCGCGACTTTGACAAGGCGGTGGCCGAATTCAAGGCCTGCCTGGGCGACCTGGTTTATCAGAAAAAGCAACTGCCGCTCTCCAACCTGGGCCTGACCTACATGGAAATGGGCCAATACGACGAGGCCCTGAAACATCTGACCAGGGCCACCGAACTGGCCCCGGACTATGCCAAGGCCTACCAGCTCATCGGCCGGGTCTATCTGAACCAGAACCGGACCGAGGAGGCCATGGACTACCTTAACAATGCCGCCAAGCTGTCGCCCAACGACCCGGACACCTACATGGCCCTGGGCGAGGCCTATACCAGGCTCAACCGGCCCGAGGAGGCCGCCCAGTCCTACAGCCGGACGGCGCAGTTGGCGCCCAATACCCCCCTGGCCCTGGAAGCTCAGAAAAGAGCCAGGCTGGCGATGGGTTTTTAGCGTTCAGGCCAAGTTCACCGCCGACCGACTCCAGTTTATTACAAGGACCCCCAAATCATGATCCAGGCCGCTCAACGCACTAAAAACATCACCCCCTTCATCGTCATGGAAATTCTGGAGCGGACCAAAATCCTGGAAGCCCGGGGACGGCGCATCATCCAACTGCAGATCGGCGAGCCGGATTTCGAGACCCCGGGGGTCATCAAAGAGGCCCACGCCCGGGCCCTGGCCGAAGGGCACACCCATTACACCCCTTCCCTGGGCGACCCGGAACTCAAAGAGGCCCTGGCGGCCCATTATAAACGCCGTTACGGGGTTGACGTGGCCCCGGAACGGTTTTTCGTCTGCCCGGGTTCCTCGGTGGGCATGACCTTTCTCTTCGGCGCCCTTCTGAACCCCGGAGATGAAGTCATCATGTCCGACCCCCACTATCCCTGTTACGACAATATGGTCGGCTTCTTCGGGGCGGTGCCCAAACTGGCGCCGGTGCGGGAGGAGGAAGGCTTTCTCTACCGCCCTTCCGACATCCGGGCCCGCCTGGGTCCCAAGGTCAAGGCCATCATCATCAATTCCCCGGCCAACCCCACCGGCACCATTCTCGATGAAAAACGCCTGCGGGAAATCGCCGGGCTCGGGCCCCTGGTCATTTCCGACGAGATTTACCACGGTCTGACTTATGGCCGGGAGCCGGAGCACAGCATCCTGGAATATACCGACCACGCGGTGGTGGTCAACGGCTTTTCCAAGCTTTTCGCCATGACCGGCTGGCGCCTGGGTTACCTGATCCTGCCGCCGGACCTTTTGAGAACCATGACCGTTCTGACCCAGAACTTCATGATCTCCACCACCGCCGCCGTCCAGAAAGCCGGCATCTGCGCCCTGACCCGGGCCTGGCCGGAGGTCGGGGAAATGCGGCGGACCTATGACCGCCGCCGGAAACTGCTTCTGGCCGGCCTGAACAATTTGGGCCTTTCGGTCAAGGTGGAGCCCACCGGCGCTTTCTATATGCTGGCCAATGCCCGGCATCTTTCGAACGATTCCTATTCCCTGGCCTTCGACATTTTGGAAAAAGCCGGGGTGGGCACTGATCCGGGCATTGATTTCGGGCCCGGGGCGGAAGGCTTTCTGCGCTTTTCCTACGCCAATTCCGAGGCCAATATTGAAGAAGCCCTGGCCCGGCTGAAAAAATATCTGGAAGACCGGCCCTGAGATGTCCGGCGGCCTGAAGACCGGCTCTCGAAGTTCCCCGCCGGCCCTGGCGGCCGACTTCATCATTTCAGCCGCCGCCGCCAATCAGTTCCCGGAGAAGGACCTGCCGGAACTGGCCCTCCTGGGCCGATCCAACGCCGGCAAATCGTCTCTCCTGAACCGCTGGCTGGGCCGCAAAGGCCTGGCCCGGGTGGGGGCCGCGCCCGGCCGCACCCGGCTGATCAATTTTTTTGAGGTCACCTGGCGCAGGGATTCAAGCCCTTTTCTGCTGGCCGACCTGCCCGGCTACGGTTACGCGGCCGCCCCCAAAGCCATGGTGGCCGGCTGGCGCCGGCTGGTGGGCGATTACCTGGAAAGCGGCCGGCCGCTGAAAATGGCCCTTTTGATGATGGATGTCCGCCGCGACCCGGTGGAAGACGAATTCGGCCTCCTGAACTGGCTGGACGACCTGTCCATACCGTCCTGGCTCATTGCCACCAAAATCGACAAGCTGGCCCAGGCCGAACGGGCCGTGCGCCTCAAAAAAATAGACCGGAAATTGAAGGCCGCCCTGCCGGGAGCCCGGGCCCCGCTGGGCTTTTCGGCGTTCAGCGGCCAAGGCCGTGAGCAGTTGATAGAAACGCTGGTGAATTCAAGCCTCATGGCCCCCCGCCTTTGAAAAGATAAAGATATTGACATCTAAGATTTTTTTTGCCAAAATTAGCTCGGGACAGTTATTTACAATGACTTCATGGGCTGGCCCCAAATAAAGACAGGACTGAAAAATGGCCGAAATTCACGCTTTTCAGGAAGACCGCCTGGGGTTCCATTTTAAACTGGGGCCGAAGGCTGTTCTTGGCCGGGCCCCGGAGTGCGACCTGATCTTGTTCGACCGCAGTGCCTCACGCCACCACGCCGAAATTTTCATGGTGGACGAAAAATATTTCATCGCCGATCTCGGCAGCACCAACGGCACCCTGGTCAACGAGCGGCCCATCAACATGCAGACCCGGCTGGAGCCCTTTGACTCCATCAAGATCGGCCAGGAGCTGTTCATTTTTGAGCCGGGCCTGTCGGTGGTGGTCGGGCCGGCGCCCTCAGCCCTGATCATCGAAGACCTGGCCGAAGACGCCGCGGGCCTGGTGGCCTTCCCGGCCGAGGAGGCCGCCCGGGGGATAGACCCGGAAGATGTGCCCGATCTGATGGCCCTGGCCCATCGCCTGGGTTCCGAGAAGGAACTGGCGGCCATCAGGCAGTTGACCCTGAACTACTTTCAGGAACGCTTCGGCCTGACCTTCATGTCCATTCTCTGGCCTTCCCGGCCGCCGGCCTGCCGCCTGATTTCCCTGAGCACCTCTCATGACGATAAACGCCTGCTGTTGAGCCGGACTCCCTACCTCCGGGCCATCCAGAACCGGGAGGCCGTCCTGTGGCCCAGGAGCATCAGCGAACTGTCGTTCAACAACGGCCGGCGCCAGGTGGAGCAAGTCGACAGCCCTTCGCTGGTCGGCCCCTTATATGCCCAGAACGGGCAGACGGGCCTGATGTACCTGGAAAACCTGAACCGCGATTTCACCGAAAAAGATCTTAAATCCTTCGCCGCCTTTCTGGGCTTCATCGGCTCGATCATCGGCCGCCACTTCGACGATTACGGCCGTTACGGACCGAACCCGCTGGAAAATTCCGACGCCCCGGACATCATCCTGTCTTCCAGCGACGATCAGGTCAAGATCGTCTTTTCCACGGCCGCCCAAGGCGCCAGCGGCTCAAAGCCGATACTTATCAGCGGCGAGAGCGGCACGGGCAAATCGGCCCTGGCCCGCTATATTCACAAGGTCAGCCCCCGGAAGACGGGCCGCTTCGTGACGGTCAACCTGGCCCATCTGCCGCCGGCGGACATTGAGCCGGCCCTCTTCGGCCAGTTGCCCACCGAAACCGAGCCCGGCCGGATAGGTCTGGTCGAACTGGCCGACGGCGGAACACTCTTTCTCCGGCATATCGAATTCCTGCCCCCGGTGGCCCAGAAACTGCTGTTGATGGCCCTGGAAGAAGGCCTTTTCGCCATCCTGGGCGCTCCCCGGCCCCAGGCCGTGGATCTCAGGGTAGTCAGTTCCACTTCCATTGACCTGTGGTCCCGGGTGGAGAGCGGCTATTTTCGTGAAGATCTCTACAGCCGCCTGAACCGTCTGAATATTTCCCTGCCGCCGTTAAGGGACATCAGAAACGACATGGAAAAATTTCTGAGCAGCTTCATGAGCAGCGCCGCCCGGGACATGGGCCTGACTTTCACCGGCATCGACCCCGGCGCTCTGGAATGCCTCAGGACCTATAACTGGCCGGGCAATGTGGCCGAGCTTAAAAAAGAGGCCAACCTTCTGGTGCTTTTCAGCCGCAACGGGCGAGTGGCCCTGGAGGATCTGCCGGTTCACCTGCGCCTGTCGCCCGACGCTTTCCTCAATGACATCAACGATCAGCCGCCGCCTTTGGTGCGGGAAGCCGAGCGCCATCAATTGATCGGGGCCATGGCCCGCAGCGGAGGCGATCTGGAAAAAACGGCCGAAATGCTCCAGCAACGCCCGGAACACATCATCCTTAAAATGCGGGCCCTGGGCCTGGACCCCATCAACTACCAGCCGCCCATGTCCCAGACCGTGCCCAAAGGTCCGGGGCAGACTTCGGTGCCCCTCTACTGAAATCAAAAAAACTCTTTCCGCCCCGCGCCGGCCGCGGGGAGTCGCGGGGCCTTGCCTTTCCATAAAAAACTCCTCTTCTTTTTGCAGCTGTTTGATGTATAATGCGGCAGGTCGCCTGTTTCGATTATCTGTATGATATTCGCTGACCGGAAATCGAAATCAGCAGGCTCTGGCCGGTGATCCCGTTACGCGAGGAAAAAGATAATGCCTGAAAGCAAAATTTCCAATACCAAACTGATGCCCCTGTTTGTCGGCATTCCCGCCTTTATCGTTCTGGTGGCCGTCATCTTCATCGTGGCCGGCCGCCGAGAGGCTCCGCACCTGACCATGCCGCCCCAGAAAGTGGTTCTGGGCACGGTCGAGGCCCGGGACATCACCGATACCCTGGAATATGTGGCGGTCATGGAAGCCGACAATATGGTCGATCTCCGGGCCCGGGTCGCGGGCTTTCTGGTGGCCAAAAATTTTGAGGACGGCGATCTGGTCCGGGACAGGCAGGTTCTGTTTCAGATCGAGCCTGACCAATATCAGGCCCTGGTGGACAACGCCGAGGGCAATGTGCTGTCGGCCCAGGCCCATCTGGACCTGGCCACCCTGGACTTCAACCGCATCAGCGATCTTTACCGCAAAAATACCTCGCCCAAAAGCGATTTCGACAAGGCCAAGGCCGATTATGAAATGGCCCAGGCGGCCCTGATGAGCGCCAAGGCCACTCTGGCCCAGTCGCGCCTCAATCTGGGCTACGCCTCCATCAAGGCCCCTTTTGACGGCCAGGCCAGCGACACCCCCTATTCCGAGGGCAGCCTTCTGGGGCCGGACAGCGGCGTTTTGGCCACCGTGGTTTCCGTGGATCCCATTCTGGCGACTTTCGGCATTTCCGACAAAATCATCACCGCCGCCCACAAAGAAAATCTGGCCCAGGACCAGACCTTAAGCGACTGGCAGGTCCGCCTGCGCCTGGGGCCGGACAATTACTACCCCGAGCCGGGTCAATTCAGCTATGTTTCCCCCACAGTCGACCCCAAGACCGACACGGTCAAATTCAAAGCCAAATTCAAGAACCCCGACAAAATTCTGCGGCCCGGACAGATCGTCACCGCCGTGATGGAGCGGACCAATTCGGAAAGAAGGCTGGTGGTTCCCAAGGAGGCGGTGCTGACCGACCCCGACGGCAACTATATGCTGATGCCCAAAGAAACCCCGGCCGACCCCAAGGTCCCGGGTTCCCGGCCGGGGCTGGTGGCCGAAGCCCGGCGCATTACCCTGGAAAGCGGCGACGCCCTGGATAAGGAATACATCGTCAAAGACGGCCTCTCGGAAGGCGAAAAGTTTATCCTCAAAGGCCTGATGTCGGCCGGCGCCATGCTCCGGCCGGGGGCGGCCATTACGGTGGCCGAGCCGGAAGCGGCGCCGGCCTCTCCGGCCGACAGCGCCCGGCCCAAAGAGGGAGAGGCTTAAATGATATCCAAGATATTCATTGACCGGCCCCGCTTCGCGGTGGTGGTCTCCCTGGTCATCAGCATTGCGGGCCTGTTGGCCCTGATGAACATTCCGGTTACCCAGTTCCCGGACGTGGTGCCGCCCCAGGTCAACATCTGGGCCCAATATCCCGGGGCCAGCGCCGAAACCCTGGAGAGCGCGGTGGCCCAGCCCATTGAGAAGGCGGTCAACGGCGTGGACAAGATGCTCTACATGTCCAGCCAGTCCTCGGGCAACGGCAGCTACAACCTGAACGTGACCTTTGAACTGGGCACCGACCCGGACATGAACATGGTCAACGTTCAGAACCGCATCAAGCGGGTCGAGTCGTCACTGCCGGACGAGGTCAACCGCATCGGCGTGAATGTCAACAAGAGCGCCTCGGGCATGCTGAAAGCCTTTGCCTTCTATTCCCCGGACGGCAGCATCGACAAACTGACCCTGGACAACTGGGTCACGGCCAACGTCATCGACACCGTCACCCGCATCCCCGGGGTCGGCGACGTTCGCAATTTCGGCAGCAACTATTCCATGCGGATCTGGATGGATGTGCCCCGCATGGCCAAGCTGGGCCTGACCCCGCAGGACGTCACCGCCGCCTTAAGGGCCCAGAACATTCAGGCGGCCGTCGGCGAGGTGGGCGCCCCGCCGACCAACGGCCAGCAGGAACTGCACTTTACCCTCGACGCCCAGGGCCGCCTGACCACCCCCGAGGAATTCGGCGAGATCGTCATCCGGGCCAACGAGGAAGGCGGACTGCTGCGCCTGAAGGATATTGCCGATGTCCAGCTGGGGGCCGAGAGTTACACGGTCACCGGCATGTACAACGGCCAGCCAGCCTCGGGCATGATGGTCAGCCAGTCGGCCGGCTCCAACGCCGTGGCCGTGGTCGACCGGCTCAACGCCGCGGTCGAGGAGATGAGCACGCGCTTTCCTCCTGGCATGGCCTATGACACCGTCTTTGACGCCACCGTCTTTATCCGGGCTTCCATCTACGAAGTCCAGCACACCATTGTAGTGGCCTTCCTCCTGGTCATTGCCGTGGTCTACCTTTTCCTGGGCAATTGGCGTTCAACCCTGATTCCCATGGTCGCCGTGCCGGTCTCCCTGGTGGGCACCTTTGCCGTGTTGCTGGCGGTGGGCTTCACGGCCAACACCATTTCCCTTCTGGCCATGGTGCTGGCCATCGGCATTGTCGTGGACGACGCCATCGTGGTGGTCGAGAACGTCGAACGGATCATGGGGGAGGAAAAGCTGCCGCCGCGGGAGGCCTCCATCAAGGCCATGGAGGAGATCACCAACCCGATCGTGGCCATCACCCTGGTGCTCCTGTCGGTCTTCGTGCCGGTGGCCTTCATCCCCGGCGTCTCCGGCAAGCTCTATCAACAGTTCGCGGTGACCATTTCGGTCTCGACCTTCATCTCGGCCATCAACGCCCTGACCCTTTCCCCGGCCCTCTGCGCCGTTTTTCTGAAACATGAAAACGGGGAGAAGAAGCAGAACTTCCTGGTGCGCAAGTTTCAGAATTTCATGAACCAGTTCCGCAACAAATATGTAGGCCTGGTCGGCCTGCTTCTGAGGCGCTCCATTTTCGGCCTGGTCCTGGTGCTGGTTTTCCTGGGCTGCTCCTGGTTCATCATGAAAGACACGAGCACCGGCTTTCTGCCGGATGAGGACATGGGCGCTCTTCTGGTGCAGATGGGCACCCCCGAAGGCACCTCCCTGGACAAAACCCGGGAACTGGCCCTCAGGGCCAACGACATCGTCCGGGGCATCCCCGGGATCCGCAATTCCATGATCGTTCTGGGCATCAACCTGATCAACAACTCGGTGCAGAACAACGCGGCCTTCATGTTCATCATGCTGGAGGATTACGAGAAACGGAAAAGCCAAGGGACTTCTCTGGCCAACATCCAGATGGAAGCCAACCGCCGGCTGTCGACCATCATTGAAGGCACGGCCCAGTCTTTCATCCCCCCGCCCATTATCGGCCTGGGTTCGGTGGGCGGCTTTGAGTACCAGCTTCTGGATTATGAAGGCCGCGACTTCCGGGAATTCGAAGGGGTGGCCAGGCAGATCATGGGCCGGGCCATGGGCGACCGCCGCATGCAGTTCGTCATGACCTTCTACAACACGGCCACCCCGGTCATCAAGATAGATGTGGACCGGGACAAGATCCAGTCCCTGAACATCGACGTGGCCGACGTTTTTTCCGCCATGCAGTCCTACCTGGGCAGCTATTACGTCAACGACTTCAACCTCGAAGGCCGAAGCTGGCAGGTCAACATCATGGCCGACGCCAATATGCGCCGCAATCTCGACGACGTCTACAACATCCACGTCAAGAGCAAAGACGGCCATATGGTGCCGCTCTCGTCGGTGATCGAGGGGCGGGTCACCACCGGGCCCCACAACATCACCCGCTACAACAACACCCGGACCATCAAGATACAGGGCAGCGCCCTTCAGGGCCTGGGCACGGGCGAGGCCATCGCCGTCATGGAAGAAGCCTCGCGGGATCTGGAGCGGGGCTACGGCTTTGAATGGACCGGCAGCACTTTGCAGGAGAAGGATTCCTCGGGCCAGACGGTCTATCTCTTCGCCCTTTCGCTTCTTTTCGCCTATCTCTTCCTGGTGGCCCTCTACGAGAGCTGGACCATTCCCATCGGGGTCATTCTCTCCATCTCGGCCGCCCTTTACGGGGCCATGCTGGCCGTTAAAATAGCCAACCAGGCCCTGGGCGTTTATGTCCAGATCGGCCTGGTGACCCTGATCGCCCTGGCCGCCAAGAACGCCATCTTGATCGTGGAATTCGCCAAAGACGCCCGGGAGGCCGGCCTGAGCATCAAGGAAGCCGCCGCGCAGGGCGCCCGCCTGAGGTTTCGGGCGGTGATGATGACCTCCATCGCCTTTTTGGCCGGCCTTCTGCCGCTGGTCGTGGCCACCGGCCCGGGGGCCATGAGCCGGCAGAACGTCTCGGTGGTCGTCTTCGGCGGCATGCTCAGCGCCTCGGTCCTGGGCATCGTGGTCATTCCCCTGGTCTACGCCATGTTCCAGAAAATGCGGGAATGGTTCCACCATCTGCGCGGGGTTGATCTTTACAGCCGGCCGGGGCGCCCCGCTCCGTCGCCAAACCCTTCGGCTCCGCCGGGCAGCGCCCGCTGATCGGCTCTTCCGCCTGAACAAAAAACCAGGCCTCCCGAAAACGGGGAAGCCCGGTTTTTCATTGGACAGGCCAGCCGCTGTTTCTCCGGCCACCGGCCTCTTAAAAACTGTAACCGTTCACGGGTTGTAAAAGGAGCATAATCGTGGAACTGATTAACCTGGCGCAGATGCTACTCGCCGATGTTACTGAAATCATAGAGCAAGGGCGGCAGACGATAGCGGCACACGCACTACGAACGTCAGCGTTCACATTTTGGCAGGTAGGGCAGCGCATTAACCAAGACGTGTTGAATAATGAACGTGCCGAATATGGAAAACAAATTATTTCGACACTGGCGACACAATTGATGGGAATATATGGCCGCACATACGAACTGCGCAATTTGCGAAGGATGATGCAGTTTGCGGAGCAATTTCCTGACTTTGAGATTGTGTCGCCACTGGCGACACAATTATCGTGGTCGCATTTCGTTGAAATTTTGCCGCTTAAAACGCAAGAGGCGAAGCTATACTATCTCGAAGAAGCCGCTCGCGGCGTACTCGGCAAGCGCGGTCTGCACGAACTTATCAACCGCAAAGCCTATGAGCGGCGCGACATCGCCAACGCACAGCTTAACCGCGCAGGCAAAGTACCGTTCAACGTGTTCAAAGACCCCTACCTTCTTGATTCGCTTGGTCTGAACGACGACTACGCAGAAGCTGACTTGGAATCCGCAATACTCGGTGAAATTGAAAAATTCATACTTGAGTTCGGCAAAGGCTTCGCGTTTGTGGAGCGGCAGAAGCGAATGATAATTGACGGAGTGGACTTTCATCTTGATTTACTCCTATTTAACCGCTATCTGCGCCGGCTTGTGGCGGTTGAATTAAAGCTCAGCAAGTTCCACGCTGAGTATAACGGGCAGATGAAACTTTACCTGAAATGGCTAAACCGCTATGAGCGTCAGGAGTGGGAGGAAGAGCCTATTGGCATAATACTCTGTACCGAGGGCAACCGTGAGCAAATTGAGTTATTGGAACTGGATAAGGACGGCATTATGGTCGCGGAATATTGGACTGCACTCCCACCGAAAGCGGAGTTTGAGCGACGTATACACACTATACTTACGGAAACCCGTGAACGTATAGCGCGGCGGAAACTGATGCTTATGGATGGAGAAACTGATGAAAACTGAACTATGCCATGCAGTAAAGGAGTTATTATGGCTCTTCCGCCTGAACAAAAAACCGGGCCTCCCGAAAACGGGAAAGCCCGGTTTTTCATTGGATAGGCCAGCCGCTGTTTATCCGGCCCCCGGCCTCTTAAAAACTGTAACCGTTCACGGGTTGTATAATTCGATTCGTCTTAACACAATAAAACAAAAGAGAAAATAGCGAGGGCTGACAATGAATAACGAAATTTCATATTTTAACGGCAACGAAACGCTTATTGACGACATTGAAGAATTATGGACTGAGCTTAATCAAATCCATTTTGAAAAATCACTTGATTTCAAACACCGTTACAACGATTTCACATTTCGCCAAAGAAAGCAGTCGCTTCTTTCCAGCGCAAGCAAAGGGAAATTGTTTATAGCCATAGCCTACGACGGCAACAGAAGAATCGGATATTGCGTATCAAGCATTGTTGATAATATCGGAGAAATAGACTCCATCTACGTGAAGCCTGAATATCGCAAACAGCATATTGGCAGTGTATTGATGGAGAAATCGCTTGACCGGATCAATTCGTGCGATGCAACGAGTGTAACCATTAAGGTTGCGGCCGGCAATGAAGAAGCGTTCGGTTTCTATTCAAAATATGGTTTTAAGCCAATATTTACAGAATTACAAATCGCGACGAAACCATCACCTTAACTTTTTATGGACAATGCCCTCCAGTCGCATGAGCGAGGGGGGGGTAAGGGGGAACCGCGGTTCCCCCCTTATTTCGCGCCGGCAGGCGCGAAACGCCCCCGGCAGGGCGCACGACACCCGAAGGGTGTATAAGTGCACCATTGCTCACGCAATGGTATCAGCCCGTTGCGGTCTGCTTTGCCGCCTCTGGCGCTTTCACAGCTCCCGCCGCGCTTGCATATGTCGTGATTGACCCGGTCAAAGAACTTTTCCAAATCCATATCCACCACCCACCGCCGGCCCTCCGACACGTACTGACGCGCCGTACACACCGCCTGGTGAGCGCTTCGCCCCTCCCGGAAGCCGTAGCTCGACTCCGAAAAGTCACCATCGAATATGGGATTCAGCCTCTGATGCAGCGTCTGCTGTATCAGTCGGTCCAGCACCGTCGGGATGCCCGGTTGCCGCTCCAAGTGGGTGCGCCATGCCGGGCGTGCCTGAACAAAAAACCGGGCCTCCCGAAAACGGGAAAGCCCGGTTTTTAATCGGACAGGCCAGCCGCTATAAAGAGGCGGTCGCCGCTATCTGCCTCTTCTCCCTCAAGGCCGCCAGCAGATCATTTTCCGTAACCAGTTCCAGGGCCTCGGTCAGACAGACCTTGACGCAAGAGGGGCCGTCAGCCACCCCGGCGCAGAGATCACACTTAAGGGCGACCATCTTGGGGGCGCCGTCGTCCAATAGTTCCCCGGATTCCACGAGATCCATGGCGCCGAAGGGGCAGGCCGCCACGCAGTTCTTGCAGCCAATGCACTTATGGCTGTCGACGGACACTCTGGTCCCCTCCAGAGAGATGGCCCCGGGAACGCAGGCGGCCTTACAGGCCGGGTTCTCGCACTGTTTGCAGTGAATCGGGATGCTCACCTTGGCCGTTTTGACCATAAAGAGCCTGGGGTTGAAGTTATAAGCGTCCGGATCAATCTCGAAGATGCGCTTGCCCTCATGGGCCACTACGCAACTGATCATGCAGGTCCGGCAACCGATGCAGCGGTTGGGATTGGCTTTGACAAAATAGTTCATTGAATCACCGCCTTTTCGGGAACGCCCATTTCAGTCCTGAGTCGGCTGTAGACAGTATCCACCTCGTGCCAGGCCCATTTCTGATCGTCTATTTTTTCGATCTTGGCCGCGCAGTATTTGTACTCCGGAGTCCGGCTGGTGGGATCCAGGCAGGAAATGGTCAGTTCGTTGCAGGCCCCGACCCACCATTGGTAGGTCATGTAGACGGCTCCGGTCTTGACCCGCTCGGTCATTTTGCACCTGCTGATGACCGCGCCGCGCTTACTTATGATCTTCACCAGATCGCCGTCGGAGACGCCCAGGGTCCGGCAGTCCCGGGGGGACATCTCGACCCAGCCGGGCTCGTCTTCCAGGTTGCGAAGGGTCCGGCAGTTGCCGGTCATGGTTCTGGCCGAGTAGTGACCCACTTCGCGGACGGTGCACAGGGTAAACGGGAATTCGCTGTTCTCCACCTCGGCCGGCGGATGGTAATGGGCGGTCTTAAAGAGGCCAATGCCGTCCGGGGTTGCGAAATGGCCGCCCTGGTGAAGATACATCGTGCCCCGGTCGTGGGCGCCTTTGTCATAGCAGGGCCACTGGACGCTCCCCTGGCGTTCCATCTTCTCGTAGGTGGCGCCGGTGAATTTGGGGCTGAGATCGATCATCTCGTTCCAGATCGCCTCGGTATTCTTGTATTTCATGGGATAGCCCATAGCCGTGGAGAGAAGACAGATTATCTCCCAATCGTCTTTGATATCGCCGACCGGTTCTATGACTTTGCGGATGCGCTGGAAACCCCGGTCGGAACTGGTATAGACCCCGTCATGCTCACCCCAGGAGGTGGCCGGCAAAATAGCGTCGGCGAATTGAGTGGTTTTGTTCATGAAGATATCCTGGCAAACCACGAAATCTATCCGGGCCAAAGTCTCCCTCAGCTCAGCCAAATCAGGATCGGACTGGGCCGGATCTTCTCCGAAAATATAGTAGGCATGGATCCTTTTGGCCGGATCCTTTTCATGGACCACCCTTTCCGGAACCCTGGTCAGTTGGAGGCCGGGAGAATCGGGCAGGGACTTGACCCCCCAGGCCCTGGCAAACTTCTCCCGCATTTGGGGGTCAGCCACTGACTGGTAACCCGGGAAAACATCCGGCAAAACGCCCATATCGCAGGTTCCCTGGACGTTATTCTGCCCGCGGACCGGGCCCGTTCCGGTGCTGGGCCGCCCAAAATTGCCGGTTAGCATAGCCAGACTGCACAGGCTTTTGACCACGTCCACCCCCTGGGAGAACTGAGTGACGCCCATGCCCCAGAGGATGACCGAATGTTTACTTCCGGCGTACTTCCGGGCCGCCGTCTTAATGTCCTCAGGGTCGAGTTCCGCGATCGGGCCTATTTTTTCCGGAGGATAGTCCTGGACTATGGCTTTAAATTCATCGAAGTCCCTGGTGTGCGCCTTAATGAACTCAGTGTCCGAAAGGCCCTCATTTATGATGACGTAGGCCATGGAGTTGGTCAGGGCCAGGTTGGTGCCTCCCTTCAACTGTAAATGAAGGTGCCCGATCCTGGAAGTTTCCGTCACCCTGGGGTCAGCCACGATGATGTAAGCCCCCTTTTCCTTGGCGCGGACGATACGCCTGGCCACGATGGGATGGGAGGCCGCGGCGTTGTAGCCGATGTTAAAGATGACCTCGGCATCCTCAATTTCGGGGATGGAAAGGGACATGGCCCCTTCGCCGATGGTGGCCCGGGAGCCGGCCACTGAGGCGGCGTGACAAATCCTTGCGCAGTGGTCGATATTGTTGGTGCCAAGGACCGCCCGGAAGAATTTCTGCATCAGGTAGTTGGACTCGTTACCCGGTCCCCTGGCCGAAGCCGCGCCCATAATAGAGTCCGGGCCCCATTTGTCCTTAACCTTTTGGAGGTTTTCAGCCACAAATTTGACAGCCTCGTCCCAGCCGACCGCTTCCAGAGGCGAGCCCTTGCCGTTTCGGCGGATCATGGGCCGGCGGATACGTCTGGTCAGGATTTGGGGATCGTTTAAAAAATCCCAGCCATACCAACCTTTAAGACAGGCCTTGTCGTCGTTGGTCCTGCCCTGGACAGGGTGGACCTCGAGGATTTTGTTGGCTTTCGTGTCGGTCTTAAACAGAAGCTGGCAGCCTGAACCGCAATAACAGCAAGTAGTTTGGACTTCTTTAATGGTCATAGCAAATCACTTTCAAAAAAAGGTTGTCGGATAAGCCGGAGCTTGACGGCCATAAAGCCTGATTCCAGCCCCCCTTTTTCGGAAAGGGCCGGGAACACAAATGACCGCGGAGAAAAATCAGCCCCCGCCGGCCAGGCCAGTCGCGAGCCAGGCCACTATCAATCCTCATAGTTTGGTTATAGATAATGATAATATATAAAATAGTGAAAGTCAATAGTAAATATCAGGCCCCGGAACCGCGGCGGATTCGTCAACCGCATGAGGCCCGATTTACTGACCATGGTCTCGAAGGGATCAGGAGCAGATTGTTGAGAAATTTATTTTCGCCGCCAATGAGATTCCGACGCCGCGAGCCTTTGACCCGGATTCACCGCTACGTTTGAGCCCCCGTCGGGGCGGCGGCGGCCAGCAGTTCCACCGGATGAAGCACCGGCAGTTCCAGCCCGGCCCGCCTGAGCCCGGCCCCCAACTGCAGGGTGCAGGCCGGGCAGGAAACGGCCAGCGTATCAGCGCCGCTGTCCTGAATGTTTCGAACTTTGGCCGCGGCGATGCGGCCGGACATCTCCGGGTGGCTGAAGCCGTAGGAGCCGGCCCCGCCGCAGCAGCTGTCGGCGGCCTTCATTTCCACCAGGGTCAGCCCGGGCACAGCCTTGATTATCTCCCGGGGGGCGCTTTTGACGCCCAGGCCGCGCAGCGCGTGGCAGGAATCATGGTAGGTGACCTTAGTTGCCGGCAGAGGCCGCAGCCGGTCCGGCTCAAGCCCCAGCTCTTCCACCACCAGGGTATTGACGTCTTTCACCCGGGCCAGAAGGGGCCTGACTTTTTCAGCCTCAGGCGTTTCCTCACCGATGAACTGGTCGTAATGAGCCAGGGCGTGGGCGCAGGTGGAGCAGTCGGTGATGATGAAATCAAAATTATCTTTGAAAATCAGCGGAATGTTTTTGGCCGCCAGACGCCGGACTTCCCGCTCGTCCCCGGTGGTCCGGTGCGGTTCGCCGCAGCAGGCCACTTTGGGCAGATGAAGTTCCACTCCCCTGGAAACCAGATAATTGACCAGGCTCCTGACCGTGCGGGCGCCGAAGACGTTGCTGGCGCAGCCCAGGAAGAAAACCGCCTTGAAACGGGCCGGCCCCCGGGGCCGGACGATTTCCGGCAGTTGGCCCCGGGCCGGGGCCTCCAGGCCGGCCGGCAGAAACGAGTCGAAATAGATCAGGCGATCCAGGGTCCGCCGGAGAACCCGGGAGTAGAGGATGTTCCGGGCGCCGCTCTTTTCGTAAAGACGCATCAGGGTTGAAGCCCGCTCCAGGCGTTCGCGGTGGGACAGGGCCCCCCGGTAGACCAGGCGCTGAAAGAGCGACAGGCCCTTGATTTCCAGGAAATCCCGGCGGGCGGCCAGCATGATCCGGTCGGTGGCCACCGAGGCCGGGCAGTTGACCACACAGGCCCGGCACAAAAGGCAGTCGTCGACTTTTTCGGCAATGCCCGGGTCCCGCCGCCAGTCATATTGCCCGTCGTTCAACAGACGCACCAGGCGGATGCGGCCCCGGGCCGACTGGGCTTCCATCCGGGACTGGCCATAGGTCGGGCAGACGCTCTGGCAAAAGCCGCAACGGTTGCACCTTTGAATTTCGCGGTAATCGGACATCATTTCACCTGTCTGCCGAGCAGCCGGGCCGGAAAGAAGAGATCAGCCGGGTCCAGGCCCCGCTTGAGCCGCAGATAGACCTCGCCTTCCGGCCGGGGGCCGGCCGTCTCGAAAGCATCCAGGGGCGCGAAGGCTTCGGCCTGGCCCTCAAAGCGGATTTGACCGCCGCCCGGATCAAGGTCGATCCGGCCCGGCCTGCCCTTAAGCTCCGGCCAATCCAGGTGAGCGGCCAAGTCCAGCACGGCCCGCCGGGAACCCAGCCAGTGACCGGCCCCGGGAGCTTTCAGCGGCCAACGGGCCAGATAGCCGTTCCAGAAATCCAGGGCCTCTTCATGGACCCGGCCGGGCCGGTCCCCGGCCAGGGCCCGCAGTTCTTTGAACCGGGCTTCGACGTATTCGGCAAAACCGGTCAGCCAGACCAGGAGCGACCAGCGGTCTTCCTGATAAGAAAGGCGCAGGGCCTGGGGGAAAATCCGCTTCAGGATGACGCTTTCAGCCAGTCCGGCCGCCTCGGTCCCGCTGGCGCACTGAATTTCCAGCACCCGGGAACTCTCGGGCAGGGGCAGGCACTTGAGGATAAAGGCCGTGCTGAAACCCAGGGAACCCCAGGCCCGCCAGTGGAAGCGGGTCAGGTCGTAGCCGCTGACGTTTTTCAGAGTCCGCCCGCCGCTGGAGATCAGGCGGCCGGAGGGCTCGACAAAGGTGCTGCCCAAAATCCAGTCGATCATCGGCCCCCTGGCCATGCTCTCCAGGGAAAGGGCGCCTTCGGCCATGATGGCCCCCAGACTGCGCCGGTCCAGGCCGGAAACCGGCCAGTAAAGACCGGCCGGTTCCAGGGCCCGGCGGACCTCTTCCGGGCTCAGCCCGGCTTCGACGATGGCCAGTAAATTCTCCGGCTCAACGGAAAGAACCTTCGTCAGCCTTTCGGAACTGAGAAGGGCCGCCCCGCCCTCTTCTTCCAGGCCCGGCCACCGGGCCAGACGGCTCCGGCGGCCGGCCGGCAGGAGGGCCCGCCGGGCCCGTCCGGACTGCCGCACCATTTCCCGGGCCGAAGCCGCGCTTTCCGGGTAAAGGATATTCACGCCGAAACCTCCCCGCCGGGACCGGGCAGATAATGGGCCGGCAAAACCTTGCCGGGATTGAGCCGGCCTTCCGGGTCCAGGATTTTCTTGATCTCGGACATGAATTCCAATTCCTCCCGGCTGAACTGCTTGTCCATGAATTCTATTTTTTCCAGACCGATGCCGTGTTCGCCGGTCAAGGCGCCGCCGGCCTTCAAGGCGTCGTCGAAGATCTCGTGGCCGGCCTCCAGGCAGCGCTGGTACTCGGCCTGGTCATAGGGGTCGTAGAGCAGATGGGGGTGGAGGTTGCCGTCGCCGGCGTGGGCCATCTGGACAATGGTCACCTCGTGGCGGCGGGAGATCTCCTGCACCCGGCTGAGCATGGCCGGCAGCTGGTCGATGGGCACGGTGACGTCCTGAACGATGGTGGCCGGCTTGATGCGGCCCATGGCCCCGTTGCCGCTGCGGCGGGCCAGCCAGAGCTGGTCACGCTCGGCCAGGTCACGGGCCAGGCTGACGCCGGCGGCCCCCACTTTTTCGCAGATCTCGAAAACAGCCTTCATCTGGCGGTCCAGTTCCGGCCCCAGGCCGTCTATTTCGATTAAAAGCATGGCCTCCGCGTCGAGGGGAAAACCCAGGTGAAGGTAATCCTCCAGGGCCACGATCAACTGATGATCCATGATCTCCAGGGCCGTCGGCAGGATGCCGGCGCTGATGATTTCCGAGACGGCCCGGCCGCTTTTGCCCAGATCGTCAAAGACCGCTGAAATCGTGCGGTAATCGCGGGGCAGAGGGGTAATTTTCAAGAGAGCCTTGCTGACCAGGGCCAGGGCCCCTTCGGAAGCCATGAAGAGGCCGGTGGAGTCCGGGGCGGCCGCCCTTTCGGCCAGGGCTCCGGTGCGGACCAGGGCGCCGTCGGCCAGCACCAGTTCCAGGCCGAGGACGTGATGCTTGGTGATGCCGTATTTGACGCCCTTGATGCCCCCGGCGTTCTCGGCGATGTTGCCGGCCAGGGTGGCCGCCTTCTGGCTGGCCGGGTCCGGGGGAAACATATAGCCGTAGGGTTCCAGGTAATTCTGAAGATCGAGGTTGACCAGCCCGCTCTCCACCAGCACGGTCTCGGCCAGAAGGTCCAGCTCCAGGACCCGGTTGAGCCTGGTGACCGCCAGGACCACCCCGCCGTGCCTGGCCACCGCCCCGCCTGACAGGCTGGTGCCGGCCCCGCGAGGCGTCAGCGGCGCCTGATGGCGCGCGGCCAGGCGGACGATTTGGCGCAGTTCCTCGACCGTACCCGGCAGGATGACCAGTTCCGGCGGGTGAATGAAAGGCGAGGAGTCGTAGGAGTAGAGCTCGATATCCAGAATCCCGCCCAGGCAGTGGTCCCGGCCGACGATTTGCCCGGCCTCTTTTATGAAATCCCTGTTCAGCATTGATTCACCTTGATTGCCGGAAACCGCCGAGCCTCCGTAAACGGGCGCCGGACCCGTTTTCATTCAGACCTTAGAAACTATAGCATATTGCCCGGTCATTTGCTAAGGCGCTGTCGGGCCGCCCCGACGCGCGGCGGGCGGCGCCCCGGCGGAGCTTCAGCAAGCCCGGATATCTAAAAAAATCAACTGCCAAAGCCTTTTGAAGCAAAGCCCGCCTGGAAAGGCTCTTGACGGCTTTAGGCAAAAATTTTAAAATATATTGTTTTCGATGACTTTTTGCGCATTATTTCAAAAATACTCAGCATAAATTTGGATGAAGTTGCGGACCACGGCCTCATCGTCGGCCACCAGGAGTTTAATTTTTTCGCTCATGAAATGACCTCTTCAAGGCCGGCCCCGCGGGCTGGCGGCAGCCTAAATGCTTGAAAAATTAAATAATTTGACAGCGCTGACTATTTCCAGAAATTATAGGACGGCCGACTGGCGATGTCAAGTCGGAGCATTTGAGGAAAAAGTCCGCCTCAGGGCCGGCCAGGGGCGCCGCAAAAAATTGAAAATTTGAGCGCAAAAGATCAAATATTCGTTATTAATGCGCTGAATCCAGGCAATAAAACAAATATATTAAGCATGTACTTGGAAGCGCTATTTTCAAAAAAATGCTATTGTGGATCAATCGAATAGACTTTTTTTATCAATCCCGGCCCGACACTCAACTGCTAAAGATGGATCAAAATGAGCATTTGGACGGCATATAAGAAAAAACTGGTTTCCGCCGCGGAGGCGGCCCGGCTGGTCAAAAGCGGGGACTGGGTGGACTACCATTTCGCGCTGTCCAGTTCGGTGGAGCTGGATAAGGCCCTGGCCGAACGGCGGGACGAACTGTCCGAGGTCAAAATCAGGGGCGGCATGCGCCTGGTCCCGGCCCTGGCCGTTGAAAGCGACCCGAAACAGGAACACTTCATCTACCACAGTTGGCACTTAAGCGGCTATGAACGGCAGCTCAGCGACCGGGGTCTGGCCTATTACATCCCCATGATTTATCGCAACATGCCCCTTTTCTACCGCAAGAGCCTGGAGGTGGACGTCAGTTTCTGCGCGGTCAGCCCCATGGATGAAAACGGTTACTTCAACTTCTCCCTGACCAATTCAGCCAGCGCGGCCATCTGTGAAAAGGCCCGGAAAGTGGTGGTGGAAGTCAATGAAAAACTGCCGAGAATCAGCCGCGGCCGGGAAAACGGCCTCCATATCGACCAGGTCGACCTGGTGGTGGAAGGCCCGTCCCCCGATCTCCCGCTGCTGGTTCCAGCCCCTTTTGGCGAAATCGAAGACCGCATCGCCAGCCTGATCATCGAAAGGCTCCAGGACGGGGTGACCATCCAGTTGGGGGTCGGGGCCCTGCCGAACGCCGTGGGGGCCCTGATCGCCAGTTCGGGCCTTACGGATCTCGGGGTTCACACCGAAATGCTGGTGGACGCCTACAAAGACCTGGCCCTGGCCGGAAAAATCACCAACCGATTGAAAAAAATAGACCGGGGGCTCTCGGTCTTTTCTTTCGGCCTGGGCGGCAACGCTTTTTACGACTGGGTGCGGGCCAACGCCGAACAGCTCTGCTCCATGCCCATAAACTATGTTAATGATCCGGCTATTATCGCCGCCAATGAAAACGTGGCCACCATCAACAACTGCCTGGAGATCGATCTTCGGGGCCAGGTCAGTTCGGAAAGCGCCGGCCATCGCCAGATCAGCGGCACCGGCGGCCAGTTGGATTTCGTCACCGGCGCTTACCAGGCCGCCCGCGGCCAGAGCTTCATCTGCCTGACCTCGACTTATATGGACAAAAAAGAGGGCCGGCTGAAATCACGCATCCGGCCGGATCTGCCTTCAGGCTCGGTGGTCACCGGTCCCCGCTCCCAGGTCCACCTCCTGGTCACCGAGTGGGGCCTGGCCGACCTGGCCGGGCGTTCGGTCCGGGAGCGGGCCGAACGGATCATCAACATCGCTCATCCCGACTTCCGCGAAGAACTGATCGAAGACGCCCAGAAACTGGGCTTATGGCGGCGATCCAACCAGATCGCTTAAAATGGAACCTCCGGGAGGTTCCAAGCCGCGGCGGCCCTCACCAACGGGCCGTCCCTGAAGGAGGAGCCTATATGGCCAGAACAGTTTTTAATGAAGATCGCTGCAAGGGCTGCGGCTTGTGCATCGAAGCCTGCCCCAAAAAAATCCTGGCGTTTGCGGAACATCGCCTCAACCACAATGGCTATCAGCCGGTGGCCAGCTTAAGGCCCGGGGAATGCACGGGCTGCGCCATCTGCGCCCGGACCTGCCCGGACGTGGTCATCTCCGTCTACCGGGAAGCCAGAAGCGCCGCAGAGGCCACGGTCCAGGGGGCCGACTTATGAGCGACAAAGTATTATTGAAAGGCACTGAAGCCTGCGCCATGGGCGCCATTCTGGCCGGCTGCCGCCACTATTTCGGCTATCCCATCACGCCCCAGACCGAAATACCTGAGTATTTCGCCAAATACATGCCGGAAGCCGGGGGCGTCTTTCTCCAGGCTGAAAGCGAGATCGCGGCCATCAGCATGGTCTACGGGGCGGCCGCGACCGGGCGCCGGACCATGACCTCTTCCTCCGGCCCGGGCCTCAGCCTCAAGCAGGAGACCATCTCCACCCTCTCGGCCGCCGAACTGCCCTGCCTCATCGTCAACGTGGCCCGGGGCGGACCGGGCCTGGGCTGTATCCAGGGCGCCCAGAGCGATTATTTCCAGAGCGTCAAGGGCGGCGGGCACGGCGACTACCGGCTGTTGACCCTGGCCCCCAACTCGGTTCAGGAAATGATGGACCTGAGCATCCTGGGCTTCGAACTGGCCGATAAATATCGTAACCCCGTTCTGATCTTAAGCGACGGGGTGATCGGCCAGATGATGGAGCCGGTCGGCATTCCCGAAGCGGTAACTTTTTTCCCGGAAAAACCCTGGGCGGCCACCGGGGCCAAAGGGCGCGGCAAGAACCTGATCAACAGCCTATATCTCGACGCCGCGCGCTGCGAAGAACACAACCGGCATCTTCAGGCCAAGTTCGCCCGGATCGCCGAAAGCGAACTGCGCTATGAAGAATTCGACACCGAGGACGCCGAACTGGTGCTGGTGGCTTACGGCATCAGTTCCCGCATCGCCCTGAGCGTCAAAAATCGGGCCCGGGCCGAAGGCCTGAAGGTGGGCCTCTTGCGGCCCATAACCCTCTGGCCCTTCCCCAGTGAAGCCCTGAGAAAGCTGGCCGACCGGGTCAAAGGCCTTCTGGTGGTGGAACAGAGCGCCGGGCAGATGGTGGAGGATGTGCGCCTGGCGGTCTGCGGCCGGGCCCCGGTGGCCTTCCACGGGCGGCCGGGCGGGGTGATGATCCAGATGGACGACGTTCAGGCCAAAGTCCGGGAACTTTTGGCGGGGGAGGCTTGATTATGGAAGAGAAACTGGTTTTTTCACGGCCCGAGGCCCTGGTCGACATGCCGACCCACTACTGTCCGGGCTGCCATCACGGCATCATCCACCGCCTGGTGGCCGAAGTCATAGATGAACTGAAGGTGCGGGAGTCGACCATCGGCGTGGCCTCGGTGGGCTGCTCGATTCTGGCTTACGACTATTTCAACCTGGACATGGTCGGGGCCCTCCACGGCCGGGCCCCGGCCGTGGCCACCGGGGTCAAGCGAAGCCAACCCGGGTCGGTGGTCTTCACCTACCAGGGCGACGGCGACCTGGCGGCCATCGGCACGGCCGAGATCATCCACGCCGCCGGGCGCGGGGAAAACATCACCGTGCTTTTCATCAACAACGCCATCTACGGCATGACCGGCGGCCAGATGGCCCCGACCACCCTTGGCGGGCAGCGGACCCAGACCAGCCCGGCCGGCCGCGACCCCAAGCTGGCCGGGAATCCTCTGCGCATGAGCGAGATAATCGCCGCCCTCAGCGGGCCTTCTTACGTGACCCGCACGGCCGTCAACAAACCGGCCCGCATCAGCCAGACCCGCAAGGCCATCAAAAAGGCCTTCGAACTGCAACTGGCCGGGCACGGCCTGGGCTTTGTGGAAGTCCTGTCCACCTGCCCCACCAACTGGGGCCTGAGCCCGGTGGAAGCCGGTCAGTGGGTGGATTCCCACATGATTCCCTATTATCCCCTGGGCGTCTTCAAGGAGGTTGAAGCATGATGCACGAAATGATTTTTGCCGGCTTCGGCGGCCAGGGCATAATGCTGATGGGCCAATTGCTGGCCCAGGCCGGCCTCGAGGAAGGGCGTCACGTCTCCTGGATTCCCTCCTACGGCCCGGAGATGCGCGGGGGCGCGGCCAACTGCTCGGTGGTCATTTCCGATGAGGTGATCGGCGCCCCGGTGGTTCAGAAGCCGCAACTGGCTCTGGCCATGAACCTTCAGTCCAAGGAGCGCTTTGAAGATATGGTGGCGCCCGGCGGGCGGTTCATCATCAACGGCTCGCTGGTGCCCGATCCGCCCCGGCGCAGCGACATCCGCAACTATGTGCTGCCGTTGAGCGACCTGGCCGTTGACGAACTGAAGAGCGCCAAGGTTCTGAACATGATCGCCCTCGGCGCGGTCTTTGAAGCCACCGGGGCCGTCAGCGAGGAATCCATCCACAAGGCCATGGACTTCATGTTCGGCAAGAAGCTGGCCAGGCGGCCGGACTTGGCCGCCCTGAACCGAAAGGCTTTCCAGGCCGGGCGGGAGGCCTTAAACAAAGCCGCCCGGGCCTGACCGGCCTGACGACAGTGGCCCTCGACAGGCTTTGAGGAGCGAAACAAAGGCGGCCGTCCCTTCCGGATTTTCCGGGCGGGGCGCCGCCTTGGCCTGCCGATAAATGACCGTCAGATTTTATCGGCGCTGTCGGGTCGCTCCAGCGGCAGGATAATCCTGGTGCGGACCCCGCCTTCCGGCCGGTTTTTCAACTCAAAACCGCATTCTTTAAAATGATGCCGCAAGCGGGCCGTGACGCTGCTTAAGCCTACGCCCGGCCGGGCCTGAGCGTCGTCGGGCAGGCCCGGCCCGTTATCTTCCACCGTCAGATGGATCTGGTCATTCTGGCGGGCGACCTTGATTTTTATCTTGACCCGCCCCAGGTTGGATTCCACGCCGTGTATAATGCTGTTTTCCACAATGGGCTGCAGGGTCAGCCCCGGCAGGGGAAAGTCTTCCAGGCCCCGGTCCACTTTGATGGAAACCTGAAGCCGGCGGCCGAAACGGGAATTCTGGATGTTAAGATAGGCCCGCAAGAGTTCCAATTCCTCCCTTAGGGGAATCGTGGTCTTGACCTTGCCCAGGGCCGTGCGCAGGATGTTGGAAAGGCTGTGCACCAGGTCGGCGGCCTTTCCGGCGCCCTCCAGATAGGCCAGATGGCCGATGGTGTTGAGGGTGTTGAAGAGGAAATGGGGGTTGAGCTGAGCCTGCAGGAGCTTCAGTTCGGCCTCCTGGAGGGCCTGTTTCAGCTGGGCCTCGTTCATCTGACTTCTGAGGATAGACAGCTGGTGGCTCTCCTGTTCCTTGCGCCGGGCCACAGCCATGGACATTTCAGCGATGTAGCGGGCCACGGCTATGGTGCTTTCGGCCAGAGTATAGATTCTATTTTTCTTATCCACCCTTATGTCGCCGAGCAGCTCTTCGGGAGAGGCGCCTTCGGGATGATCTTCGATCAGCTTTTTTTCACGCAGACAGGCGGTGGCGGCCGCCTGGTCTTCAGGGTTCAGGAAGAATTCGCCGCATTTGATGTAGCCGCTGACGATATTGTTGCTCATAATGGGCACGAAAATGCTGGTGATCCTGGCGCAGCAGGGCAGGAGATGCGACTTGTTGAAAGAATTTATCTCGCCCAGGCTGACGCTGATATGTTTCCGGCAGTGATCTCCGGCCGACCGCAGAAGGCGGCAGACGGCCGGCTGGTTGTCGCTGCCCAGAAGACAGGCCCCATCGGGACCGATCAGCCGCAGGCTCTGGTGCAGAGATTGGGCCAGAGCGTTTAAGAGCCCCTTGACCACTTCGGCGTCAATGGAGGACAGAAGGTCGAACTTGTGATTCAGGTCGCAGAACTGGGCCTCGGACTCGGTCAGGATAGGCTGGAGCCGGGAGGGAATGTAAACGACCAGCATCCGCAGCTCTTCATCGTAATCGTTGGCCATCAGGTGGCGGCTGTAAGGCTGGATGTAAAGAGTGTCCCCCGGGCCGAAAGCGGAGCCCTGCCCGTTGACGATATGGCGGCCCCGCCCGGAGATCACATAAATGACCTGCTCTTCGCCATAATGGGAGTGGTCACGATCATCGCTGCGCGGGGCAAAGGTGATCAGGCCCACACTGACCCGCTCGGCGCCCAGGCTGTCGGGCTCCACCAGCCACTTGGCCCAGCCCCAGTGAAAATTCTGCCTGACCCCTTCGTCGCCCGGCAGATCACGGGCCAGGACGGTCAGCTGTCCCGTAACGTCGTCGGGCGGATCCTGATTTTTTTCAACCATGGCCGACCCTTTGAAGAGCGCGTCTGCCGCACGGTCAAGTGCTTAACGGCAATTTGTTTCAATGCCTGGTTCCAGGCTGTTCCAGGTTGTCCGATCGATACTGGGAAGGGGTTCGACCGGTCAGGGCTTTAAAGCAGGTCGCGAAATAACCGGGGTTGTTGAAACCCACCAGCCCGGAGATGTCGGTTATGCTCAGGGAGGCGTCCCGCATCAGTTCCACCGCCCGGGAGATCTTCATCTGCTGGATGAAGAGGCTCACCGAAACCCCGGTCAGTTTTTTAAATTTGCGGCTCAAGTGCGACGGGCTGACGAAAACCGCCGCCGCCAGATCAGTCAGGCCGAATTCCTTATCCAGATTTTCTTCAATGTAGCGGCGAACCTCGTCCACCAGCGGATGGTTGGCCGGGGCCCCGGGAAAACCCCGCGCGCCGCGGTCGTCAATGATGCGGGTGATGACCTCCACCACCTGCTGGGGGCTGACGGGCTTGACCAGAAAATCCCGGGCCCCGGAAGTGAAGGCCTCCCGGGCGTAATCAAACTCGTCATAGGCCGAAATAATGACCACTTCAGTGTTCGGCATCTCCCGGCGAATTTCGGCGCAGACCTTCAAGCCGTTCAAGCCCGGCATCCGTATATCCAGCAAAACAGCCTCCGGGGTGTACTCCCGGGCCAGACGAATGGTTTCCAGGCCGTTGTCGGCCTCGTAAATTTCCGAGACCGGCAGCTTTTCTTTTTCAATGACCGTACGGAAAAAAGCCCGCACTATGTCTTCGTCATCGGCGAGTAAGACTCTGATCACGGTCAACTCCCTTTCGGGCCTGGCTGTTATATTAACATAATACGGCTGAATTTGCCCCCATTTCAGAAAGGCTGAGGCCGGCCTTAGGGTTGGTTTGCCCTGGCGCTACTCAGGGCCCTGGAGAAAAAGACCCCTGGGAAGTTTTCCCCCGGGGTCTTCCGGTCGGCTTGATCCTCGGTTTGAAAAACCGCGCCCTCCGCTGTCGCTTTTCATCAAGCTCCCCCTTGGTTCAAGCCTGGGGATAGCTGCTCTGAATGGTCTTGATCAGATTGGTCAGCACCCAGTTGACCGGCGTGGCCAGGCCCGTTTCCTGGCCGGCGGCGACCACCGCGCCGTTGATGACCGCGATTTCGGTCTGGCGTTTGGCCAGGACGTCCTGGAGCATCGAGCAGGTGTTCTGGCCGGTCTTCAGGGTCACTTCGCGCACATGGGCCAGGGGGTCGGCGTCGGGGAAGCGGATGCCCTTGGCCTGGGCTACGGCCACGCATTCCTTGACGGCCGCCTCCTGAAGAGCGGCGCTCTCGGGATAGTCCAGAATCTGGCCGTTCCTGATGTTGCACAGAGAGGCGATGGCGTTGATGCCGACGTTGACGCTGAGCTTGCTCCAGATCAGGCCCAGCACGTTGTCGGCCACTTTGCCCGAGAGATTGGCCCGGTCTAAAACGCCTTTGATCTTCTCGATGCGCCCGGTCAGGGCGCCGTCCAGTTCGCCGATGACCGTGTCGCCCGCGCCGCCCTGATGAATGCGGCCCGGTCCCTTGATGGAGGCCCCGAAAGCCGTGGTGCCGGCAATGACCTGTTTCCGGGGCACGACGTTGCAAAGCTTTTCCACATTGCCCAAACCGTTCTGAAGGGTCAGGACCATGGTCTCGGGGTCCGCCAGATTGGTGGCCTGGCGCATGGCCTCTTCAGTATGGGTGGCCTTGACGAAGACGATGATCAATTCGGTCGGCCCGGCCTCGGCGGCCGAATAGACGCCCTTCAAATTCTTGACCACCCTTTCCCGGCCGTCGGGAGTCATGATGACCAGACCGTTTTGGTTGATGGCGTCCATATGCTCTTTCCAGATATCCACCAACGTGACCTGGTTCTCCCCGGACTCGGCCAGAAAACCCCCGTAAATGCAGCCCATGGCGCCGGAACCTAAAATCGTTATGTTCATTTCAACTCCCTTTCCGCCGCCCGCCTGATCAGAAGCGGGCGGGTTGGCTTGTGTTATCGATTGCCCTTCACCAGGTCGGGCAGGAAATCAGGAGAACCGCGACCCTGGCCCCAGACGGGGCTTAATGCGCCGACCCCTCAACCGATTTCCACGTCGTTGGGATCGAATTTGGGCTTATCGTCGAAATCAGGGTTCCGGCCGGCCTTGACCTGCCCCGCGAAAAACTGGATGGAGCGAATGGCCATGAAGAAACAGCCGAAAGGTATGGAGCCGTACATGAACCACATCGGCAGGCTCAGGGCCGGCGAGGTCTGCCCCATGCCGTAAAGCCGCCAGGCGTACTGGCAGCCCAGAACCGCGGCCGCCCCGGTAAATACCAGCACCATGAACAAAATAAAGGCCCTGATCGGAAGATGCAGCCGGGCCGGGGTGACCATGAACAAGACCCCGACCGCGAAATGGGCGTTCCTTTTGGCGGCCGCCGAAATGCCCAGAAAAACCAGCCAGATCATCAGGTAACGGGAGGCTTCGTCGGCCCAGTCCAGGGAGAAGGTGCCGGTGTAACGGCCCACCGTATTCAGAAAGACTATCGAGACCATGGCCGGCAATAAAATGGCCAGGAAACATTCCTCAAAGTTGTTGAGCAGTTTTTTCATCTTTTCCTCATCATCGGGGACAGTGCCCGTCCCCGCGCAGAAAGATTACTCGCTGCTCCGGCGGCTGAAAGAGGCGGCCTGATTCATAGACCTTGGGGGCCGCCTTCTTAAGAAAGCCAAGCCGCGCCGGAGCTCAGTCTGATTTGGTCAGCGACGGAGGCTTTCAGGGCCGGGCCGTCCCTTGATCTGACCAGACTGTTCGCCGGGCGGGTCTCGGGCCTGATCATGGCCATTTTCAGCCTGGCCATGAAGGTGAAAAAACAAACTGGCTTCAGGCTGTTCAGCACGAAAGTCTGATCGCCCTGGGTCAGTTTCAGGTTCCAGCTTCTGAGGACCGCCACCGGCCTCTGTTCCTGCTTGACGCGGAATTCGCGTTCCCGGCCCCCCCCGCCGAAGGCGGCGTCCTTCACCAGCGCCGGGCGGCTTTGGGGGCCCAGCCATACGGCCCGGGCCGGGGTCGTCCGTTCCGCCCGGCCGCTGCCGGCCATTATGGCCCGGGCCGAATTTTCGGCACTCTCCGGCCCCCAGGCCTGGCGCGTCCGGGCCAGGCCTGGCGCGCTCAAAGCCTGGCCGCTCAGAAGGAGCGCCGCCAGCAGGCTGATTATGGCCGAAAAGGGTTTTCTCATAATTATCCGCGAAACAAATTCATCTTTGGGTCCGGCGCCGGCCTTGGGCCGCTTTTAACGGCCTCTGACCAGATTCGGCAGATACATCAGAATATCGGGAAAGTAAGTGAAGATCAGCAGAACCAGAACCATACTTCCCAGGTAGGGCAGTATGCGCTTGCTGATGTCTTCCACGCTGGCCCCGGAGACGTTGGCGGCCACATAGAGGTTGACGGCCATGGGCGGGGTGATCATGCCGATGGAGGTGTTGATGACGATGATCAGCCCCAGGGCGATGGGATCCAGGCCGAACTGCCTGGCGATCGGCAGAAGGATCGGGGTCATCAGCAGAATGATGGACTGGGTTTCCAGAAAGCAGCCCAGGAACAAAAGAGTCACGTTCATCATCAGGAAGATGACCTGTTTGTTTTCAAAGAGCTCCAGAACCGTGCTCATGATTTTCGGCGGTATGCCGGCGCTGGTCATGAGCCAGGAGAAAGGCGCGGCCATGGCCACCGTCAGGAGTACGATGGCCGTGCTGATGGAACTTTTGATGAAAATTTTCGGCAGATCCCGTACGGGCAGCTCCCGATAGACCAGACAACTGATGACAAAGGCGTAGACACAGGCCAGGGAGGCGGCTTCGGTGGGTGTGCAGAACTGCCCGTAGATGCCGCCGAGGATGATGAGCGGCATCATCAGCGCGGCAATGGCGTCCACAAAGGCCCTGACTATCAAGCTGAAAGGAATGCGCTCGGTTTCGCGTTTCTCATACTTGGAGCAGGTGATGACGCTGACCAGCACCAGGGTCAGACACAGGAGAATGCCCGGCACAATGCCGCCGACGAACATGTCCCCGATGGAAACCGCGGCCACCAGCGAATAAGTGACCATGGAAATGCTCGGGGGAATGATGACCCCCAGGCAGCCGGCCGAGGCGGCGATGGCCCCGGCCCGGTCGGCCGAGTAGCCCACTTTCTTCATTTCCGGCACCATGATGCCGCCGATGGCCGCCACCGTGGCCGGGTTGGAGCCGCTGATGGCCCCGAAGAACCCGCTGCCCACGCAGTCGATGACCGCCAGACGGGCCGGCACCCGGCCCAGAATCATTTTCAAAAAATTGATCAGGCGGGACGATATGCCGCCGATCTGCATCAGGTCCCCGGCCAGGATGAAAAAGGGGATGGCCATGAAGGGGAAATTGTCGACCGCCGTGAACATGCGCTGAATCATGATCAGGCTGGGGGTCGGGTTGTCGGTGAAATTGAGGGCGGCCAGCACAGCCAGACCCATGGAAACGGCGATGGGGACGCCGGTCATCAGCACTGCGACTAAAACTATGAATAAGATGAAACCCATGGTTCAGGCCCTCTGCTCAACCGATTTCAACGGCGTTGGGATCAAATTTAGGGGTGTCGTCAAAGTCGGGATGGGAGCGGCCGGCCCTGACCTGCCCGACGAAAAACTGAACTGAACGGACGGCCATCAGACAGCAGCCCACCGGAATGGCCCCGTACATGACCCACATGGGGATGGCCAGGGCCGGGGAAATCTGCCCCATGCTCTGGAGGCGCGAGGCATACTGGAGGCCCAGGATGGTCGCGGTGACGGTAAAAACCAGCACCAGAAGCAGGATGAAGAGCCTTAACGGAATATGAAATTTCCGGGGGCTGAGAAGGAAGACCACGCCCACCGCGAAATGCGCGTTATTTTTAGCCGCGGCCGAGATGCCCAGAAAGACCAGCCAGATCATCATATAACGGGCCGACTCTTCCGCCCAGTCAATGGAGAAGGTGCCGGTGTAACGGCCGACGGTATTGACGAAAACCACGATGCACATGCAGGGCAATAAAATAGCCAAAAAAAATTCTTCAAAATTATCGATAACCTTCTTCATCCCTTCCCCTTTCAACTATTGTTTTGGGGCGGGCCGGCGGCCCGCCCCAAAGAGCCGGGGCCGCTTACCGGCCCAGCATGGCGTTGACGTAATCCTGATTGATGTCGCTTTTGAAATGATCGTAAACCGGCGCGGCGGCCCTGGACCAGATTTCCTTGTCGATCTCAATGGCTTCCATGCCCTGTTTGACCAGCACCGCCACCAGTTCATTGTCCTTCTGGATGCAGAATTCACGTTCCCAGTCGCGGGCTTCCTTTTCGGCCCGGAGGATGACGTCCTGAATCTCCTTGGGGTAGGAATCGAAGAGGGCCTTGCCGATGGAGACCACTGACGGAGCGTAGACGTGACCGCTTAAGGTCAGGTATTTCTGGACCTCAGGGTATTTGGAGGTTTCGATGATGATCAGGGGATTTTCCTGGGCGTCCACCGTGCCCTGCTGCAGGGCCAGGAACAGTTCGCCCCAGGCCATGGGGGTGGGGTTGGCCCCCAGGGTGCGGAAGAGATCCATGTGGATGGGGTTTTCCATGGTGCGGATCTTGATGCCCTTGAGATCATCGGGATTTTTGATGGGCCGCCTGGAATTGGTGATGTTCCGGAAGCCGTTTTCCCAGAAGCCCAGGGACTTGACGCCCTTGGATTCCATGGTGGCCAGGATCTTCTGGCCGACCTCGCCGTCGAGCACGGCAAAGGCCTTGTCGCGGTCGGTCACCAGGAAGGGGAGATCAAAGACCATGAAGTCTTTGGAAAAATTGACCAGGGGGGCGGAAGAGCAGATGGTCATTTCCAGCATGCCCATGCCCAGAGCCTCGACCATGTCGCGCTCGCCGCCGAGCTGGCCGCTGTAGAACAGTTGAACTTCAATCTCGCCGTTGGAATACTGCTCGGCCAGTTCCTTGAACTTGCGCATGCCGTTGGCGTAATGGCTGTCGGGCTCGATGGCCGTGGCGAAGCGGATGTTGTACTTGGCGGCGGCCATAGCCGGGCCGGCCGCCAGGACCAGCATCATCACACAGAGTAAAGCGACGACTAACTTCTTCATGTTTTCTCCTTAACAGCGCTGTGTTTTGGGGGCCCGGAAAAAGCGTTTCCCCTAAGCCGCCCCTGCCTGGGCCCCCGCCGCCCGTCGACGGCGGGGGAATGAAAGACGCCAAAGAGCGCCGGTCGTTTATTTGTAGGAGTCGAAAAGCTTCTGCAGAGCCTCTTCCTCGCCCTTCAGGAGGTGATACTTGTGTTCGTCGGCCGGGTATTTCAGGGCCTTGACCTCATCGACGTAGTCCTTGAAGGCCTTGGTTTCGACCTCGGCCAGGTTGGCGTATTTCTTGCCGAATTTGGGGGTGAAAGCCGTAAAGAGGCCCAAGAGGTCGCCCACCACCTGCACCTGCCCGTCGCAGAGGCCGGCGCCGATGCCGTAGACCGGGATGCCCAGCTTCTTCTGGATGAAGGTGGTCACTTCCTGGGGCACGCCTTCCACCAGAACGGAGAAGGCCCCGGCGGCCTCCACCGCCAGGGCGTCGTCAATGACCGCCCTGGCGCTGGCCGCATCGCGGCCCTGGGCCTTGAAGCCGCCGAGGGCGGCCGAACTCTGGGGGGTCAGGCCGATATGGCCCATGACCAGAATGCCGGCGTCGACGATGCCCCGGATCTTGTCGGCCACCCTCACCCCGCCTTCCAGCTTGATGCAGTCGGTGGCCGCTTCCTTGATGAAGCGCCCGGCGTTCTCAACGGCCTGCTCCACGGAAACATGGTAGGACATGAAAGGCATGTCGCCGATGATCCAGGTATTGGGGGCCCCGGCCCGCACGGCCTTGCAAAGCATCAGGCACTGCTCCATGGTCACCGGCACGGTGCCGTCGTAGCCGAAGACCACCATGCCCATGGAGTCGCCCACCAGGATCATGTCTATACCGGCGGCCTCGGCGAAAGAGGCCGTGGGGTAGTCATAAGCGGTCACCCAGACGCACTGTTCACCCTTAGTTTTCATTTCCTGGAAATCCCAACGATTACGTTTTTTGGCCATTATACGCTCCTTACAAAGATTAAGTCCGCAATGCGGCGCCTGATGATAAGGCCCTCTTTCCAGGGCCATGGTCACGGAAAAAACCACCGGATGGTCCTTCCGCGAGGAATATCAATTTCCCGGAAACCTGAGCCTGGCTTAACGGCTCTGGCCGTAAAACGGTATTTTGAAGTTCTATTAAACTGGAGTATAAATTAACACAGAGCCCCTGTTTTTACTTTAAAACTGATGCCGAATCATTCAATCATTTTGCTCAAAATCAAAAGCGGCCCGGCTGATTTTCAAAATTTTGCCATACCGCCAAAACGCCGCCTTTCAGGCCCCGACTCCGATGGGGGGCTGAAAGGCGGCGTTTTGGCCGGCCGGTCAGGCCGTCAATGCCGCACGGAGACCGACGCGGCCGGGAGGCTCTGGAAATCGAGGGCCTCATCGACCAGGGCGGCCAGGGCCAGCGCACCCTGGGACTGGGGATAGCAGTCGATGACCACTTCCAGAAATTTCACGGTTTCGGCGATGACCTCTTCAATCAGAGCTTTCTGCTCTTCCAGGCCCCGGCCGGTTTCGGCGATGACCGGCTCCATATAGCGAATGATACGGGCGGCGCTCTGGGCCTGGACCTGAGTCAGGAGGTTCAGGACCGGGCCGGCGTAGTTCAGGCGGCCGGCGTCGGCGGCCACGATCTTGGCCAGGTTGACGAATTCACCGTTAAGAGCGGCCCGGCTGTGATCGTCCAGGCCGGCCCCGGCGGCCTGATCGGCCAGTTCGATCATGCGGCCCAGGGCGGTGGAGACCGTCAGGTAGCTGTCCAGGGCCCGATTGAGGTCGGCAATGACTTCCGGGAGGCTCTTCATCTGATCCCGGGCTTCGCTCAGGGCCAGGAGCACTTCCGGGGCGGCCCCGGGCAGGCTGCCGGGGCCCAGAATGAGGCCGTCGGCCAAAAAACCGCTGAGGGCGTTGAGTTCGCTGATGTTGCCGCTGTTGAAACTGATGTTCAGAGTAGTCATTGTCGTCACCTTTTATATTTTTAAACTTCGCAGTTCGGGTGGCCGTTGTCGGCCGGCCCGGGTCAGGTTCGGAGATCAGCCGTTTAAGAGAGAGAGGGCCATCTGCGGCAGGCTGTTGGCCTGGCTGAGCATGGAAATGGCCGCCTGGGTCAGGACCTGGTTCTTGACGAATTCGGTCATTTCGGCGGCGATGTCCACATCTGAAATGCGGCTTTCCGCGGCCTGGAGGTTTTCAGCCTGAATTTCCAGGTTGGTGATGGTGTTTTCCAGGCGATTGATGTAAGCCCCCAGGGAGGCCCGGATGCGTTCCTTGTTCTGGACGGCCTCCTGGACGGCGTCCAGGGCTTCCTGGGCGCTGCTCTGGGTCCGCAGGTGAGAGCCGGCCCAGGCCCCGTCGGCCGCGTTCTGAATTTCGAAGAAACTGTCACGGTTGAGGCCGGCCAGATTGCCGGCGGCCGTGCCGTCGGCCAGAAGGCCGAAACCGTAGCCCATGTAGGCGCCGGAGCCGGTGCGCAGATCCATTCCGGGCTCGTCGCCGACGTTGAAGATCCGCAGATCCCGCTTATCGCCCACGTCGCGGCCTTCCAGGCGCACGCCCCAGCTGCCCAGGCCGGTGGGCACGGCCTTCATGACGCCCCAATATTGGCCGCCGTTGTTGAAGGTGGTGCCGTCCTCATAGGCGGCGTCCAGTTCGTCGTTATACCATTTGATCTGCCCGGCGAAGGCGGCGCTGGAGCGGATGGCGCCCAGACGTTCGTCACAGGCCTTAAGATCGTTCCGCGCTCCGCCTTCCTTGCAGAAAATGTAGACCGAAACATAGCCGGGCAGATAGGGGTTGTCTTCCACCCGGGCCCAGAACTGGCTCTCGGAGTTGTTGTTGATGGCCAGAGCCAGGGCGTGGGCCACGCTGGCGCTGGCCAGGCTGCCGAGGTTGTCGATGGCCGCCAGGCCGGACACCGAGGCCCCGGAGAGGCTGATGAAGGATTTTTCAGCGCCGTTGACGTCTTGCGACAGGGTGCTGTCGCCGTAGTAATAAACTTCGTCGCCGACGCAGATTCGCTGGGCCTGGGCGCTGGCGATGGCGGAATTAAGAAGGCTGCCCAGGCTCAGGCCGCTCTGAAAATCCACCCGGACCCGGGCCTGGGAGCCTTGGTTGACCGCGGCCACCAGCTCTTCCAGAGTCGGGGTCTCGTCGGCCGCCCAGGCCCCGGCGATATAACGGCCCTGATTGAGGTCGGTCTCGCTGTCGGCGTTCCAATCCCAATTGTAGCCGTAAGAGAAGATCTGGCCGCTGGCCCAGCCGTCGACCACTTTATTGAGGGCCGGGATGCCGCCGCCGCAGCAGCCGGCGGTATTGTTGGGGTCATACGTGCCGGTGGTGCCCCAGATATCGTTCCTGGCGTCGCCGCCGACCCGGAGGCCCGTTTCCGTGCTGGCCCGGAGGTCGCTGAGGTTGACGAAGTAATAGTCCTCGGCGTCGCTGTTGCCGGCCCCGAAATGAATCTTCAGGCCCCGGCCGTCGTGCATGGAGTTCATGGAGCCGTCGAGGAGCTTGACGCCGTTGAAGTTGGTGGCGTTGGCGATGCGGTCGATTTCCTTGGCCATGGCCTGGTATTCGGTATTGATCATTTCCCGCTGCACCGTGGTGTAGGTGCCGGTGGCCGCCTGTTCAGCCAGTTCTTTCATCCGGATCAGTTTTTCGTCGATGACGGCCATGGCCCCTTCAGCGGTCTGGAGCAGGCTGATGCCGTCCATGGCGTTGCGGATGCCCTGCCGCATGGTGCTGATGTCCGAACGCATCAGTTCCCGGATGGCCAGGCCGGCGGCGTCGTCGGCGGCGCTGTTGATGCGGAGGCCGGAGGTCAGGCGCTGAGTGTTCTGGGCCAGCCTGGAATAGGTGTTGCCCAGAATGCGGGTGGTATTGGCGGCCATCATGTTGTGATTGATTACCAGACTCATGCTCTTTCCTCCGTTTTCCGGCTTGGTCCTGCCCTGGAAGTTTTTCAAACTTCCTTCGATACTCTTATCGGATTTTTTAAAAAGCACTTTAATCTTTTTTGAATTTTTTCCATTTTTTTTCAAATCTACTTTAGCTTCCAATTTATTATAATAATATCAACATATTAACTGAAGACCAAAAGCCTGGCCGCAGTGCCCCTTAGGATCAGCTCATAAATAACTTGTACATTCTCCTGGCTGCGTTGTTCTCGTT
>JAISFR010000145.1 GCA_031263565.1 Candidatus Adiutrix sp. | reverse complement strand
ATACTGGACAAAGAAGTCGTAACCCCGCGCGCACGGGAGAGATCGACGTCGGCCTTCACGAACCTCACCTGGCCCTCGGTCGTAACCCCGCGCGCACGGGAGAGATAGCAAGGTCTTGTGAACACTTGCTTCGCAGACACAAAATAATGGGGCCATTCCCATAGTTGACATTTTATCATCAGCGGCTTTCAGCGGTCAAGAGGTCGGGCGACGGGCCCGCCCCTTTCAGCCAGGGCTGAACAGACACCGCAGCGGACCCGGCAATGACCGCCAAGCCCTTCAGTGCCAACGGCGGGTCGGACGAAACCGGCGGGCGACAAGCCGCCACTGATTCCCGGCCTAAACCCCGGCCAAGGCCGTCTTCCCGACCGGCAATAATATAATAGCATAAGGTAGGCCAAAAATATGGCGCGGAAGGTTGACCATTAAAATTAAGATGTTATTTTGAGCCAAGGCGCCAGTCGAAAAAAATATATTGGCAAGCGATGAAATATTTCAACTGAAATATAAATTATTTTCAGAACCAGAATCAAAGCGCTTTGCAAAGTCCCGGCCTCGAAAACGACCCGGACCTTGACAGAGACAGGCCCTGCGTTGTACAAGCAAGTCATGCCGATTGAACGGAAAACAGCGGCCTGAAACTTGCTTATTAAATGGACCGCTTACCAACTGGCGCGGGAAATAACGGCCAGGAGCGGGCCAGGTCCAGCCCCGGCAAACGGAAAAAGCCGCAGCCGAAACGCGGACTTTTGCCCACGCCCAGATATTGGCCCAGCACCAGGCGGCAAGCCGTTTCAAAATCCGGTCGGCCGTCCAGCAGCAGAAAGCCCTGTAGCCCGCCCAGGGTGACCTGGCGCTCCCGGCTGTATTTGAAAGGCCGCCAGTCCACCCGGCTGGCCGCAACCCGCAGTTCGGCCGGCGGCTTGGCGGGCGCGGGACCCTGCCAGCGCAGTTTATCCAGAAACCTGGCCAGGCCGGCCGGGTCTTCAAAGAAAAACGGACCGGCGTAGTGCCCACAGCCGGGCTCCCCGGCGCTGCGGGTCAGGCGTAAGGGAGCGGTGAATTCCAGACGCCAGGGTTGGGCTGAAAGTGATTCCAGGGCGGCCACCTCGGGCAGGATGAAATCCAGTCCCAGGGCCGGCGGAGCGGTCCGGCCGGCGATGAAGGCCGCCAGGGCCGCGCCGGCGTCGGGGAACCCGCGTTCGCGGCCCGGCCAGTCCAGCCCTTTCAAGGCCAGGCTCCCGCCGCTGACGAATTCGTCCGTGCCCACCGGTTCGGGGCCGGCCAGCACCGCCACCAGGCGGGCCAGATCAAGGCGCCGCCCGGGTTCGGCCCAGAGGCGCAGCCGGGTCGTTTCCCCGGCCCCCCAGGGGCTGGCGCCCAGGCGTTCCGGGGTCAGGCCCAGAAGCACGTCGTCCAAAACCAGCCCGGCCGTCCGCGCGGCCAGGCGCATAAGTCCATGCCACCTCGGCCCCGGCCAGGGCGGCAGCGACCGGATGGTCCGCGTAGTCGAAAAGATTAAATCCGCAAAAAAGGGCATGGCCGTCACCTGCCCATAGAGTAATAGCGGAGAGCCGAAAATACAAGTTTTTCAAGATGGGGGACGATATGTCTGAAGTGCAGCGATCCTTTGTTTCCATCGTCGGCCAGACGGCCATAGCGATGTTGCAGCCCCTTATGGCCTACCGGCAACTGGACGCCGGGGCGCTTTCGTCCATAGAACTGCTGGTCACCACCGAGGTCCAGCCGAGGCTGCCGGGCCTGGAGCGGGCTCTGGCTGAAATAGCCCCGGACCTGCCCTTAAACATCCACGCCCTGTCTCAGCGGGCCGGCGGGCCGGAAGAGGGCCGGTCCGCCGCCGAACTCTACCGGGAGCTGGAGAGGCGCGGACCTTTGGCCATCAACGTTATGGGCGGCACGAACTTCATGAGCGCCGCCGGCCTTTGCGCTCTGGAGCGCCCGGAAGAGCACGTTTTTCTTCAGGGCCTTAACAACAGTTTCTGCCTGGTGGAGCCGGCGACGGCCTGGGTCCCGGTTTTCCTGCCGCCGCCGCCGGCCAAATCCACCCCCTGGCTTTTGGAGCTTCAGGGCCTGGCCTGGAAAGAAGCCCCCCCGGGGCCCCTGAAGGACCTTTGCCGGGACCACGGGCTGGCCCTGCCGGCTTCCGCCCTGCTGGATGTGGAAATAGCCGGCCGGCGCTTCGATTGCGTCTGGAACTCCGGCCCGAATTTTTTGAATTTTCTGGTACTCCTGGATTCATATGACTTGAAAGAAAGCAGGTACCTGCTGGCCCTGGCCCTGGACAAAAAACGCCTCAGCCTTTACAGCCGCAATATCCACGTGCTGGCCGCCAGCGACCGGACCTACAGCCGGTTGAAGCTGGAGGGCCCGGGCAAGATAAAACCGTGGCCGCTCGATTGGCGCAGCCCGCCGGAAAGCCCGGCCGGCCGCGAGGTGGGGCGGAAGCTGAAGGAGCTTTTCCAGGACTGGGCCACGCGTAAGAGTAAAGCCTGGCAGCCGCCCCGGACGGAGCCGGTGGAGCCGGAGCCGTTGAAAACCCTGGTGCTGCTTTCGGGCCCGAGCGGGGCCACCCTGTCAGCCATCGTCAGCCACGCCTGCCCCCAGGTGATTCTCTGCCACACCGGGGCCGACCGCCGGATCAGCGACCTCACCGAAGCCCTGGCCCGAAAAGCTCCGGAACTGGGGGTTAAAAATCTGATCAAGTGGCCGACCACCCACGAAGCCTGGGATCTGCTCAACAGCCTGCCGCGCACTTTCCAGGGGCCGGTCGAGGTCAACATCAGCCCCGGCGGCAAGGCCCACGCCGCGGCTTTGAGCATGTGGGCCCGCCAGGTCGGCGCTTCGGTCTGGGGTTTCAACCACGGGGAGCGGGGCCATAGCCCCCTGGAACGGCTGCCGCTGGCCGGGGAGGCGGCGGCGGCCGGGCCAGGGCCGGAAAAAAAGCCGCGCCGGCCGATTTCCATAAAAACCCACCTGGAAATTTTTTCCGCCGCGGAGGTGAGGAATTTCGGCCGAAGTCCGGAGGATTTCGGCGGGCCTTTTTACGACCGCATGTTGGAATTCATGCGCCGGCTTTGGGCCGGCGGAAAATTCCCCAAAAACTTCTGGACGGCTTCGTTGGCCTGGGAAGGTTTTGAACTGCGCAACAGCAGCGCCCAAGGCCGGCGGGAACTCATCTGGCCGGAAACGGCCGACGGCCCGGCCGGCTCGCACATCTTCTCCACCCTGAACGACGGAGGTCAATTAACCGGGGGTTGGTATGAGGAACTGGCCGCCAAGGCCTTCCGGCGCCTTGACCCGGCCTGGGATATACGGGTGGGCGTGGAAGTGGCTTGGCCCAAAGCCAATCGGACCCCGCCCAAAGTGAGCCCCCACCTGACCGAACGCGATGTTCTGCTGCGCGCCGACAACGCTCTCTATTGTGTCTCATGCAAGACTGACAGCCCCTCAGACGGACGTCTGGCGGAAGTGGCCCGGGAAGCGGAAAGCATGGCCAAGGTTCTGGGCCGCTTTACCATACCGTTGGTGCTGACCATGTCCCCGGGCCAACCGAAGCCGGTGGAAGGGGTGATGACCTGCGGCTGGGTGACTTTATGCGATTCCGGCCGCCTGCGTGATTTTTTGAAAACCGCGGCCAGGTCGGCCTGGGGCGAGAGCGCCCCTCAGAGCTGACCTGCCGGATGACCTCAGGAGGCGGCCCTTCTCAGCCGCTACGGCACGGCCGTCTCTGCCCGCATCAAATTTTTTGCGTGGCCGCCCCTCAGCCGTTCTCCGAACCTAATCCGGCGTTTTTTATGGACAAAAAGACGGATTTATATTATATGTTAAACCCTGTAGCCGCTGTTTCGGCGGTTCCCCCTTTTTCCCCGGGAGGTTCGCATGAAAAATTTACTCGCCCTGGCCGCTCTGCTGCTGGTCTTCGGGCCGGCCGCCCCGGCCTCGGCCGCCGGCACCCTGAATGTCTTCATCTGGTCGGAATATATGGACCCGGAAGTGATCAGCGACTTTGAAAAGCGGTTTGACGTCGACGTCCGCGAGGACAACTACGAATCCAACGAGGAAATGGTGATCAAGCTCGACAAGGGCGGCGGCCTGGGCAAGTACGACATCATCGTGCCCTCCACCTACGTCATGCCCAGCCTGACCAATTTGAAGCTGATCCAGGAACTGGATCATGCGCGCCTGCCGAATCTGGGCAATCTCGATCCCCAATTCGCGGCCCTGGCCGCCGACCCCGGCCACAGGTACAGCATCCCCTATCAGTGGGGCACTTCCGGCCTGGCCGTCCGCAGTGCGGACCCGGGCCAGATCTGGAAATCCTGGGGCCTGGTCTTCGACCCGAACGCCAAAGGGAGCCGCTTCGTTCTCTTCGACACCGCCCGCGACTGTCTGGGTTCAGCCTTGAAATATCTGGGCTACTCTTTCAACAGCACCAATTCCAAAGAAATCGAGGAGGCCGTGCGGCTTTTGACGGCCACCACCAAACGCCCCGCTTTACTGAGTTTTGACGGCGGGGTGGGCGGCCTGAACAAGGTCCTGAGCGGCATTGCCACCGTGGCCCAGGTTTACAGCGGCGAGGCCCTCAAGTCCCACGACGAGGAAGACCAGGACGTTCATTACATTATTCCCGAAGAGGGCTGCGAGATCTGGACCGACCTGGTGGCCATCCCCCAGAGGGCCCCCAACCTGGAAAACGCCTATCTCTTCATGAATTACCTGCTGGACGCCAAAGTCGGGGCCAAGCTGGCCATCTCAACCCGCTACGCCACCCCCAACGCCGCCGCCCGGGCCTTCATTCCCCAGGAATATCTGGACAATCCGGCCATGTACCCCCGGGGCCCGATTTTGGAGAAAATGGAATACATAAATGACTTGGGCTCGGCCAACCGGCTTTACGACGAAGCCTGGACCATGATCAAGACCCAGTGATTTCAGCTTGCCAGGCCTTCCGGAGCCGCCGCTCAGGCGTATAGATTCAGGCTGGTCTGGCGCTCATTGAGGTATTCCACCTCTTCGCCGCGCTCTCCGGCCTCGGGATCGTATTTTTGGGCGGCCCGGGTCTTTTCCGCGCCGCCCTTGCCGATCTTCTCACCGCGAACGACCAGGGGACGGGGCTTCTTTTCTTCCAGTTCACTGCGGCTCTGGCGGTTGAGCCAGGCGCCGACTTCGGGATGGACCAACATAGGGACCTCCTCGCCTTCCAAAATCCGGTTCAAAACAACTTTGAAATGGAATTGGAATCAGGGCCGCCGGGCCGGCGCCCCGGCTGCTCTCCTGTTATTCCTATCGGCCTTTCAGGCCTCGGGCTTTAATCTTTTTTACAATTAACTCCAACTAAAACGCAGCCCCGGCCGGAGGTAAAGCTTAACCCGGCGCCGGGCCGCGCCATTAAAAAAAGAACCCGGAATCTTCCGGGTTCTTTGATGGTCGGCTGCCTGTCGGCCGAGGCGGGCGGCTGGCTTATTCGCCCATGATCACGAACTGGGCGCGGCGGTTGCGGGCCCAGGCGGCTTCGCTGTGGGCAGGGTCCAGGGGCCGTTCCTTGCCGTAGGAAACGGTAGTCAGGCGGGAGCCGTCCACGCCGAGGCTGGTGATGTAGTTGTAGGTGGCGCGGGCGCGGCGGTCACCAAGGGCCATGTTGTAGACCTCGGTGCCGCGTTCGTCGCAGTGGCCCTGAATTTCAGCCCGAACGCCCGGGTACTGGGACATGAAGGCGGCCTTGGCCTGAATGATGGCCGCGCCGTCAGGCCGGATATTGTAACGATCAAAGTCAAAGTAGACATGATCGCCCAGGAAGGCGGCCTTCAGGGCCTCGTAAGTCGACCCGGTGTACTGCGTTTTCTTGCTGCCGCAACCAGCGGCCAGGGGCATGATCAAAAGACCCGCCAAAACAAGCAACATAAATTTTCTCATGCTAAATCCTCCTTGCTTTCACAGCAAACTGCAACCCTCGAAGGGCTCTTCTATTCCCCTTGTCACTTCTTAAGATCGCCAGGCGATCCTGAGCGCCGGTCACCGGAAAGCAGCTAAATGGCAACCGGCCCGGTTTCGACGCCCTCGGCCGGTTTCTTACCCAAGCAGGCGCCGGAACCCCTTATGCCCAACGATTCCTTTACCTTATCTGAGATGTCACGGAAACCCGGCTATGTATATTACGGCCCGTCGGCCCAGGGATGCCGGCGGAATTTCAAACCCTTATCCTCGAGAGCCTGAAAAAAGCCCCGCCAGCAAACGACTTTATACTATATCTGCTCCGGCCTAAAAGTCAATCTTTTTTGTCGCGCTAACGCGCCGCCGGGAATGATTTTTCAAAATTTCCCCTGGGCCGGCCTGACCGCGCTCCAGACCGGCAGGCTCTGACTGAACGGCCAGCCCGGCAGAAGCGGCCGCTGCCCGCTGCCGTCGGGGCGCATGACCCACAGTTGCCTTAGTCCATCCCGGTCGCTGCTGAAAACAATCAGTTGACCGTCCGGCGAAAAGGCCGGGTCGCCGTTGACGCCCTGCTTACTGGTCAGTTGCCGGAAATCCCGGCCGTCGGGCCGGATCAGGCCGATGTCTTTCTCATCGCTGACGAAGACTATGTAGCGGCCGTCAGGCGACCAGTCCGGGTCGCTGTTGGCTGTCGGGGAGGACCAGAGCGCGGAGCCGGGGGAGCCGCTCCCGGGCGCGGTCACATAGATCCGAGGCCGGCCCGCGTGGTTGCTCACATAGGCCAGCCGGGAACCGTCCGGAGAAAAGCTGGGCGAAACGGCCAAGCCGCCCGGCCCCCCGGCCGCCAGGATTTTCCGCCCCCCGTCCCGGAAAGCGAATATGCTGGTCTCCTCCGCCCCGGACACGGCGGCGGCCAGAGTGCCGTCCGGGCTGTAAGCCGGCGAAAGGTGCAACGCTCCGCCGGAAACCGCCCGGCCGTTTTCCATCAGTTCCCAGTCCGGGCCGTTTTGCCGGATCCAGGCCAGCTGGCCCTGGGGGCCGACCGCCGGCTGGCTGTCCAGGGCCCCTTCCAGGTCGGCCAGAACAGCGGGCCGGCCGCCGGCCGGGTCCACCATCATGATGGAGCGCTGCTCCCGCTCGCCGGCGGCGAAGATCAGACAGGTCCCCGGGCTGATGACTATCTTTTCCTCCGCCCAGGCCGGAGCCGCCAGGAGCAGAACCAGCCAAAGCGCGCCCGTCAGGCGGCCGGGCCGCAGAAATTCGGTGGAAAACATCATCTCATTTGAAATCCGCGGGCATGGTCGGGCTCCAGTAGGGCTGTTCCTGGGCCGGCTGGTAATTGGGCATCAGAGGCTGCTGGCTGTCGCCGTTGGCGGCCATGACGAAAAGCTGCTGGCGGCCGTTGCGGGTGCTGGAGAAGACGATCATCCGGCCGTCGGGCGAGAAGCTGGGGCGATAATTGGCGCCCTGGCCGCCGGTCAACTGACGTAAGCCGGTGCCGTCGGGGCGGATGACACAGATGTCGGTCTCCCGGGAGACAAAGGCGATTAATTCGCCGGTGGGCGACCAGGCCGGGTCGGTGGCCTTGCCGGTATTGGTCAGTCGGCTGGGCGGGCCGCCGCCGGCCGGGGCCAGGTAAATGGCCGAGCTGCCCCCCAGATCGGAGGCGAAGGCCAGGCGGGAACCGTCCGGAGAAAAGGTGGGGGAGACGTTAATGCCCCCAGGGCCGGCCAAAAGGGTTTTGGCGCGGCCGGAAAAGGCGTAAATGGAAGTCTTCTGGGCCTCCGAATAGGCGGCGGCCACCGTGCCGTTGGGCATGAAGGCCGGCGAAAGATGGGTGGGGCCGGAGGACACGACCTTGCCGTCCACCACCAGTTCCCAACTGGAGCCGTTACGGTGGACCCAGGCCGTGCGGCCGCCGGGCCCCAGGGTCGGCTGGGTGCTGGGGCCGCCTTTGTAGCCGGCGACCTGGGTGGCGTCGTCGCCGCCCAGTTCGGTCATCATGATGCTTTTCCTGTCCGGCGGGCCGGAGGCGAAAATGATCTGGGAACCGAAGACCCCGGGGGTGCCGGTGATGGCTTCCAGCACCGCGTTGGTGAACTGGTTGATCATCTTGCGGCCATCTTTGACGTTGCCGCTGTAACGCTTGCCGAGCATCTGCCGCTTTTCGGCCACGTCAAAGAGACGCATTTCCAGGGTCAGGCGGGAGCCGGACAGCGTTATTCCGCCTTTGACCAGATAGCCGGCGTTGAGGCGGGCCCAGGCCGCATAGTCGGGGCTGCTCTGGCCGTCGAGGCCGGCCCGGGGGTCGGCCTCCAGGAAAGAGCGCTTGTCCAGATTGGTGAAGAGCCCGGTCATGGCCAGGTTGGCCGCCAGTCGGTTGGGCAGATAGGTGGCCTGCTCGCCCCCTGAGCCGCTTGAGGGCAGCAGGTCGCAAATGGCGATTCTGTGTTTCTGGCCCGGGTCGAGATTGATGTCGATGTATACTTCGGCCTTGCCCGGTTGCGGTTCCGGGTCCTGGGCCGGGGCGGCCCCCGGCAGACCGGTCAGGAGAAAAGTCAGGCTCAGTAAAGCGATCAGGCGCGGTAAAGGCATCATAGCGCACTCCGTCTAGTACCGGGGAACGGCCCGGCGCCGGCCCTCAGTGGCTAATGGCAAAAGTTATGTCCATAACTTTTGCCATTAGCCACTAGAACATGGACCCCATGGTGAATTCCCACTGGCCCTTGGACTCGCCCGGCCTGGCGTCCAGAGGCCGGCCGTACTCGATGCGGAAGGGGCCCATCGGCGACAGATAACGGAGGCCCGCGCCGTAGCTTTTCCGTAAACTGTCGAAACTGTAGGCGCTGCTGTGTTCACCCAGGCTGTTGATATTGTCGTTGGTCCAGACGTCGCCCATGTCGTAGAAGACCACGCCGTAGAGGCCCTGTTCGCGGAGAATGGGCAGGGACAATTCGACGTTGAAACTCATCATTTTTTCGCCGCCGATGGTGGCCCCCTGGTGGTCGGTGGGCGAGATGGAATACCAGTCATAGCCGCGGACGCTGTTGATGCCGCCGAGCATGTATTTTTCGTAGGTCGGCAGGCCCCCGGCCCGGTCTTCCTTCATGTAGCCGGCCTGGCCGTGGAACATGAGCGAGGCGCCCCGCCAGAAGGGAGCCGGAATCCAGACCGCGCCTTCGACCTCGTAGCGGCTGAAGTCGCTCTCGCCCCCCAGGAAATGGGAAGCCTTGGCGTAGCTCAACCTGGCCACCGAGCCCTGGTTGGGGAAGAAGAAGTGGTTGCGGGTGTCCCGCCGCAGGCTGATGGTCAGAATGCTGTCGCGGTTGTAGTTCTGCATGGAGGTCAGATATTCCGAGGAACCGGCGCTGACGTCCTTGATGTTGATGTCTTCCAGGGAGTAACGGGCGCTGATGTAGAAATTGCCCCAGACGGGGTAGCCGGCCCGCACGGCGAAGCCCGTGGAATCCTTGGTATAGTAGTCGTATTTGTTTTCGTATTTGAAGAGGTCCAGGCCCATGGTCAGCGGAATGTCGAAGACCCAGGGATCGGTGAAGGAGATGTCGTAATGATTGCTCTTGGAGCCGATATTGGCTTCCACCGAAATGCGGCGGCCGTAACCGAAGAGATTGTCCTGGGTGACCCGGATGAGGCCGAAGAGGGAATTGTAGCTGCTGTAGCCGCCGCCGATCTGGAAAGAGCCGGTGGGCCGCTCCTTGACCTCGACGCGCAGGTTCATCTTGTCGTCGCTGTCGGAGGGGCCCGGCACCAGGTTGACCTGTTCGAAATAGGTGCTGCGCATCAGGTTGGACTGGCTGCCCTGAATCCTGGAAGAGGAGAAGAGATCCCCCTCGACCACCGAGAGCTGACGGCGGATGACCTTGTCGCGGGTCTTGTCGTTGCCGACGATGGTGATGCGGTCGAAGTAGACCTTGTTGCTGGGCTGGACGACATATTCCACATCCAGAAAGTCGCCGTCGCGGGGGCCGGTGATCTGGGGCTCCACCGAGTTGTGGGCGTAGCCCTTGTCGGAATAGTAGGTCTGAAGGCTCTTGACGTCCAGCTGAAGGATTTCCCGGCTGAACCAGGTCTCGTTCTTCAGTTCGATGAACTTCATGATCTTCTTCAGGTCGTCGTCCGGCAGGGTCTGGCCGCCGACCGTGACCTGGCCGACCTTGAAACGCTGGCCTTCAATAATGGGAAAGGTGATGGTCAGGGCCCCGTCCTCCCCGCCGCTGACGACGGGGTCGCCCACCTGGGCCTGGAGAAAGCCGGTGTTGTGGTAAAAGGCCTCCAGGCGCTGGGAGTCGCCGGAGAGCTTTTCCTGATTCAGCTTGCCGGAGCCGCTGATCCAGGAAATCAGTATGTTGCGGCTGGAAGTTTCGATCTTCCGGCTGAGGGTCCAGTCGGAATAGAACTCATTGCCGTCAAATTCAATATTTTTGATATAAATCTTGCCGCCTTCGGCCAGGTCATAAACCAGAACGGCCCGGCCCTCGCCCTCGGATTCGATGGCGGTCATGACCTGAACATTGGGAAAACCCTTGTCCACATAGAGCCGTTTGATGTTTTCCACCGATTCGGCGATGCTGCGTTCGCTGGGGATGTCATTGGGCTTGATGCCGATGACCTTCAAGAGGTCTTCATCGTCGAACTTCTTGTTGCCCCTGAAGACGATGTTGGCCAGTTGGGCTCTTTCGATCACGTGGAACCGCACGGCCACCCCGCCGGCCACCTCCCTGGTCTCCACCTGGACGTCTTCGAAGTAGCCCATGGCATAAATCCGCTTGAGGTCGCTGGTGGCCTTGGCTTCATTGTAGGTGCCGCCGGCCTTGATGCGCAGGGCGTTTAAAATGGCCTGCCTGTCCAGCATGGTGCTGCCGCTGACCTCCACCGAGACCACCTTGGCCCCGCCGCCCAGAAGATGGTCGGTGGTCATGAAAACGATCCGCTCGGCGGCCTGGGGCAGTTGAGTGGGGGCTTCGGAAGTCACGCTGGCCCGGTCGGAAGAGCGGCCGGCGGCGCTTAAGGCCTGAAGCTGGCCGGTCATGACGTAGCGCTCGCCGCTTTTGGTGACCCTGGCGCTGAAAAGATAATCCGCCCCCATTTCCCTGGCCTGGGCCTTGACGGTGGCCTCGCTCTGGGCCAGGACGTTGTCGCCCAGGGCAATGGCCATAAAGCCCTGGTCGGCCAGGGAGGTGTTGACCACGCTGTTGAGGCCCTTGGCCAGCCGCCCCAGTTGCTCCAACTGGGCGCCTTCGGCCGTCACGGCCACGGGCATCACCGCCACCCGGGCCCCCTCCTGGGCCGAAGCGCCGGGGGCCGGAGAAACAAAGGCCAGGGTCAACAGGCCCAGGAAAATGAATTTCTTCATGAACAACCTCAAACATATAGTCAGGCCGACTTAGAGCCATCGAACCCATATTATTGATGTTTTTGCTTAAAATTACAAGTAAAAAAACCACAATCGGGCCGATTTTCATAATCGGCTGAAATTGTGGATATTATTGATAGTTAAACCTTCTTATAGGGCTTCCCGCCCGGCCGGGGCCAGGCGGCCGGCGTTCAGTTCCATGGGCTGGTCCACCAGGGCCGCCAACTGGCTGTTGTGGGTGACGATAACCGCGGCCAGCTTCTTTTCGGCCACCAGTTCCAGGATCAGGCCGTTGACCGCCCCGGCGCTCTTGAGGTCCAGGTTGCCGGTGGGCTCGTCGGCCAGAAGGATCCGGGGGCTCATGACCAGGGCCCGGGCCAGGGCCACCCGCTGCTGCTCGCCGCCGGACAGTTCCCCCGGTTTGTGGGTCAGGCGGGCCGAAAGCCCCACCCGGTCCAAAAGGGGGCGGGCCAGGGCCTCGGCCGCTTCCGGCGGATAGCCGGCCAGGCGGGCGGGCAGGGCCGCATTTTCCAGGGCCGTGAAATCATTCAGCAAATGATGGAATTGAAAGACAAAGCCAACCACCCGGTTGCGCCAGGCGGCCAGGTCTTCCTCGCTACGCGAAAAAAGCTCGCGGCCTTCATAGAGCACCTGCCCGCCGCTGGGCTTCTCCAGCCCGCCCAGGATGTAGAGGAGGGTACTCTTGCCCGAGCCCGAAGCCCCCAGAATGGCCAGTGAGCGTCCGCCGGGCACGGCCAGGTCCAGACCGTCGAGAATACGCAGCTTCTCCTGGCCGCTGGCGAAGACTTTCTCCAGGGAGCGGGCTTCCAGGATTATATCGGCGCCGGCTTCACTCATAGCGCAGGGCCTCCACCGGGTCCAGCCGGGCGGCCTGATTGGCCGGATAAATGGTGGCCAGCCAACTGACGGCGATGGTCACCAGCACGGTGGCGATGATGTGGACGGCCCGCATTTCCACCGGCAGGCTGTCCATCATGTAGACGTTTTCCGGAAGCTTGATGAATTTGTACTCCTTCAGCAAAAGGCAGAGGCTGACGCCCAGGGTCAGGCCGCCCGCGGCGCCGATGAGCCCCACGGTCAGCCCCTGGAGGGTGAAAATGCGGCGGATCTGCCGGCGGGTGGCCCCCATGGACTTGAGGATGGCGATATCCCTGGTTTTTTCCATGACCATCATGATCAGGGTGGAGATGATGTTGAAGGCGGCCACCACGATGATCAGGGTCAGCACCACGAACATGGCCGCCTGTTCCATCTTCAGGGCTGAAAAAAGATTGAGATTGCGCTGCATCCAGTCGGTGGCCCAGTATTCGTCGGCCCGGCTGTTGAGCACCTTGAGCACCTCTTCGCGGATCCGGTCAGCCTGGTAAATGTCCTCGACCATGATTTCAACGGTGGACACTTCATCCTCCATGGCCATCAGCTTCCGGGCTTCGGCGAGGCTGAGATAGGCCATATTGGAATCGTATTCGTAGACGCCGCTGTGAAAGGTGCCCGCCACCTGAAAATCGCGGGTCAAAGGCGCCCGGGCGCCCAGGGGGGTGACCCGGCCGAAGGGGGAGATGACCCGCACCAGATCATATTGATAGACGTTCAACAGCGTGGCCAGTTCCCGCCCCAGAATCAGCGGCGGCTCCTCCATCTCGCCGGGGTCCATCATCAGTTCCAGGGCGCCGGGCCTGAGGTTGATTTTCGACAACTGCCCCTCCCGGGCGGCCAGTTCCGGATCGATGCCCTTGATCATCATGCCGCTGGGGCCGCTGGGCCCGGTGGCCAGCACCTGGCCGTAAACAAAAGGCTCGGCCGTCAGGACCCCGGGCACGGTCTTGACTTTTTCCACCACTTCCGGCCAGTCGCGGAGGCCGCCGCCCAGATGCATGACCACCACATGGGAGGTGACGCCCAGAAATTTGTCTTTCAGATTGCTCTCAAAGCCGGCCAGCACGGCCAGCACCACAATGAGGGCGGCCACGCCCAGGCCCACCCCGCCGATGGAGATGACCGTGATCAGGGAGATGAAATTCTCCTTGCGCTTGGCCCGCATATAACGAAAGGCGATACTGCTTTCCAGCGACAATTTTCTGCTCCGGGCGGCTTTGGCGGCGGCCGCGACGATTCGTCTTCCGGCCGGTTATAAAAGTCAGGTAAATAACTCTTACAATAAAAATATTATTTTATTGGCCGACGGACCTTAAGTGGGGGAAGAGGATGACGTCTTTGATGCTGGGGACGTCGGTCAGCAGCATGACCAGGCGGTCGATGCCCACGCCTTCGCCCCCGGCCGGCGGCATGCCGTACATCAGAGCCCGCACGTAGTCGTCGTCCATGGACATGCTCTCCTCGTCGCCGGCCGCCCGCTCGGCCGCCTGGGCCAGAAAGCGCTGGCGCTGGTCGAGAGGGTCGTTCAGTTCGGAAAAGGCGTTGGCCAGTTCCCGCCCGGTGATGAAGAGCTCGAAGCGGTCGGTCAGGCGGGGATTTTCCTCATTGCGGCGGGCCAGGGGGCTGATGTCGGCCGGGTAAAGGGTGATGAAAGTGGGGTTGATGAGCTTGGGCTCCACCAGCAGGTCGAAGATCTTGGCCAGTATTTTGCCGTGGGGGTCGGCCTCGGACTTTTCCCCGCCGATGGCTTTCAGGTGAGCCATAGCCGCCGCCCGGTCCTGAATCACTTCGGGCGGTGCGCCGCCCAGTTCGACGATGGCCTGGTCAAAGCCCAGGCGCTTCCAGGGGCGGGCGAAGTCGACCCCGGTCCCCTGGTAGCTGAAGCTGGTCGTGCCCAAAGTCTTTTCCGCCACCTGGATGAACATTTCCTCGGTCAGGTCCATCATGTCGTTGAAATCGGCGTAACTCTGGTAAAATTCCATCATGGTGAACTCGGGGTTGTGCTGGAGGCTCAGCCCCTCGTTGCGAAAACTGCGGTTGATCTCGAAAACCCGGTCAAAGCCGCCCACCAGGAGGCGCTTGAGGTAAAGCTCGGGGGCGATGCGCAGATAGAGCTCGCGGTCGAGAGCGTGATGAAAGGTCTCAAAAGGCCTGGCCGCGGCCCCCCCCGGGATGGCGTGCATCATAGGGGTTTCCACTTCCACAAAGCCTTTGCCGGTCATGAACTCGCGCACGGCGGAGATGATCTTGGAGCGCGTCAGGAAGACCCGGCGGCTCTCCTCGTTCATGATCAGGTCCACATAGCGCTGGCGATAGCGCATCTCGGCGCCCATTTCATGATATTTTTCCGGCAGCGGCCACAGGCCCTTGCTCACCAGCTCCAGGGCCGAGACCATGAGGGTCAGTTCCCCGGTCCTGGTTTTGAAAAGGCGGCCGCCCAGGCCGACCAGGTCGCCGATGTCCAGCTTTTTGAAAAGGGCGTAAGTCGCCTCATCCACCGACTGCTTGCGGATATAGGCCTGCATCCGGCCGCTGGAGTCGGCCAGATCAAAAAAAGCCGATTTGCCGTAGTCGCGGCGGGCCATGATGCGGCCGGCCAGGCTGAAGACGTCCTCCAGAGCCTCGAAAGCCTCGGGCCCGAAAGCGCCGAAACGGGTTTTGAGCCCGGCGATCTTGTGGGCCGGACGGAAAGTATTGGGATAGAGCTTGACCCCGCTTGCGGCCAGATGGCGGGCCTTTTCGAAACGGGCTTGAATGACCGGGCTGGATTCGTCGTCATCCCGCCGCGGGGTCCGGTTTTCCCCGGTTTCCGGCGGCGTTTGAATATCCTGATTTAATTGGTCCTGCATTTTAAAAGAGATCCGTCTGAGAGCATTTCGCGGTCATAAGCCGCCTGAATTCAGCCGCATTATACTCCGGCCTCCGGCGCCCGTCAAGGACAGCCCGAAACGCTGTGGGGAGCAATTAAAATGTCCGTAGTAATAGCGCGGGAATTGTCCTGTTAAAATGAGGTGTGCGGAGTTATACGTGGGTGAAGGACAGGTTGCAGGAAGGAGGCTTGGTTACGAAGTTGCGTGGTTGCGGCAGGCACCGCAAGAGGCGTGCGAGAGCGCCGTGGCCTGGAATGATGCTGCATCAGGATGGCAGCACACATCAGTGGGTTTCAGCTTACACAAAACTGTTCTTTGCATCAAATTGCGGCGGCACGCCGGGTAGGCCGCTGCTAATAAAACTTACTCACGCTGGCTCAATTTTCGCATGGCGATTCCTCACTATGTTCTGGCGAGCATACAGATTCGTAAACCCACCGCGCCATTTCGCCGACTTCTTTTCTTGTATCGTGCATAGCTCGCTCAATATGGGGCAGGAATCTCTTTTCAAAGTTGTTATTCATGGCGTTCAGTACGTTACATTTCCATTTCCAGATTTCATCCGGCTTGATGTACCAGAATTTTTCCGCCAGCAGACAGCATAAGCCGGGCTCATCCAGAGACAAAATCTGTTCATATGAGATCTTTTCAGCCAATTCTTTCAGACCGGGGAATTCCTCACCTTCCGACCATGCTTTGGCATTAAACGGACAAGCGTCCTGACAGGCATCGCAGCCGAAAACCCAGGTACCGCATTGATTGTAGTACGGTTTGCCCGGAGCGCAGGCGGCGAAAGTCGTCAAAAATGAAACGCAGGCCACGCCGTTCATCTGAAACGGCATTTTCAACGCTCCGGTAGGGCAGGCTTTCATGCACAAGTTGCATTTTTCCGGGCAGTTCCTGATGGCCGGCACGGACTTCAATTCAAGCTCACGGTCAATCAGGAAGGCCTCCAGATGACACCATGAGCCATTCTCCAGGTAGAGAAAATTGTTTTTTCTGATGATGCCAATCCCGGCCTTGGCCGCAGCCCAGCGCACTGCCGTTATGCCGAAATCGCTTTTGGCGGCGTATCGAAGCCCCATATTTTCCAGCCTGACAACAAAGAGCTCTCTTCCTTGAAATTCCCTGGAGTTCGGATTTTTACGCGGATCAATGCAATACGATTTGCCGATTATACCTTTCAGGTTTTGCGGGATGCGGTACTCCCCATGCCAATGAGCGCAAATAATTACCGACTTGGCCCAGGGAACAGACTGTTCCGGCGTGGCAAAATCTATGAACTTAGCATACATGGGGCGAGATTCAGGAAAGCGGGCCACCCGGCTCATGACCGCATCCGCATATCCGCGCAGGTCGTCTATTTTTACTAGGCCACAGGCGGAAAATCCGCATTCCAGAGCCGCTTCTCTAATTCGTATAGCCAAGTCCATATCTTTACCCTTTTGACAACCGAAGATGTAACTTTTGTTATTGCTTCTATGCTCAAAAAAAATGTTCCGCAGCCGACTTCAAACTAAAGGCATTCCTTTACGCGGCGTGTCCCCCGTCTTCACGCCACTGCTTATCAGAGGCCATGCGTGTTTGGATAAATGCGGCAATATCAGCGATAGTGGTGCTTGCAAGGCTGTCCCGCATGGCCTGATTCACTTTCGCAAAGGGCATTTCCAGAGCGCCATGAATATTCCTGCCGACAAAGCATTTGCTGTTTGGGTTTTGGTGCAAATAAAACGGACATGCTGAAGGTTTTGGAACCACAGCTTGATATACAGTGAGCAAAGTAATTTTCCCTGGAGGGACTAGCAAAGTTGTCCCTCCGACACCGGAGCGCACCTCAACAAGACCGGCTTTTTTCAACCGGCTCATCAGTCTCCTGATCACGACCGCGTTTGTGTTGACGCTGCGCGCCAACAGCTCAGATTTTATATAGCCCTCTCCCGCAAGGGAAAGCAAGGCCAGGATATGTGCGGCAACAGCCAATCTCGTATCATTATTCATGAAAACACCGTGTTGTAACCTTTGCACATACATCCAAAAAAGTCAATAGCCAAAATACAAAAATATTACCGGGTTGGCCGCCTGAGCGCCGAGGAACAGCCCGCCCATGATGATGCCGGAGGGCATCCGCAGAATCCAGGCCGGATCATGCGTCTGCCTTGCGGGCCCCGGGCCTGTCGATTGACAAGCGCTGAAATTTGCCCTAATATGTCTTCCAGGCGTTCATCAAGGAACTTAATAGGGAAGCCGGTGAAAATCCGGCACGGACCCGCCGCTGTAACCGGGCAGGCCCTCTCTGAGCCACTGTTTCGCCGCCGGCCTTGCGGCCGGCTGAAATGGGAAGGAGAGAAGCGGCCGAACAAGAGCCCGGAAGTCAGAAGACCTGCCTGACCATAAGAATCCCCGGCCCGGATCCGGCCCTGGAGGGGATTGGGACGCGCTTGAAATGCGGTTTCGCGGACCAGCCTCGATTGTGAGGCCGGTCTTTTTTTATTTATCCCCCTGGCCGGTTAAGGAGAATGCGCATGACCAGATCTTCCCTGAAATTCAATTTGTTTTTGGCGGCTCTTCTGGCCCCGGTGCTGATGCTGCCGGCCCTGGGCCGGGCCTACGACCGCGAACCGCAGAAAACGGCCGTCGTCCTGTCGGCCTTCGGCACCACCGAGGTCGAAGCGCTGGGGGCCATCCTCAACGTGCGCGACAAGGTCCGGGCCGCCTTTCCCGACCACGACGTTCACCTGGCCTTCACTTCCAACATAATTCGCGGCGTCTGGCGCCAGAGGGCCGCCGACGCCGACTTCAGGAAAGCCAACCAGATCCCCGAGGAGATTTACAGCCTCGGCAACCCGCTGACCACCCTGGCCCTGATTCAGGAAGGCGGTTCCCGGCCCATCCTGGTCCAGTCGCTGCACATCACCAACGGCTCGGAGTTCGGCGACCTGAAGAAGATCGTCACCCAACTGGCCGGGATCGACGCCCTTCAGGAATCCAAAAAACCCTTTCCCTATCTGGCTCTGGGCGACTCGGCCCTGGGCGGCGGCGGGGAGGCCGAACTGAACCGGGCGGCCAAAGCCCTGGCCCCCCTGGTCGAGGACGCCAAGACCGACCGCTCGGCCCTGCTGCTGATGGGCCACGGCAACGAGCACCTGGACGTCAAAGCCTACCGCGACTTCGCGGCGGCTATGAACAAAATGTACAATTACCCCGTTTTCCTGGGTCTGGTGGAAGGCTCCCCGGGATATGACGATATTCTTAAAGCCCTGAAAGAGGCCAAAGTCAAAAGCCTTCTGCTGGCCCCCTTCATGCTGGTGGCCGGCGACCACGCCAAAAACGACCTGGCCGGCGACGAGGAAGACAGTTGGGCCAGTATGCTGAAGGCCGAAGGCTTCAGCCTCCGGACGAGGCTTACGGGCCTGGGCGCCCTTGATTCCTGGGCGGAAATATATGTCGAGCGCTTAAAGGCCCTGGAGGCCGAATTGAAGAAAGCCGCCCAATAAGCGCTTGTCAAGGAATAACCCATACATTTTCATGGCCGGGCGCTCTTGTTTTTGCCGGATTGCCGGCGGCAAAAGCAAGAGCAACGCCGCCATGACCGCAATTCTCAAAGTAGCTTTCCATCTTCAAGTGGTCTGGTCGTAACCGGTCGCTCCGCTCCGGGGCGACCGGCTATATCGCCTCTCACCAACTGATGGCCAGCACGGCCGTGCCGCTGTGGCTCTGGGAGCCGTGGCTCAGGGCGCCGTCGTAGCCGAGGGTGAAGGCGGCCCGGTCGTTGAGGGTGGCGGTGAGGCCGAGGCCGATGAGGGCCGCGTCGCGGGCCAGGGGCGCGCCTTCGATGCGGAAGTATTCCCCGCCGGCGAAGGCGAAGTCGCTTTCCGGCGTCCGGTCGCCGAAGCTGTGCTGCCAGGCCAGTTTGGCCTCCAGGCTGAGCCGCTCGGTGGCCTGGAAGGCGGCCCGGGCGCCCAGGGTGGTATTGAAGGTATCGGCGTCGCGGTAGCGGCCGGAGAGGGCGGCGAGGCCGCCGGATTCAGTGAAATCATCCACCGCCAGACGGGTGTAGGAAAGGCCCAGGAAGGGTTCCAGCCCCAGGCGTTCGGCCGGGTTCCAGCCCCAGGCGGCTTCGGCGAAGAGGTTCCAGGCCTGACCGCCGTAGTCGGCGCGGTTCTCTTCGCGGAGGCCCGGCAGGGTGAGGCGGCGGGTGGAATCGATCTGGTAATGGCTGTAGGCGGCCCCGCCGGTCAGGCGCAGGCGGCTGGTCCCGAAATCCACGGCTTTGCCGGTGTAGAGAGCCAGGGAGAGGCGGGCGAGGTCGGCCTCGTGGCGGCCGCCGTCTTCCTCGTATTTTTGCCGGGCGAACTGGAAGGCCCCGCCCAGGCGCCAGCCGTTTTCCCCGCGCCAGTCATAGCCGACGGTGGCTTCCGGGCCTTTCCAGGTGGCTTGGGCCGTCTGGCCGGCTTCGCCGTCCACTTCCTGCCAGCGGCCGCTGAGGCCGAACCAGAGTTTCCGGGACCGGCCGTCGCGGTCCCCGGCCGAGGCCGCCTGGTCCAGGCGGCCGCCGAGGCTGGCGACCGTCAGGTAGCGGTCCTCATCGTCAACGAAGCGGCCCATCTGGTCGATGATGTTCGAGGCCAGGGCCCCGGCCCCGATCTGGAGGCCCGGCACGACCGTGGCGTGGCCCGCCCCGGCGGCCTGGAAATAGGCTTCCGGCAACCGGTTCGGGGGAAGGTGGTCGAAATAGCTGAACAGGGCGCCGTTATGGTTGGTGGCGCCGATGCCCCAGGCGGCGGCCCGCTGGTTGGGGGTGGCCTGGGCGTAGCTGGCCAGGCTGGCGGTGCCCAGCACGTTGAAATAGAGGATATTGGCGTTCGCCCCGCTGCCCCAGGCCAGTTCGCCCAGCACCGTGTTGCTGCCCACCTGGCCGGTGATGTTGCTGTCGCCGGTGACGGCGCCGCTGACGTCCAGCATGGCGTAGCTATGGCCGGCCTGCCAATAGCCGCTGGCCAGGTCGGCTTTCCTGGACAGGCCGCTCTGGAAGGTGGCGTTACCGTTGACGTTCAAGGCCCCGAGGCCGGAGTCGGACAAGTACAGGGTGGAACCGCTCCGCATGGTCAGTTCGCCGATGGTGCTGCCCGTGCCGGCCATCAGGGCGCCGTTCGGGTTGACGTTGACCGCGCCGGGGCCCAGAGAGCCGGTGACCGCCAGGATGCCCTTTTCCACGGTGGTGGCGCCCTCAAAATAATTGCCCGGGTTGCTGATGGTGGTGATGACGTCGGCCGAGGCGCTGTCGATAATCAGTTGATTGCTATTGGGGTGGGTGGTGAAAAAGTAGTTGCTGAAAACGGAATCCGTGGCGAAACTCAGGCGCAGGGTGCCGCTGGTGCTGGCCTCACCGATTTTGATGTCGCCGGTGCCGATGGCCTTGGCGTTGGTGAGGCGCAGTTCGCCGTCATAGGCATACACATCGCCGCTGTAACCGCTGTTGTTGCCGCCCAGGGTCAGTGTGCCGTCACCATCCTTGGAAAGAGGGCCGCCGCCGCTGATAGTCCCGAAATAGGCATAGCCATCGGCATAGTCGGCCGAAGCCAGGTCGAAGTGCAGGACGCTGTGCAGGGTGATGTCCATGGTGTCGGCGAAGGCCCCGCCGCCTGTGAGTGTAACGCTGCCGTAGCCCGACCCGCCGATGACCATACCGCCGTCGAAATCCACAAAAACATTATTGAAGATGACCCCTGGGCTGTACATACTGTCGACCCGCAGCACACCATCTTCAGCGGTACTCAGGCTCAAACCGTTGGCCGTGCCGGCCCGCCCGATGATGGCTCCATCCTCGAAAGTGTAATTAATCGTGTAGGTTGCGTCGCCGACCTGCATGCCGGACACCAGGGCTGTGGCCCCGTTCAGGGTCACGGTGTTTTGGGCGTGCCCGGTTTGGTCGAAAATCACATAATCGTTGGCCGCGAAAGTGTTGCCGGCGGCATTCCAGTTGGTGGTGCCGAAATCCCAGTTGGCGTTGGTGGCGCCGGTCCAGGTGTTTTTGACGTTGCTGACGTTGCCGGTGCTCAGAGTCAGGCTGGCGGCGCTCCCGCCCAGAGTCACGGCTGAAGTCATGCGGCCGGCCAGGGTCAGGCCGCCAACGGTGAGGCCGTGGTTGCCCTGCACGATGCCGCCGCTGGAGGCGGTCATGATATCCACATTAGCGAGGCCGCCGACAAAACTGGTGAGATTGACGGTGTGGGTGCCGGTGCCCAGGTAATTGACGCTGCCGGAGATCGTGATCAGGTCCCTGTTGAAGTTATCGTCGGCCACATCAAGATCCAAAGTCGCGAAATTATTTGAGGCGTCGCCGAAAGTGACGGTCCCGTCAAAAATAAGATTGCCGTAGGCATTGCCGATGAAAACCGGGGCCGAGGGCGAGCGCGGATCGGCCGGGGCCTGGTAGACATAGGAATCCGGGCTGAGGCGGCCGATGATGCTGATGGTCCCGGCGTTGACCGTGCCCGTGCCGGCCAGGGCGCCCCCGCTGTTCACGTTGAAGGCGGCAGCGCTGCCGGCATTGAACGAAGCGCCGGGCCCGGCCAGCCGGAAGGCGCCGCCGTTCACGTTCACCTGCCCGGCCTGGGCGCCGGCGTTAAGAACATTGGCCCCCATGAACTGCACGAAGCCCGCGCCGGTTTTGCTCAGGGCGCCGGCCCGGCTGGCGGAAGCGTTGGCCGCCAGCGGGTCGTTGAAATAGACGTGGCCGTCGCCCTGAACGGTGATGTCCGTGCCGCTGTCCAGATAGATGGAATTGGCCTCGGCCGTGGCAGTCGTTTGATGCTTATTGCCGCTGAAGACGATGTCGCCGTAGCCGCCGCCGGTCAGGGCCGTGTCCAGGGCCAGGGTGCTGGACGAACCGCCATAGATAAAAATCGCCCCGCCGGACTGGCCGGCCAGGTTGTCCTGAAACAGGCTGCCGCCTTTGACGGTCACGCTGGAGGCGCCGTTACGGCTGCCGGAATAAATCGCCCCGCCGGACCAGTCGGCCGAGTTGCCGCTGAAGGCGGCGTAATCGCCCAGGCTCACCGTGGAATCGCCGCTGTTGCCAAGGGAATAAATCGCCCCGCCGTCGTCGGCCGAGTTGCCGCGGAAGGTGACCGAAGTCAGGGCGCTGAAGTCGAGAATGGAATGTTCGCCCGCGCCGGTGAAAGAACTGTAGACCCCGGAATCGCTACGGCCGGTGACCACCAGGTGGCCGGTGGTACTGGTGGCGAATTCCAGGTTCGGGGTGGAACCGTCGGAGGAGGGCGCGGTGACCTGAAGGCCGTAGCCGGCCCCGGCCCCGATGGTCAGGCTGGCCCCGTGGTCGATGGTGATGACGGAATTGACGGCATTCACCTCTTGGGTGTCGGTATATTCCGTGTCACTGGTCACCGGGGTGGGCAGAAGCGTCTGGGCCGAAGCCGGCCCGGCGGCCAGGCAAAAAATCGAAGCCAGCGACACCAGCAATAAACGAGTTTGAGGCATATGGCGGTTCTCCATGATCCGGGCGGAACCCGGCGGCCAGGGCTTGTCACGAGTTGCCAAATATTATGGCGGAGGGTGGCGCCCTGAAGTGCGGGCCCGGATAAAACAACCGTAAGAGACTCCTCGGCCGACGAGCGCTCCCGGGGTTATTGCAAGTAAAGTTAAGAGAGAGAGAGAGAGAGAGAGAGAGAGAGAGAGCAATATACGAGCCAAATTACAGCCAGGCTGTCTTTTTTTTATAATGGCGAGGGCCTTCAACGATGACATGTTGTTATCCAGATTCAGTACGCGGTGACGCTGAGAGCCTCCGACAAAATGTCCACGGCCAGAATACCGTCAGGATATCATAAAATATTCCATGTTTCCAGTTATAATTCAGGGCACATTTTTGCTTGTGAAGATGCCGGGCGCGTAGTATCATCAGGGAAACGCGGAAAATTTTATTACCGGCCCCGGCCACCGGCCCAAGCCGGCTTCCTCCGGCCCGGCTCCCGGGCGGGTCCCTGGACGAGGTTCCCCATGACGCACTCGGTGATATTGAGCGATTTCCAGATCGAGCTTGACTATGAGGAAATGAGGGACAAGCTGAGGGTCAGGCCCGGCTCGAGGGCCGAACCCGAGTTGCGGGCCGTTTTTGAAAAAACCAGCCGGCTGGCCCGGCCCCGGGCCGCGCTGAAGGTGGTCAGGCCCGCGACGGGCCGGCCGGGGCAGGTGAGGCTGGACGAGGTCGGCTTCGAAAGCGAACTGTTGGCCGAGAAACTGGCCGGGCTGGACAAGGCCTTCGTCTACGTGGCCAACGCCGGGGTCGACCTGGCCGCCTGGGTCGGCGCTTTGGGCGGCCTGGAGCAGTACCTGGCCGACCAGCTTTCCAACTATTTTGTGCGGCGGGCGGTCGACCGGCTGGAGGCCTATATTATGGCGCAATACGGCCTCCGCCAGGTTTCGGCCATGAAACCCGGCTCGTTGCCCAGGCATTGGCCCCTGTCCCAGCAGGGGCCTTTATTCCAATTGATGGGCGATCTGCCGGAAAAGATAGGCGTGCGCCTTTTGCCCAGCTTTTTAATGGCCCCCGGCAAGTGCGTCTCGGGGGTCTATTTCGAAAGCGGCGTTAAATTCCATTCCTGCCAGCTCTGCCCCAACCCGGGCTGCCCGGCCCGCCGAAGCCCTTTCCAGGCCGCGGCGGACGCGGCCTCCCCCCAATAGGACCAGATGAGCGATTATCATTAACAGAGGAGAACAGCAATGGCAAAATCTTTCTACATCTCGGCCATCGGCCAGCTTGCCGGCAAGCCTGCGGCGGCCGCGGCCGTTTTGAGCCTGGCCGCCAGGAAGAACAGCGGCCGGGCCGCCATTTTCAAGCCCGTGGCCCTCAGCCGGGAGGACCCCGCCCTGCAGGCCACCGTCAGCGGGGCCGGCCTCCCGGGCGAGCTGGCCGCCTATTACGGGCTGACCAGGCCGGAAGTCTTCACCCTCCTGGCCCAGGGCCGGGAAGGGGTCATTCTGGACACGGTCTTCCAGAAATATAAGGCCCTGGCCGGCGGCTTCGACAGCCTGATAATCGAAGGCCTGGACCTGGTGCCCACGGGCGGGGCCCTGGCCAATCTGGACGCCGCCATCGCCGCCAATCTCGGGAGCCCGGTCCTCCTTCTGGCCGAGGACTGCGGCTGCGGCGCCAGCCTGGAGACTTCGGCCCTGGCCGTTCAGGCCTATAAAAACCGCTTCGCCGAAGTCCTGGCCCTGGCCATCCTGAGCAAGAATCCGGTCCAGGCGGAGCCCGGCCGGGAGCCGGCCCCCCTGGCCGGCGTTCAGGTCTGGACCATCCCGGCCCCGGCCGACCTGGCCGCCCAGCTGGAAAAGGCCTGCGGCGGCCTCGGCCAGTTCCAGCCCAAAGCCATGACCCCCAAGCGCTTTGAATTCGACCTGATTGAAAAGGCCCGGGTCGACCGCCAGCATATCGTTCTGCCCGAAGGCAATGACGAGCGCATCCTCCGGGCCGCCGACGACATCCTGGAAAAAGATTTCGCGGCCCTCACCATTCTGGGCGAGCCCGACGCCATCCGGAAGCGGGCCAGGGATCTGGGCCTGTCTTCGCTTCTGGCCAAGGCCCAGCTCATCGATCCCCAGAGCAGCGAGCTGCTGCCGGAACTGAGCCAGGCCTTCTTTGAGCTGCGCAAGGCCAAGGGGGTCACCGAAGAGCAGGCCGCCGCCCAGATGAAGGACCGCAACTTCTTCGGCACCATGATGATCAAGCTGAAAAAGGCCGACGGCATGGTCTCCGGGGCGGACGGCACCACCGCGGCCACCATTCGCCCGGCCCTCTCCATCATCAAAACCAAGCCCGGCTGCTCGATCGCCAGCTCGGTTTTCCTGATGTGCCTGGCCGACCGGGTCTGGGTTTTCGGCGACTGCGCCATCAACCCCAACCCCACCCCCCAGCAGCTGGCCGAGATCGCCATCATCTCGGCCCAGACGGCCAGGGCCTTCGGGGTCGACCCCAAGGTGGCCATGCTGAGCTATTCCACCGGCGAGTCCGGCACCGGCCCGGATGTGGACCTGGTGGTCGAAGCCACCAAAATCGCCCGGGAGTCGGCTGAAAAACTCTTCCCCGGCCTGCCGATCGACGGCCCCCTGCAGTTCGACGCGGCCGTGGACCCCAAGACCGGGGCCTCTAAAATGCCGGGCTCGCCGGTGGCCGGCCAGGCCACGGTCATGATCTTCCCCGATCTGGGCGCGGGCAACATCGGCTACAAGGCTGTGCAGCGCACGGCCAAGGCCGTGGCCATCGGGCCGGTCATCCAGGGCCTGAACGCCCCGGTCAACGACCTTTCCCGGGGCACCCTGGTGGCCGACATCGTCAATACCGTGGCGATCACCGCTTTGCAGGCCATAGCCGACAAATAAGCCCGGCCTGACCCTCAAACGCCGGGAGGCGGCTTCCAGACGGAGGCCGCCTCCCGGCGTTTTCACCCTGGTTTTCCGCTATTTGTTGTCCTTGACCTCTTCAAAGTCGGCGTCCACCACGTTGTCGTCCTGCGGCGGGGCCTGCTCGGGGCCCGGGCCGCCTTCCGGCCCGCCCTGGCCGTTGCCGGCCCGGGCGTACATCTGCTCGGCCAGCTTGTGGCTCAGGTTGGTCAGGGTCTTCATCTTGGTTTCAATGACCGCCTTGTCGCCGTTCTCCAGCACGCCCTTGAGGTCGGCCGCCGCGCTTTCGACCTCGGAGCGGAGGCCCGGGTCCACCTTGTCGCCCAGGTCGCCCAGGCTCTTCTCGGTGGAGTAGATCAACTGGTCGGCATGGTTCCTGGTCTCCACCAGTTCCTTGCGGGCCTTGTCTTCGGTGGCGTGGAGCTCGGCATCCTTGATGAGCTGCTGGATCTCCTGTTCCGACAGGCCGCTGGAAGCGGTGATCTGGATGGACTGTTCCTTGCCGGTGCCCAGGTCCTTGGCCGAGACGTGGACGATGCCGTTGGCGTCGATGTCGAAGGTCACCTCGATCTGCGGCATGCCGCGCGGGGCCGGGGGCAGGCCGACCAGTTCGAAGCGGCCCAGGGTCTTGTTGCCGGCCACCATTTCCCTTTCGCCCTGCAGGACGTGGATGGAGACCGCCGGCTGGTTGTCCGCGGCCGTGGAGAAAATCTGGCTGCGGCGGGTGGGGATGGTGGTGTTCTTCTCGATCAGCTTGGTGAAGACCCCGCCCAGGGTTTCAATGCCCAGCGACAGGGGGGTGACGTCCAGCAGCAGAACGTCCTTCACGTCGCCTTTCAGCACGCCGCCCTGAATGGCCGCGCCCACGGCCACCACCTCGTCGGGGTTGACGCCCTTGTGGGGTTCCTGGCTGAAAATCTGTTTGACCTTTTCCTGGACCTTGGGCATCCGGGTCATGCCGCCGACCAGGATGACCTCGTTGATGTCCCTGGCCGCAAGGCCGGCGTCTTTCAGGGCGGTCTGGCAGGGGCCGACCACGCGTTCCACCAGGTCGTCGACCAGGGCTTCCAGCTTGGATCGGGTCAGCTTGATGTTCAGGTGCTTGGGCCCGGAGGCGTCGGCGGTGATGAAGGGCAGGTTGATGTCGGTTTCCATGGCTGTGGAAAGTTCCATCTTGGCCCGCTCGGCGGCTTCCTTCAGGCGCTGCAGGGCCATTTTGTCGCCCCGCAGGTCGAGGCCGGACTCCTTCCTGAATTCGTCGGCCAGCCAGTCGATGACCCGCAGGTCGAAGTCTTCGCCGCCCAGGAAGGTGTCGCCGTTGGTGCTCTTGACTTCAAAGACCCCGTCGCCGATTTCCAGAATGGAAATATCGAAGGTGCCGCCGCCGAGGTCGAAGACGGCGATCTTCTGATCGACTTTTTTGTCCAGGCCGTAAGCCAGGGCCGCGGCCGTGGGTTCGTTGATGATGCGCAGAACGTTGAGGCCGGCGATGCGGCCGGCGTCTTTGGTGGCCTGGCGCTGGCTGTCGTTGAAATAGGCCGGGACGGTGATGACCGCGTCGGTGACCGTTTCGCCCAGATAGCTTTCGGCGGTCTCCCGCATCTTGGTCAGCACCATGGCTGAAATCTCGGCCGGGCTGTAGGTCTTGCCCCGGGCTTCCACGGCCGCGTCGCCGTTGTCGGCCTTGACGATCCTGTAAGGCACGATGCCTTTGTCCTTCTGGACTTCGGCCGAATCGAACTTGCGGCCGACCAGGCGCTTGACCGCGAAGATGGTGGCCTCGGGGTTGGTCACCGCCTGGCGCTTGGCCACCTGGCCCACCAGCCGCTCGCCGCCTTCGGTGAAGGCCACGATCGAGGGCGTGGTGCGGTTGCCTTCGGTGTTGTTGATAACCTTGGGATCGCCGCCTTCCATAATGGCGACGCAGGAGTTGGTGGTCCCCAGGTCGATTCCGATGATTTTTGACATGTAAGTTCCTCCAAGAACGGAATTAAATATTTGATCCTCCGGCCGGTAAAAGGCCGGCGGTTAAAAATCAAGGCGGGGACGGTCCGCCGCTCAGTCCGGGGCCACGGCCACCAGGACCTTGGCCGGGCGGATCAGGCGGTCGTAAAGGGTATAGCCTCTCTGCACCAGTTGGCTGATGGCGCCGGGGGGGATGTCGCCGGCCGGGGCCTGCCCCAGGGCTTCGTGCAGATTGGGGTCGAAGGCCTGGCCGCGCTCGGCGGGCACGGGCCTGACCCCGTTGTCCTGCAAAACGTCCTGAAAGCCCTTCAGGGTCAGGCGGAGGCCTTCGGCCAGGCTTTGCACTTCGGCCGAGCCGTCGTCCCGGGCGTAGCCGAGGGCCAGGTAGAGATTGTCCAGAACGGGCAAGAAATCCTTGAGCACCCGTTCCGAAGCGTAACGGGCCTGCTCGTCCCGCTCCTTCTGGAGACGGCGGCGCATATTTTCCGTTTCAGCCGCGCACCTTAGGTAAAGATCCTGGAATTTCCGGGCTTCTTCGGGCCAGTTCTTTTCCGCGGGAGACTCCTCCGCGCTTTCCGGCTCCAATTCTTCTTCGGCGGGCAACAGTTCGTCGGTCATGGCGGCTCCGTATTTTAAGGCGGTTTAAGCGCCTGATGTCTCAAACATAAGACCTGGGAAAACAGTTTTCAAGGTCTTGGGGGCCAAAATCGCCGCCGACCATAAAAAAACCGGCGTCCCAAAACGCCGGGCCGGGAAACAGGGCGGAAACAGGCCCTTATTCGGCCGCCAACAGCCCGCTGAGAGCCCGGGCGGTATAATCCACCACCGGGACTATTTCGGAATAGTTGAGCCTTTGGGGGCCGATGACGCCCAGGGCGCCCACCCGGCGGTCGCCCCGGGTGTAGGGGGAGGCCACCAGGGCCAGGCCGGAGAGGGCCGCGGCGGCGGCTTCCGAACCGAGCACCACGCGCACCTGGCCGGAGTCGGCCACCTTGTTTAAGAGGTCCAGGATCCGCCGTTTGTCCTCAAAGGCGGTGAAAAGGGCCTGCAGGGCCTCGATTTCGGCGAATTCCGGGTTTTTCAGGAGATTGCCCCGGCCTTCGAGATAGATGACGCGGTCCGGGGAAGAGTCCTCATCTTCGGCCTCGGCCGAGGCCCGGGCCAGTTCCAGGGCCCGGAGATAGAGGACGTCGAAGGCCTTTTTGGCCTCGCCCAGGCCCCGGACTATTTTGGCGCGAATTTCGCCGAGGGTCAGGCCCGGGCCGATTTCGGCCAGGAAACTGTTGACCTGGTTCAGCTCGTCCTGGCTGTGGTCCGTTTCGGTGGTCAGCACCTTGTTGCGCAACAGGCCGTTTTCGCCGACCATGACGGCCAGGGTCTCTTTCTGGCCTAGGCAGACGAAATAAAGCTGCTTCAGCGGCAGGCGCTCCAGGGCCGGGGCGGCCACCACGCCCATGTGGCGGGTGATGTTGGATAAAACCTTGGAACAGAGCGAGAGCACGGCCTCGGCCCGGGGCTGGGCGCCCCTCAACTGCCGGTCGATCAGGGCCCGCATTTCGTCGGAAAGCCGCCCCACGGCCAGGATTTCGCCCACATAGGTCTTCAGGCCTTCCTCGGTGGGGGTGCGGCCGGCGGAGGTGTGCGGCTGGGCCAGGAGGCCTTTTTCCTCCAGTTCGGACATGACCTTGCGCACCGTGGCTGAAGAGAGGTTCAGGCGGTGGCGCTTGACCAGGGCTCCCGAACCCACCGGTTCGGCGGTCTGGATGTAGTCGCGCACCACCAGTTCCAGGATGGTTTTGGCGCGTGGCGACAGGGGCAGGGTCATGCTGGCATCCAAATCTGTGATCGTGATGCCCTTAAAATAACCCCGCCCGGCCAGGCTGTCAAGTCGCCCGCCTAAGCCTCGGCCCCGCAATAGGGGCAGTAAGCCGGGTCGGCGATGGGCAGGGGCCGGCGGCAGTTGCGGCAATAGTGGGGCAGGGGGGCCAGTTCGACGATCAGCTCCCCGGCCCGCACCGGCGTCATCTGCTTGGTCTTTTTGAAGTCGGCCCGTTTGAAGACTTTTTTGACCAGGGCGTCGACGGGCGAACAGACCGCCTTTTCCTGCTTCATGATGGCGATGTTGAAAAGCTCCTGGCCGGCCGAGACCACATCGCCCGGCCCCACGTACATGACCCACAGGTCGCCGTTCCCGGGCGCGGCCACATGGAAGGGGTTGCCGCTCTGGGCCATGGGCGGGCCGCTCCCGGCCGCCGGGCCGCCGGGCGGCCTGACCTGGACTTCGCTGCGCATGATTTCCGAATCCAGGACATAGCGGAGCACGGAGATCCCGTGCTCGTCGGCCGGCTGGATGTCGCGCAGCAGCATCTGGTGGGGCTTGCCGCTGGTGTCGGTGAAATTCATCTGTTCGCCCGCGGCCAGGCCCTCGAACCAGACGTCCAGCGGCAGGTTGTTGGGGTTGCCGTAGGACTGCCGGAAGTTGATGGTCTTCAGGGCGTCGGCCGGCTGGTTGAGGAACATGACCAGTTCGTCCCCGGTGGGCGGGCGGCCGATGGCCGACCGCAAGGCCGCGGTTTCGGCCGTAAGGTCCGGTTCCGGCAGATGCCCCAGGGGCGAATCCTCGGTGCGCCCGGCCAGGGCCTTTTCCCAGCCGGCTTCGCCAAAGGCGCTCCGGTAGACCCAATCCGGGGGAAAGCCCAGGGGCAGGCGGCCGAAGCGGCCCAGAAGCAGATCGCGGAAAGCGTCGTTGCAGTCGCGGTAGATGATCAGGCGTTCGGTCTTCAGATCCTCGGTCAGGGCCTCTTCCGGGGTCTCGGCCACGCTTTCCAGAACCTCCAGCAGGCGGCGGACCTCTTCCAGGCCGCCCCGGTTGTAGGCCGCGCTGACCCCCAGGAAGGCCGTGTTCCAGGTGATCTGGGAACCCGGGGTGACGTCGTGGTAGCGGACGATCTTCCGGGCCCCGGCCAGGAAGCGGAGCAGGTAGGGCAGAAGCTTGATGTAACCCTGCTTCATAGCCCCTTCCTGGGAGGAGGAGGTGGCCCCGCCCGGCAGGCCGTGGCGGACCACGTCGTGGTCGAGGCCCTGGAAATAGGGCGAAACATAGCGGTCGTAATAGGGCATGATCTGCTTTAAGACGAAATTGGCCTGGCGCACCCGGTCCCGGTCCAGCCGGACCGGCCGGCCCAGCTCCTCTTCAATGTAGGCGGCGGTGGCCAGCACGTCGCCCTGGCCGTAACTGCGCACCGAGGCCCCCAGGCCGGCGTCGACGATCTCGGCCCCGGCCAGGGCGGCCGCGCCCACGCTGGGCACGAAGAGCCCGTCGGTGCAGTGGCGGTGGTAGTGCAGCACCAGTTCCGGCCAGCGTTTTTTGAGGGCCCGGACCAGGGCGGAAATGAAACGCGGCGGGCAGACCCCGGCCATGTCCTTGAGCCCCAGGGCTATGGCCCGGGGGACGGCCGAAATTCTGAGGCCCGAGGCCCTGGCCGTCATCTTCAAGACGGCCTCGGCCGCCTCCACATAGTGCTCCACCGTAAAGCCCGGCCCCCGGCTCAGGGACAGGGCCGGCTCGAAAAGGACCTGCCGGCGGGCCATGACCACCCTGGCCAGGGGCATCATGTTTTCGGCGTGGTTGAGGAAGTCGAAGCAGCGCACCACGTGGAAGTGGCGGCAGATCAGTTCCCCGGTCATCTCCATCAGGCCGGCCGGCTGGGGCTTGTAGCCCAGGACGTTGGTCGAGCGGATCAAGATCTGCTTCATGGTCTTGGGGGCGAACTCGTTCCACCTGGCCGCCTCGGCGAAAGGGTAGGTCATGTTGGCCAGCATGGCCACGTGGAAGTGGGCCCCCCCGCCGCTTTCCAGGGAAAAGAAGTCGCAGTTGTCCAGGTAGGGCCCGATCAGGCGGTCCTCGGCCAGGCGGAAACGGTTGGAACTGTTGGACTGGGTCATGTCGCGGCAGGTGGTGTCGCAGAAGTGGACTTCTTTGGAATCCCGGACGTGGTCCAGCAGGGCCCGGCGGTCGCCGCGCGGGTAGGGCGAGGGCCGGGTCAGGTTTTCGGTGGGGATCTTGGGCAGCACCGGCTCGAAACGGGGCATCCGGGGCGTGTCGAGGCTCCGGTACTGGCCCAGCTGCACGAAGGGATTGTAGCCCCGGGCCGAAATTTCAGCGGCCAGCCTGGCCAGGCGCACGGCCTCCGAGGCCACGTCGCTGTATTCCATAAGCTCCGGGCGCCGGAAGATGAAGCGGGTGCTGAATTCGCCCCTCTGAAATTCAATGGTTTTCAAAAGCGCCCGGTAAAAGGGGATGGTGGTTTTCAGGCCGCCGACAATGTATTCGCCCAGGGCCCTTTCCATGATGCCCAGCGTCTTGGGCCAGTCCCGGCCGTAGCTGATCAAGAGGGCCCCGGCCGAATCATAGTTGGACGGGAAGTCGTAGCCCGCGGTCAGATTGGAATCCAGCCGCACCCCGGGGCCGCCGGTGGAGACGTAGCGGGTGATGAGGCCGGCGTTGGGGGCGAAGTCGCGCCGGGGATCTTCCATATTGATCCGCAACTGCATGGCCACCTGGGTCGGCCGGGTCTCCAGCTCGGTGAAGCGCAGGGGGGCCCCGAAGGCGATGGCGATCTGCTCCTCCACCAGGTCCAGGCCGTAGCGGGCCTCGGTGATGCCGTGCTCCACCTGGAGGCGGGTGTTGACCTCGATCAGATAGGGCTGAAGATCCGGGGTGACCAGAAATTCCACCGTGCAGAGAGAGTAATAGCCGACCTTGGCCACCAGGCGGCGGGCGTAGCCCTTGAGCACCTGACGCAGTTCGGAAGTGAAGGCCGGCCAGGGCGAAGGGGTGATTTCGGCCAGCTTCTGGTTGTTGCGCTGGATGCTGCAGTCGCGCTCGTCAAAGCAGAAGATGTTGCCGTACTGGTCGGCGATGACCTGGATCTCGATGTGCCGCACTTCCGGCAAAAATTTTTCCACATAGACCCGGGGGTTGCCGAAGGAGGCCTGGGCCATGGTCGAGGCTTTGAGGAAGGCGTCTTCCAGGGCCTCTTCGCGGTGGACCTCGATGATGCCCCGGCCCCCGCCCCCGCCTTCGGCCTTGAGCATGACGGGCCAGCCGATTTCCAGGGCCGCCTGGCGGGCGGCGGGCAGGTCCACGGCCCCGCCGGAACCGGGCACCACCGGAATATCCAGGCTCTGGGCCAGCTTGCGCAGTTCGACCTTGTTGCCCAGGAGCTTCATGGATTCGGCGGTGGAGCCGATGAAGACGAGGCCGGCTTCCTGGCAGAGCCGGGGAAAGTTTTCGTCCTCCGAGGCGAAGCCCCAGCCGGGGTGGAGGCCCAGAACGCCCCGGCGCCTGGCCAGGGAGACCACCAGTTCCAGGTCTAGATAGGCCCGGGGGTCTTCGCCCAGAAGCAGCAGTTCCTGGGCCGCGGCGGCTGCCGGGGCGGTCTTGTCGATATCGGTGGCGGTCATGATGGCGATGGCGTCAAAGCGTTCCTTGAAGGAGCGGCAGATGCGCCGGGCGCTGATGCCCCGGTTGGCCACCAGAAGAGGCTGCTTTTTCAGCAGCTTCAGGACGTCATCAAAGGTTCTCATTATTTATGGTCCTCAGAAAATTCAGAGCAGGCTCAAGGTTCCCGACCAGAGCTGGTAACGGCCTTCCCGGGCCTCCAGGATCAGTTGCCCTTCCGGCCCCAGGCCGGCCAGGCGGCCGGCCAGGCCGTTTTCCGGGGCCGGGGGCTCGGCCGCCGGCCGCTCCACCCGGACCTGCCGGCCCCGCCAGCAGAGCCGGGTTTCAATTAGCGGAATCAGGGCCTCCAGTCCGGAGGCCGCAAATTTTTTATTATACCCCAGAAGCACGCTTTTGACCAGAGGCCGCCACAGGGCCTCCGGCTCGCCCGGGAAGGGCAGGGCCCCCGGCGGGGGCGCCCCTGGGTCGCGGGCCAGTTGCCAGTCGCCGGCCGGCGGGGCCAGGAGGTTGAGGCCCAGGCCGGCCACCAGGGCCTCCCGGCGGGCTTCCAGGAGCAGGCCGCCGACCTTGCGGCCCTCAAAGATCAGGTCGTTGGGCCATTTGACGGCCAGGTTCCAGCCGAAATCGGCCAGGGCCTCGGCCAACAGGTAAGCCAGGGCCGGCGAAGCCCCCGGGCCGTTGAAAGGCGGGGCCGTCGGCAGGCGCAGGGCGCCGTAGACATGCCCGGCCGGCGACTGCCAGGCCCGGCCCAGGCGGCCCCGGCCGGCCGACTGGCTGGCCATCAGCAAAGAGCCCCAGACCGGGAGGCGCCCCCGGTCGATGAGTTCCCAGGCCGCGTCCAGGGACGAAGTCCCGGGACCCAGGCGAAAAAAGGGCGGCCGGCCCCGGATTTCAACCGGCATAATTCGTCAACCTTGGATCGGGAAGAGGACTTTAAGCGGCCAGCTCTTCGGCCAGAACATTGATCATGGCCCAGAGGCCGTCCAGGGGCAGATGGTAATGGGCGTAAGCGTCAAAAGTATAGGTCAGAGCGGCGTCAAATTCCTCGTCGGCCGGGTGCAGGACGCAGCCCACGGCGATGTGGGGCAGCACCAGGCCCCGGCAGGCGTAGCCGGCCCCCTGCTCTTCCCGGGCCAGGCCGAGGCCGGCGGCCTTTCTTAGAAAAGCTTCCGGGTCGCGCCCGAATTTTTGGATGACCGGGGCGGTCCGCAGGGTGTGGGGGCCGGTGAAGAACATGTCCCCGCCGTTCAGTTCCCGGCCGGCGACCATCCGGCCGGCGAGGCCCAGATCCTGGGCGTGGGTCAGATAGCTCAACAGCACCAGAGCCTTCTGGAAGTCGGCCGGCAGATGCCCGGGAGGCCCGCCGAGGCTCCGGCCGGCCAGGTCCAGCAGATAGTCGCCGCCCATATAGGACAGCACGAACTTGCCGTCCGGCCGCCGGACGGCCCCGCTGCCGGCGGCCGCCTGGGCCGCGGGGCGGGCGGCCGCGTCCAGCCACAGTTCCGGGGACAGGTCGGCCACCGTGCGGTAGCCTTTCAGTTCTTCAGGCCGGGCCGGCCGGCCGTTTTCCAGCTTGGGTCGCATTTCATTCACCAGCGCCTTTGACATAATTTCCGGACCTCGCTCCGGAAGCCGCGGTCAATTATACATCTTTCATATTTGCGGCGCAAATGCTAGAATGGCGGAAAAAATAACCGGAATGGCCGACCTTGATACTTTGAGAGAGGTGAACTCATGCTGGACAAGAAACTGACCACCGCCGCCGGCGCGCCCGTGGCCGACAACACCAACTCCGTCACCGCCGGGCCGCGGGGGCCCATGACCCTCCAAAACATCTGGTTCCTCGAGAAGATGGCCCACTTCGACCGGGAGGTCATCCCCGAGCGCCGCATGCACGCCAAGGGCTCCGGCGCTTTCGGCTCCTTTACGGTCACCCACGACATCACCCGCTATTCCAAGGCCGGGATCTTTTCCGAAGTCGGCAAGAAGACCGACCTGTTCGTCCGTTTTTCCACCGTGGCCGGCGAGCGCGGCGCGGCCGACGCCGAACGGGACATCCGGGGCTTCGCCATAAAATTCTACACCGAGGAAGGCAACTGGGACCTGGTGGGGAACAACACCCCGGTCTTCTTCCTGCGCGACCCCCTGCGCTTTCCCGACCTCAACCACGCCGTCAAGCGCGACCCCAAAACCAACCTGCGCTCGGCCCAGAACAACTGGGATTTCTGGTCCCTGCTGCCGGAAGCTCTCCATCAGGTGACCGTCGTCATGAGCGACCGGGGCCTTCCCAAATCCTACCGGCATATGCACGGTTTCGGCAGTCACACCTTCAGCCTGATCAATAAGGACCAGCAGCGGGTCTGGGTCAAGTTTCACCTGAAGACCCGCCAGGGCATCGAAAACCTCAGCGACGCCGAAGCGGCCGAACTGGTGGGCGGCGACCGGGAAAGCCACCAGAAGGATCTCTTTGAAGCCATCGAGCGCGGCGATTTCCCCAGGTGGGATTTTTACATCCAGGTCATGACCGAAGAGCAGGCCAGAAATCACCACGAAAATCCTTTCGACATCAGCAAGATCTGGCGGCACGGGGATTTCCCCCTCATTCCCGTGGGGGTGCTGGAATTGAATAAAAATCCGGAAAATTATTTCGCCGACGTGGAACAGGCCGCCTTCAACCCGGCCAACATCGTGCCCGGCGTGGGCCTCTCTCCGGACAAGCTCCTGCAGGGCCGGCTTTTTGCCTATGGCGACGCCCAGCGCCATCGCCTGGGGGTCAACCACATGTCCATCCCGGTCAACGCCCCCCGCTGCCCGGTGCACTCCTATCACCGCGACGGCCAGATGCGGGTGGACGGCAACTACGGGGCCGCCACCCACTACCAGCCCAACAGCTACGGCGAGTGGGCCGAACAGCCCGGGGCCAAGGAACCGCCCCTGGAGCTTGGCGGGGCCATGGACTCCTACGAGCCCAAAGACGATCAGAGCGACGACTGTTTCCGGGCGCCCGGCGACCTGTATCGCCTGATGGCCGGGGACAAGAAGGCCCTGTTGATCGAAAACACGGCCCGCAACATCGAGCCGGTGAGCCTGAACGTCAAGCTGCGCCACTGCGCCCACTGCTTCCTGGCCGATCCCGACTATGGCCGTCGCCTGGCCGCGGCCCTGCGGCTCGACCTGGAGAAAGTCGAAGAACTGGCCAAGATGAGCCACGCCGAGCGCCTGGCCGCCACCGGCTGCCGGGGGTAGCCGTTCAAAAGGCGATATCCTTGTCAGGAATTTGGCGGGGTCAGCCGGATAAACTGAATTTCATTTGAGGTGCCGACCCGCATCCAGGGGCCGAAAGTGCCCGCGCCCTGCGAAACCAGAAATACGGTGCCGTCAATTTCATGCCGGCCCTGGGTCAGAGGGTATCTCATCCTGGCCAGCAGGGTGCCCGGAAACAGTTGCCCGCCATGGGTATGGCCGGCCAGCATCAAATTCAGGCCGCCGGCGGCGACGTACCGCAGTCCCACCGGGCTGTGGTGAAGCAGAATCGAGGGCCGGCCGGGGTCGCGCCTTATTCTGGGCAATTCCTCTTCAATGGTCAAGTCGTTGACCATATGGGCGTCGTAAGTCGACCGGTCGGCCCTCATATATTCCAGCCCGATCAACTGAAGGCCGTGAACTTCGACCATCTCGTTGCGCAATATGCGCAGGCCGGCTCCGGCGACCAGTTCGAGGGCCCGGGCGGTGTTGATGTAATACTCGTGATTGCCGGTGGTGAAATAGGCCTGGCCGCCCAGGCGGCGGAACAGGGCAAACAATTCGGGGCGCAGGGCGATATCGCTGTCGACCAGATCGCCGTTGAAGAAGACCAGGTCCGGCTGATACTGGTTGACGGTTTCAATCACTTTGTTCAGATATTTCTCGCTTCTCTGGGCTCCGAGATGAAGGTCGGGCAGGTGGGCGATCTTGACCGGCCGCGCCAGCCCCCGGACCTGAATTTCATGGCTGGTGACCGTAAATGACTGCGCCTGAAAGAAACCGTAACCGACATAGGCGAGAGACAAAATCAGGCCGGTCGCCGCGATCTTCCGCCCCGGCACGTTTTTCAGCAGGGGCGTCAACAGGTGGGCCGCCAGGAGATAGAGAAAAAAACAGGCCCAGAAGATGAAGAAAAGGCCGGAAAGATTATAAAGCCAGGCCAAGACCGGGTTTGGGGAGATGTAGGCCCCGGTCCTCAGGACAGCGGGAAAGGCGGCCGCCGGAAGCAGGGCGACGATCCGCCAGGGCCAGATCGTCCGCAGACCCAGCAATTTTTTGAGCCGGCCCGGGACATACCAGACTGAGGCCGCCAGTAAAGCCAGGATTATGGTCGTCATTTTTCGCGCCTTTCATTTGGGTGAAGCCGGCGGCGGATATCCGCCGGTTGATTTTAACCTGCCGATGAGGCCGGATTATAGCATAAATTTGGATTTTAATTCGGGGGAGGGGGCGGCCCATGGCGAGGCTCAGCTTGGGCGATTTGGACAGGGCCCGGCGGCGGAAGGAACTGCTCGACAGCCTGGCCGCCATTGACCGCAAGTATCTGGTCATGAGCGGCAAGGGCGGGGTCGGCAAAAGCACCCTGGCCGTCAACCTGGCCGCCGCCCTGGCCGGGTCCGGCGCCCGGGTGGGGCTTCTGGACATCGATCTGCACGGCCCCAGCGTGGCCCTGGCCCTGGGGATCGATCAGCCGCTGACCACTGGTGATGACGACAAGCTCATTCCGGTTCAGGTCACGGAGCGCCTGAAAGCGGTCAGCATCCAGGGGCTTCTGAAAAGCCGGGACGAGGCCGTCATCTGGCGGGGGCCCAGGAAGATAAGGGCCATCCGGCAGTTTTTCTCCGAAGTGCTCTGGGGGCCGCTGGATTACCTGTTCATCGACTCGCCCCCGGGCACCGGCGACGAGCCCCTGACCGCGCTGCAGCTGATCCCCGACCTGCGGCCGCTGATGGTCACTTCCGGCAGCCGCCTGGCCATCGGCGATGTGGCCAAGGCCTTCAATTTCCTGAAGCTCATGAATCGCCCGGCCTTCGGGCTGGTGGACAACCAGAGCTGGTATGTCTGCCCCCAGTGCGGCCGGAGAACCGAAATCCATGACTGCCGGGCCGCCGCGGCCCTGGCCGAGGCTCAGGGGACCCCCCTTCTGGGCAGCCTGCCCCTGGATCTGGCGGCGGCCCGGGCGGCCGACGAAAGGCGCCCCCTGGTCCTCAGCCGGCCGGAGCATCCTTTTTCGCTCCTGATCAGGGACCTGGCCGCGAAGCTGGGATGAAACGGCCGCCAAAAATGTTTTTGATCGCCGGAATCCCGGAATTCTTGACATCAGCCGCCGGCTTTAATATACTGACAGAATACAAACTCATCGGATTTCGGCATTCATAGTCGCCCGGGCCTTCTTGAAGACCGCGCGCAAAGCGAGGATCGGCCGCGCGGAGCGGCCACGGTGGTGAATTATGGTCTTTGATACCCTGCATCTGGCTGTAATTTTATTTCTGCTGGTGGGCCTGCTTTTTCCGGTGGCCCCCATTGTTCTGGGTTTTGTCCTGGCCCCGCGCGCTTCCGGCGGCGACTTCCTGATGCCTTACGAATGCGGGGTGCCGCCCCACAGCCGGGCCTGGGGCCATTTCGGCCTTAACTATTATGTCTACGCCCTCATCTTCATCGCCTTTGACGTGGATGTGCTCTATCTCTTCCCCATCGCGGTTTTCTATAAAAACTCCACCGGTTGGCTGCCTTTGTTCGAGCTGACCTATTTCCTCTTTTTCGTTTTGCTGGCCATCCTCTATTTCCAGGCCAAGGGGGTATTTCAATGGCCTCGCCGGATCCAGGTAAATTGAGCGAGCCCCGCGCCAGGCAGGCCGGCGGCCTGATCGAACCGGCCCGGGCCGCCGTTCATCCGCCGCTGGTGAACCTCAGGCCGGTCAACTACGTCTTTGACCTGGGGCGGGCCATGAGCATCTGGCCCATGACCTTCGGCCTGGCCTGCTGCGCCATCGAGATGATGTCGGCCAGCATGGCCCGCTGGGACCTGGCCCGTTTCGGGGCCGAGGTCTTCCGCCCCTCGGCCCGCCAGGCCGACCTGATGCTGGTGGCCGGGACGGTGGTCAAAAAGTTCGCCCCCCTGGTCAGGCGGCTCTATGAGCAGATGCCGGCCCCCAAGTTCGTCCTGGCCATGGGCAATTGCGCCATCAGCGGCGGCCCCTTCAAGTTCGAGGGCAATTACAGCGTGCTGGAGGGGGTCGACCAGATTCTGCCGGTGGACGTCTATGTGCCGGGCTGCCCCCCCCGGCCGGAAGCGCTTTTGGAAGGTATTTTCGCCATCCAGAAAAAGCTGACCGGCCACCGTTTCTGGCCGCAGCCCGCGCCGGTGGAAGACCCGGCCTTCGGGGCGGCCCCGGCGGCCGTCCAAGAGGGTGAGAGCCGATGAAAGCTCAGGAAATTTTCGATACCTGGCGGAAGATGGGCGCTCTCTTGCTCTGCCGGCACGATTTCCGGAAAAGCGGCCTGAGCTTTTCGGCCTTCTTCGCCCCCGATATGGTTTCCGAGGCGGCCCGGGGGCTGTTCGAGGCCGGCTGGTTTTTGGAGGACCTGTCGGCCATGCCGGTCAAAGAGGGCCTTCTGGTCACCTATCACTACGCCGCGGCGCGCCAGCCGGGCCGGCTGGCCGTCCGGGCCCTGGCCGAGCGGGGCCGCCTGACCAGCATCGCCGGCGTTTACCAGGGGGCCGAGTGGCACGAGCGGGAGGCGGCCGATTTCTTCGGCCTGGAATTCATCGGCAACCCCAATCCGGTGCCGCTCCTTCTGCCGCACGACTTTCCCGATCCCCCGCCTCTTTTGAAGGCCGAAAAAGACCTGGCCGCCATGCGCGATCTGGGTCTCTTCGGCCAGGCCCGGGAAATTCTGGACCCGGCCTGGGCGGCGCGGCTGGGGGCCCTGGAAAAAGGGGAGGGCGCGGCATGAGCAATCTCTTTGTCAATCCCTTCCATTTCAGCACCATCAGTGAAAATCCGGCCGACATGCTGGGGGATTTTTACAGCCTCAATTTCGAAAAAGGGCGGGTGGACCCTGATTCCATGATTCTCAACCTGGGGCCGCAGCACCCCTCCACCCACGGGGTGCTGCGCATCCTGGCCGAACTGCACGGCGAGTATGTGCTCCGGGCCGAGCCGGTTCTGGGCTACCTGCACCGCATGCATGACTTCATGGGCCAGGTCAAGACGCCCTATCAGTTCCTGCCCAATACCGGCCGGGTGGACTATCTCCACCCCGTGGCCTGGAACTGGGCCTACTGCGGGGCTCTGGAAAGGCTGGCCGGCCTGGAGGTTCCGGAACGGGCCGAGTACCTGCGGATCATCTGCTGCGAGCTTAACCGCATCGCCTCCCACGTCATGTGGTGGGGGGCCTTCGTCATGGACCTCGGCGGCTTCACCCCCATCCTCTACGCCTTTGAGGAGCGGGAAAAGATCAACGACCTGCTCCAGATCGTCACCGGCTCCCGCCTGACCATGAATTCCATGCGCTTCGGCGGCATGGGCGCCGACCTTGACGACCGCTTCCTCCAAAAAGCGGCCGACTTCATTCCCTATATGCGGGAACGCCTGAAAATGTACGACCGCCTGGTCACCGGCAACGTCATCTTCCGGCGCCGCCTGGAAGGGGTCGGCCCCCTGGACGAGGAGATCTGCCGCCGCTACGGGGCCACCGGCCCGGTTCTGCGCGGGGCCGGAGTGGCTTACGACGTCCGGCGGGCCGAGCCTTACGGCCTTTATGACCGCTTTGATTTCGAAATTCCGGTGGCCGAAAGCCCTGACTGCCTGGGGCGTTATCTGGTCCGGCTGCGGGAAATCGAGGAAAGCCTGAAAATAGTCGAGCAGGCCCTGGCCCGGATTCCGGCCGGGCCCTACAAGCACCCCAAGGCCCCCAAGGTCTCCTGGAAGCCGCCGGCCGGGGAGGCCTATTTCGCGGTGGAAGGCGGCCGGGGCAAGATCGGCATCCACGTGGTCTCCGACGGCGGGAAGTCCAATTACCGCCTGAAGCTGCGGGCTCCGGGCTTTTCCAATCTCAGCCTTTTCGCCGAAGCGGCCCGGGGCACGCTCCTCGCCGACGCCCTGGCCATTTTGGGCAGCCTGGATCTGGTCATCCCCGAGGTTGACCGTTAAGGACGGCGGCCAGGGGGGGCCGCTTTCAGGAGTTTTTAATGGATATCAGCCTTTTAAACGTCATCAAGCTGCTCCTGGCTCTTTTGGCCATCATCGTTCTACTGGTGCTCAACAGCGTGGTCATGGTCTGGCTGGAGAGAAAGGCGGCCGGCTTCGTCCAGCGCCGCCCGGGTCCCTACGTGGTCGGCCCTCACGGCCTCCTCCAGACCGTGGCCGACTCCGTCAAGCTCCTGGCCAAGCAGATCGTCCTGCCCGGCTCCAGCGACCGGCTGCTCTTCCTCTCGGCCCCGGTCCTGGCCATGTTTCCCATGTTCCTGATCTTTCTGGTCATTCCCTACGGCCCCTGGCTGACCGGCCTGGAAGTCAATCTGGGGCTCCTGCTGATCCTGGCCTTCACCGGCCTGGAAACCCTGGCCGTCATCGCCGGCGGCTGGGCTTCCAACAACAAATACAGCCTCATCGGCGCGGCCCGCTGCGTCTCCCAGTCGGTGGCCTACGAGATTCCCCTGATCCTGGCCCTGCTGGCCCTGGCCTTCATGTGCGGCAGCCTGGATCTGACGGTCATCACCGAGGCCCAGTCCGGCTGGGTCTGGCGCTGGAACATCTTCCGGCAGCCGCTGGCCTTCTTCATTTTCGTGATCACCTGCTTCGGGGAAACCAACCGGGCGCCCTTCGACCTCCCGGAAGGCGAATCGGAACTGACCGGCGGTTATCACACCGAATATTCGGGCATGGGTTTCGCCCTGTTTTTCATGGCCGAATACACCTCCATGATGCTGGTCTCCTTTCTGGCGGCCGTGCTGTTTTTCGGCGGCTCCAACGGCCCTTTCATCAACGGCTTCTGGTGGACTTTTCTGAAGATGGGCCTTTTCATGACTTTCATGATCTGGGTCCGCTGGACCTTCCCCCGGGTCCGCTTCGATCAGCTTCTGAACATCAACTGGAAATGGCTGCTGCCCCTGGGGCTCCTCAACCTCTGGGTCACGGCCGTCGTCCTCAAGTTGTTTTAGGCGGTCACATGATCAAGGCAATCGTCGACAATCTCAGGGGCCTGTGGTCGCTTCTGGTGGGGCTCCACATCACCGGCCGGTTCGGCCTGGGGCCTTTCCCGGTCTGGCTGGGCCTTAAAGAGCCTGAAAGCGGCTACCCCCAACTGACCACCCATTATCCCTGGAAAACCGTCGATGACGCCGATCTGGTCACTTTCCGGGGCCCGCTGGAACTGGTGCCCAGCGAGGAAGACCCCCGCCGGAGCAAATGCGTTTCCTGCCTGATGTGCGTCCGCGCCTGCCCCAGTTCCTGCCTGACGGTGGTCAAGGGCGGCCAGGGCAAGGCCCCCGCCGTCTGGCTGAACGATTTTACCCTGTGCAGCCTCTGCGGAACCTGCGTGGAGGTCTGCCCGGCCGGCGCGCTGCGTTTTTCCCACGACCTTTACTGGGTGGCTGAAAAGCGGGAGGACCTGGTCAACGATCTGTTGGCCAGGCTGGCCGGCGCCGCCCCCGAGAAAGCGAGGCTGTGAGATGAACGGCCTGGTGACGGTTTTAAGCGCCGGCGCTTCCCGGACGCCGCCCTTCATCGAGGAACTGGGGCGGATGATGCTGCCGGCTCCGGGCCAGGAGATCCTGGCCTATCTGGCTTTCGCCTTCTATGCGGGCCTGATCGCCGCCGGCGGCCTGGCGGCCGTTCTGGCCCGCAACCTGGTGCGGGCCATGCTGGGCCTGGTGGTCACCTTTCTGGGCGTGGCCGGCATGTACCTGCTGATGGCCAGCCCCTTCATGGCCTTTATGCAGCTCTTGATCTACATCGGGGCCATCAGCGTCCTGATCTTTTTCGCCATCATGCTGGTCAGGAACACTTCCTCCGGCGAGGAAATGAACCTGCCCGGCCTCTGCCAGGCCGGCGGGGCGCTGGTCTCGGCGGCGGCCGCGGCGGCCCTTTGCGGGCCGGTCATCGCCCTGAACGCCGGCCGGCTGAACCAGCCCGGGCCGCCGGGGGAGACGCCCCTGGCCGAACTGGGCGAAGGCCTTCTAAGTTATTATGTGGCGCCCCTGGAGCTCATTTCCATCGTCCTTTTAGTGGCCATGGCCGGCGGCGTGCTGCTGGCCTGGGACCAGAGATATAGAGGTAGGCAATAAGATGACCAGTCCTCTGAGCTTATTCATGCTGGCCGCTCTGCTGCTTCTGGCCATCGGCCTGGCGGGGCTCGTCTCCCGGCGCACCCTGGTGGGCATGCTGATATCGGTGGAGCTGCTCTTAAACGGGGCCGGCCTTTCGGTGGTGGCCGCCGCCAAGCTGACCCCGGCCTCGGATTCCATCGGGCAGTTGACGGCCATTTTCATCATGGGCCTGGCCGCGGCCGAAGCCACTCTGGTGCTGGCCATGATGGTCGTCGTCCATCGCCGGTTCGGCACGGTGAGCACCGAAGCCCTGACCACCATTAAGGATGCGGCATCATGACCGGCACGGAAAATTCAGGCTTGCTCCTGCCCCTGGCCGTCACCTTGGCGGCGCCCTTTCTGATTCTTCTGACCGGGAAAAAGCCGAACGTGCGCGAAGGGGTGTCCTTCGGCGCCTCGGCCCTGGCCTTCATCGGCGTGGCCCGCTACATTCCCGAGGTGATAGGCGGCCGGGTCGTCGGTCCGGTGGATCTCTTCCACATTCTGCCGGGCGTCACGGTCAGCTTCTGCCTCGACGGCCTGGGCATCATCTTCGCCCTCATCGCCCCGTTTCTGTGGTGTTTCGCCACCAGCTACAACATCGGCTACATGCGGAGCCTGAAGGAACACGCCCAGACCCGCTATTATTTCTGCTTTGCCGCGGCCATTTTCGGGGCCCTGGGCGTGGCCATGAGCGCCAACGTCTTCACCCTCTATCTCTTCTACGAAATCATCTCGGTCTTCACCTATCCCCTGGTGGCCCACCACGAGGACGAGGAGGCCGTGAGCGGCGCCCGCAAGTATCTGGTCTACCTGATGGGGACCTCCAAACTGTTCCTGCTGCCGGCCATGGGCCTGACCTATGTTCTGGTCGGCAACCTGGATTTCAACCTGACCGACATGGTTCACGGGGTCTTCGTCAAAGCCGACGGCAGTTACCGCACGGCCGCGGCCGCCGCCAACCCCTGGCTGATCCAGCTGACTTACGTGCTCTTCATCGCCGGCCTGGCCAAGGCCGCCCTGATGCCTTTCCACAACTGGCTGCCCTCGGCCATGGTGGCCCCCACCCCGGTCTCGGCCCTCCTGCACGCCGTGGCGGTGGTCAAGGCCGGCGTCTTTTCGGTCAGCCGGGTCATTCTCTCGGCTTTCGGCTCGCAGACCATGCATGATTTCGGCCTGAGCCTGCCGACCGCCTATGTGGCCGCCTTCACCATTGTGGCGGCCTCGCTCATCGCCCTGACCAAAGACGACCTCAAGGCCCGGCTGGCCTATTCCACAGTCAGCCAGCTGTCCTACGTGGTCATCGGCGTGGCCCTCATCGGCAGCCTGGAGGGCGGGGCGGCCAACAGCCAGGCCGTTCAGGGCGGCCTGCTCCACATCGGCCACCACGCCTTCGGCAAGATCACCCTCTTTTTCGGGGCCGGGGCCATTTACGTGGCCACCCATTTGAAGGCCATCAGCAAGATGAACGGCCTGGGCCGCCGCCTGCCCTGGACCTTCGGGGCCTTCGCTCTGGCTTCCCTGACCATGATCGGCCTGCCCCCGGTGGCCGGCTTCGTCTCCAAGTGGTACCTGTTGAACGGGGCCATGGGCGCCGGGCAGATCATCCTCCTGGCGGCCCTCCTGACTTCGACCATCCTGAACGCCGGCTATTTCGTGCCCATTTTCTACCGGGCCTTCTTTCTCAAGCCCGACCCCGAGGCCCATATCGAAGAATACGGCGAAGCCCCCTGGAGTATGGTGCTGCCCCTGGTCTTCACCAGTGTTGTTTCGCTGCTCCTGGGTCTTTACCCCCAGGTCTTTCAGAATTTTATTCAGGCCTTCATGAGGTAAGCCGATGAGCGAGCATGATATTTCTGAAGCCGGCGCCTTTTCCGGGCCGGCCGTCAAGCCGGGGCCCCGGTCTCCCGGGGCTTTCGGGGCCTGGCTGGAAGAGAGGCGCCGCCCGGAGGAAAGACGTTTCTGGCGCCTGTTTTTCTTCGGCCTCCTGGGCCTGGTGCTGCTGCTGAGTCTCCTGGCGCCCAACCATCACCCTCATTTCGTGGTCGACGCCTATCCCGCTTTCTGGCCGGTCTTCGGCCTGGGGGTCGGGCTGCTGATGGTCTTTTTCGTCAAAAAAATAGTGCAGCCCCTGATCAAGCGGCCGGAGGACTATTATGGCGACCTCTGAGTTCCTCCATCCTTCCCTGGCCTTCATCATCGTGGCCCTCATCCTGCCCGGCCTGCCCCGGGCCGGCGCGGGCCGGCGCCTGGCCAGATATCTGCCGCTGCTGCCGCCGGCGCTGGCCGTTTACGCCGCCTTCGCCAACGTCCCCGGCACTTACGCCACGGTCCACTGGCTGGGCCAGACCCTGACCCTGGGCCGCCTGGACGCCATGAGCGGCCTTTTCATCCAGGTCTTCGCCATAATGAGCCTGGCCGGCATCATCTTCGCCCTGCACGTGGAGGACCGCTGGCAACAGGTGGCGGCCCTGTTCTATGTGGCCGGGGCGATGGGCTGCGTTCTGGCCGGTGATTTCATCAGCCTCTTTCTGTTCTGGGAAATCATGGCCGTCGGCTCGACCTTTCTGGTCCTGGCCGGCCGCAGCCGGGAATCGGTCCTGGCCGGCTTCCGCTATTTTCTCTTCCATGTGCTGGGCGGGCTTTTTCTCCTGGCCGGGCTGGTCTGGCGTTATAAGGCCACCCAGAGCTTCGCCTTCGAGGCCGCCCTGCCCTTTGGCCAGCCCTGGGGCGGGGCTCCCTACGATTGGCTGATTCTTCTGGGTTTCTGCGTCAACGCGGCCGTGGTGCCGCTCCACGCCTGGCTGCCGGACGCCTACCCGCGCGGCACGGTCACCGGCTCGGTCTTCATGTGCGCCTTTACCACCAAAACCGCGGTCTATGTCCTGATGCGCGGCTTTTACGGCTGGGAAGTGCTGGCCGTGGCCGGGACGGTCATGGCCGTCTACGGCGTGCTTTACGCCTCCATGGAAAACAACGCCCGGCGCATCCTGGCCTACCACATCGTCTCCCAGGTGGGCTACATGGTGGCCGGCATCGGGGTGGGCGCGGCCATGACCATCAACGGCGCGGCCGCCCACGCCTACGCCCACATACTTTATAAGGGGCTCCTCTTCATGTCCGTGGGCGCGGTCCTCTTCAGCACGGGCACGGCCAGGCTTGACGAACTGGGCGGCCTGGCCGGGCGCCTGCCCTGGGTCATGGTCCTCTACATGGTGGCCGCCCTGTCCATTTCCGGCCTGCCCGTTTTCAACGGCTTCATATCCAAGACCATGACCATCGCCGGGGCCGCCCAGGAGCATCGCACCTGGATAGCCCTGGGCCTGGAAGTGGCCGCCGTGGGGACCTTTGTTTCGGTCGGCCTCAAGCTGCCCTATTTCGCCTTCTGGGGCGGCAAGCCCCTGGATATGAAACGGGAACTGCGGCCCATCCCGGCCAACATGTACGCGGGCATGGCCCTTCTGGCCGGGCTCTGCGTGGCCCAGGGCCTCTATCCGGACCTGCTCTACCGCTGTCTGCCGATCCCCATGACCGAGGCCAACCATAACCTCTATCAGCCCTGGACGGCCTGGAACGTTCTGCAGGCCCTGATGCTTCTGGGTTTCGCCGGGCTGGCCTTCTATTTCATGCGGGGGGTCATCAGGCCGCACGCCGGTCTGAACCTCGATTTCGACTGGTTCTACCGTCTGGCCGGCCGGGGCCTTCTGGCCCTCATCTGCCGGCCGGCCGCCTGGTTCGACAGTATCTGGGGCAACGTCTACCGCAGCCTCGGCCTGGCCGGCCTCAAACTCTTCGCGGCCTTCACCGTTTTCTTTGATAAAAGCGTCATTGACGGGGTGGTGGACAACAGCGCCTGCGGGGTGCGCGGCCTCGGCCGGCTGGGGGCCGTCCTCCAGAGCGGCCGCCTGCAGCAATACCTGGCGATGATGGTGACTTTCATCGTCGTTATTTTGGCCTTGATCTGGTATTTGGGATAAGGATATTGAGAATGAGCGCTGATACTCTGGCCGCCTGTCCGGTCCTGACCGCCCTGATTTTCTGGCCGCTTTTGGCGGCTGTGGCCCTGGCCTTCGTCAAGGGCGATGAAAACGTGCGTCGGGCGACCCTGGCCGCCTCGGTGGTGGAAGTGCTGCTGGCCTGGCCGCTCCTGAACTTCCAGCCGGTCGCCGGTTTTCAGTTCGTCGAGCGGCTGAGCTGGGTGCGGGCCTGGGGGCTGCAATACTATCTGGGCGTCGACGGCATCAGCATCATGATGATCTGGCTGTCCATCCTGACGCTCCCGGTCTGCGTGCTCTGCTCCTGGACCTACATCGGCCGGCGGATCAGGGAATTCCACGTCTGCCTCCTTTTGATGACCACGGCCTGCGTGGGCGTTTTCAGCGCCCTGGACCTGGTGCTCTTCTATGTTTTCTGGGAAGCCCTGCTCATCCCCATGTACCTGATGATCGCCGTCTGGGGCGGCGACGACCGGCGCTACGCCTCGTTGAAATTCTTCATCTACACCCTGGCCGGCAGCACCGTGCTCCTGGCGGCCATCGCCGCCCTGAGAATCGAGGGCGGCACTTTCTCCATTCCCGACCTGATGGCCCTTGACTTTGGCTTCACCTTCCAGTTCTGGGTCTTCCTGGGCCTGGGCCTGGCCTTTGCCATCAAAGTGCCCATGTTCCCGTTCCACACCTGGCTCCCGGCGGCTCACGTCCAGGCCCCTTCGGCCGGCAGCGTGATCCTGGCGGCCGTGCTTCTGAAGATGGGCGCCTACGGCTTTCTGCGCTTTTCACTGCCGATCACCCCGGCGGCCAGCGCCTACTTCGCCCCGCTGATGATCGCGCTGTCCCTGGCGGCCATCATCTACGGCGGAGCCATCGCCCTGGGGCAGGAGGACATCAAGAGGCTGGTGGCCTATTCCTCGGTGGCCCACATGGGCTTCGTCACCCTGGGCATCTTTCTCTTCACCGTGCGCGGCCTGGAGGGGGCCATTGTCCAGATGCTGAACCACGGCATCATCACCGGCGGGCTCTTCATGCTCATCGGCACCATCTACGAACGCAGCCACAGCCGGGAAATCAGCAACAACCTGGGTCTGGGCAAATACCTGCCGGCCTTCATGTTCTTCTGGGGCTTCTTCGGCCTGGCCTCCTTCGGTTTTCCGGGCACCAACGGCTTTGTGGGCGAGTTCCTGGTCATTGCCGCCGCCCTCGGCGAAAACACCCGCCTCGCCGGGGTCGACGTGCCGCTGATCGGCCTTCTGACCATCCCGGGGGCCATGCTGGCCGCGGCCTACGCCCTGAAGGTCATTTTGAAGCTGGCCTGGGGCCGGCCCAGCTCGGCCACCAATAAATACTGGCGCGACCTCAATGGCCGGGAATGGGCCTATATGCTGGTTCCGGCGGTTTTCGTCGTCTATCTGGGCCTGGCCCCGACCGGGCTGTTGGAAACCATCGACCCCGCCGTCAGGGCCACGGTGGAAGATTTTCAACTGCGAAAAGATATCCGCCTCGCTGAAAGTCCGGGCGAATCTCGACTGCTGGTTTCAAAACAGCCGGACGGCTCGTTGGCCATCAGCGAAGTTCTACAGGAGCCCACCTTATGACCGCGAACCTGAATTTCGACCTCTTGCTGCTGCTGCCGGAACTGGGCTTTTTCCTGCTGGTGCTCTTCCTCTTCGCGGCCACCGTCACCGGCCTGGCCAGGAATCCGTCGGCCGGCAAGCTGGTTCTGGAGGCCCTGCCGGTCATCGCCCTGCTCATCGCCCTAGTCAGCCTCGGCTCCATGTCGGCCCGGGAAGTCATGTTCTGGGGCAGTTACCGACTTGACGCCCTCTCGCAGTTCTTCAAGCTTCTGGTGGCCGCCGGCTTTTTTGTGGCCGTTCTGAACGCCCGCCGCCAGAGCAGCCTGGAGGAAGGCCAGCGCCTGGACTATTTCCTCTTCCTGGCCTTCTCAGCCTGGGGCCTGACCATGATGGCCTCGGCCGCCGAACTGGTGACCATCTACCTGACCATGGAACTGGCCTCCTACAGCCTCTACATACTCATCCCTTTGAGGGCCCGGAGCAGGCCGGCGGCCGAGGCGGGCGTCAAATACATCCTCTTCGGCGCGGCGGCCACCGCCCTGGCCCTCTACGGCCTCTCCTGGATCATCGCCAGCCAGCACAGCACCTATCTCAGCGAACTGGCCGGCAAGGACTGGACTTTCAGCGGCAACCCCCTGGCCTGCCTCGGTCTTTCGTTCTTCCTGGGCGGCATGTTCTACAAGCTGGCCCTCTTTCCCTTCCATTTCTGGTGCCCCGACGTTTATCAGGGCGCTTCCAACGAGACGGCCGCCTATGTGGCCACCCTGCCCAAGCTGGGGGCCATTGCGGTTCTGGTGCGCCTGGGGGCCCTCATCACCCCGGGTGAAGACCTGGCCAACCTGCTGGCCGTGCTGGCGGCGGCCAGCATGACCTTCGGCAACCTCTGCGCCCTGGTCCAGAAAGATTTGAAGCGCATGCTGGGCTTTTCCTCGGTGGCCCACGCCGGCTATATTCTGGTCGGCCTGGCGCCGGGCACGGCCGAAGGCCTGGCCGCGGCCGCCTTTTATGCGGCCGCCTATCTGAGCATGAACCTCTTGTGCTTCTGGATCATCAGCCGCCTGGCCCCTGACGGCCGCAACCTCACTTACCGTGATTTGAACGGGCTTTACAAACGTTCGCCCTGGCTGGCCCTTTCTCTGGCCGCGGCCGCCATTTCCCTGGTGGGCCTCCCGCCGACGGTGGGCTTCATGGGCAAACTCTGGCTGGTCACCGGGGCCTGGGGCCACGGTTACAACTGGCTGGTGATTCTGCTCTGCGTCAACAGCGCCCTGGCCATCTTCTACTACCTATCCCTGGTCCGTCACGCCTATACCGAGGGCGAAGACGACCCCCTGCGCGGCGCGGCTCCCGATACCGGCCTTTTCAGTTCGGTCGGGGCCACGGTTCTGGCCCTGGTGGTGCTTGTTCTGGGGGTGCTGCCGGCCCCGGTCTTCGATCTGGCGTTGGAAGCCGGCCGGGCTTTGATGCCCTAAGGGCGTTCCGTGGCCTTTTTTAATATGATATAATCAGCAATTAAAGGCGCCCGATACGCGCCATAGAAGCCTTGGACGTTCAGGGAGTTTAGGGACGTGCCCAAGTTAGGCGGCCAATAGCGGGGGGAATTTGATATGTCTACCCTGGTAATACAAGTTGATGAACAAGTCCAGGCTGAAGCCGCGGCGGTGCTGAACGCCCAGGGCCTTTCTATTTCCGATGTCGTTCAAATGACCTTGAAGCAAATCACCGCCGAAAAACGTCTGCCGGCCGATTTGACGGAGGCCCTGCCTTCCGGCCCGGAACGGGCCGATTCCATTCCATCGGGCGATGACCTGACCTACCTCCCCGCTTTCGGCATGTGGGCCGACCGTGAAGATATGGAAAACCCGGCTGAATGGGTGCGCCATCTGCGGCGGGGGCGGTATCGTGATCTTTGATACCGACGTTCTCATCTGGTTCATGCGCGGGAAACCGGAAGCCGCCCACGCCGCCAGCCAGGACACTTTGCATACCGGCAATTTGAAACACTTCAAGAGCCTGGGCATAAAGGTCAGCGCTTTTTCATTTGTAACCCCACCGGAATAATTCCGGGGACAACATATCTATAAAAGGCCCGGAGTGCTTGTTGCGCAATCCGGGCCTTTTGCCTGGTCATGATCTGGCCACGGGGTCTCTTCGGGTCAACAGCTGGTTAGGGCAGCGCTCGCGTCTTATTTCTGACCGCCTCGCCGAGAGCCTGGCCGAGGGCGTGAGCTTCGGCCAGAACCGTTTCGTTGCGGGCGGCGTCTTGAAACTTGTCCGGGGTCACTTTGGCGCCGGGGCCGTATTGCCTCAGAAAGCCGCTGTAATTACAATTTTCGCCATAACCGCAGGTCATGCAGGGCGCGTTGCCGGGAAGGGTCAAGGCGCCCAAATAGTCGGCGCGCAGATATTCCTGGAAATAACGGGCGAAGTAAGTCTCAAGGGAATCCTGGGGGCCGAGGCCGCAAATGACGGCCGCGCCAGCCTTGCCCGTAGTCAGCATGTGGTTATGGCGCAAGGGCCAAAGTTTTTCAATGAAGACCTTGGTCATGGCGTTGACCGAGCCGAAGCTGGGGTAGCCGCTGAAGACCAGCGCCTCGGCTTCTTCTATTTTTTCCAGAACGGGGTTGAGGTCGTCTTTGAACGCGCACCTGTTGGTATCAGCGCATTTTTTACAGCCGATACATACTTTGAGATCAAGATCGTACAGACGAATTGTTTCAGCCGATAAACCGCTGGAATCCACCACAGCGGCCAGCCCTTTTTCGATGTTGCCGTTTCTGATCGGGCTGCCTGAAAAGGCTATTATTTGCGGCATACTATGCTCCTGGCGGTATGGGGTCGGGGTTTCGACTCGGCCTGATTCTTGTCAGGCCGGACATTCTTCAAATTCCTGTGCTCTGAATGGCCTCATAATATCAAGGCTATCGTTTCAGCGCGGTAGCGGCGGATACAAAAGGTGATTATAATTTTCAGCGGCCAGCCCGGTCAGGTTCAACCGTTCCAAGGCCTTTCCAACCGCGAGATGATCGGCTTTCGACAAAATCGGCATCGTTCCCCGATGCGGGGTGCGGCCCATTTCCACCATTTCCCGGACAGTATAAGGGTCTGCCCCAAAATCATTAAAGCGTTTATTTTAGGGCAGATCTTTAAATAGAACCAACGTCAAAACATAATTGAAGTATTTATTTTGGGGTAAATCCTAAGGAAAGGCCGGCCTGTGCTCCTGAGGAACATAGGCCACCGCCGCCGCCAGCCAGGACACTTTGTATACCGGCGATTTGAAACACTTCAAGGGCCTGGGCATAAAGGTCAGCGCCTTTTCATTGTAACATGCTGTCCCCCTTCAGAGGAGAAATTGAATATGGTAGCCGAGAGGAATAAAACCATCAGCCGGGCGGTCGTGAAGCTGCGGGAGTGGGGGGAAACAAGCGCAGTTTGAGATTGCGAAAAACCTTAGGCGCTTTGGCGATTCCATAGACAAAATCATTGATGTCACCGGCTTGACCCGCGAGGAAATTGAAGCAATTAATTCAAAAAGCTAACCCCCCCCGGCTCCGCCGACGGTCATTGACTCCGGCGGCGGCATATCTGTTTCTGCCTGACATCGGTCCCCCCTATATAGTGTAATTGCGCCGGCTGCGGCGAGAATAGCCCGAGGAGACGGCCGGATATTTCTGAACATTTATCTTGACAGTATTACTGTCAAGATATATATTCCAATCATAGCGTCTGGCTCGCGCAATCAGGACGGCCGCCGGAGGTGGAAGGTGGAAAACAAGATCTTCAAGCTGGATGAATTGGCTCAGTTAACCGGCCTGCCGGTCAGAACCATCCGCTATTACATTCAGCTGAGGCTCATGGATCGCCCGGTGGGCGAAGGCCGGGCGGTCTACTATACCACCGATCACCTGAGGCGGCTTCTGGAGATCAGGCAATTGACCACCGCCGGAGTGGCCCTGGAGCGTATCCGCGACATTCTGGCCGGGGCTGAAGCTCCGGTCCCTCCACGGCCCAGGGCTCCGGGATCGCTTGAGGTCCGCAGCCATGTCTTTCTCGCGCCGGGCGTGGAATTACAGATCAATCCCGCTGAAGCCTCCTGGCCCCCGGAGAAAATCCGGACCCTGGCCCGTGAGGCCCTGACTTTGGCTCAAAAAATATTCAAGGAGTGAAAAATGACCGTATCTTCCAAACTCCGCCGCGTTAAGTCGCCGTTCAGGGACGAATACGAAATCTCCGAGCCGGCGGTCGAAGCCTTTGAGTCGCCCTTGAAGACGGTGGACATGACCGGCCGCTTAAGCGGCCTGATGCTCAGCCTGACCCAGCGTCAGCGCTATGTCAATGAAAGCCCGGACAACTGCGAAGTCGTCTACACTTTCCCCCTGCCTTACGGGGCCTCACTGTTGGATTTGCGGGTGATCATGGACGGCAGGGAATTGGCGGGAACGGTGATTGGCCGCCAGAAGGCCGGGAAGCAATATGAAGAGGCCATAGATGAAGGCGACGCCCCCATAATGGTCAACCAATCGGCCACGGGCCTGTTCACGGCCAATATCGGCAACCTCAAACCGGGCGAAGAAGTCTTTGTCGAGCTTCGCTACGCCCAGTTGCTGCGCTTTGAGCAGGGGCATCTCAGCCTGCGCCTGCCCACGGTCATAGCGCCCCGCTACGGCGACGCTCACGCCGTCGGCGGCCTGGCCCCCCATGAAACCGACCGGGTTAATCTGGCGGCCGATTACCCCCTTAGCCTCAAGCTGGAGGTGGCCGGCGAACTGGCCAGGGCCCGCCTGTCTTCTCCCAGTCATCAGATAAGCTGTCAGGCGGCCGGCGACGGCCTCCTGACCGTGACCCTGGCCCCCGGAAGCCGGCTGGACCGGGATGTGGTGATTGATTTCGATGATGTGGCCGGCCGTTCCTTCGCCCTCAGCGGGCCCGACGATGACCTGACCGTGGTGCTGGCCAGTTTCTGCCCCGATTGGCCTGAACCAGCGGATCTTCAGGCGCCTCTGCGCTTGAAGATCCTGGTGGACTGTTCCGGCTCGATGTCCGGCGACAGCCTGAAGGGGGCCAGGATGGCCCTGCGAAGACTCCTGGGCGAGCTCCGTCCCCGGGATGAAATATCCTACAGCCGCTTCGGCAATGATGTCCGGCATGACTTGAGCCGCCTGACAGCCTGCGGACCGGAGACTCTGGGCGCTTTGCGGCGCCTTATCGAGGCGACGGAAGCGGATATGGGCGGAACGGAAATGGCGGGCGCTCTCATTTCCACTTTCAAAAATATCGGCGGCCGGGAAGATTGCTCCGACCTGCTCCTTATCACCGACGGGGATATCTGGGATACGAAAAAGGTGATCAAAGCCGCCCGGGAGTCAAAGCAGCGCGTCTTCGCCATCGGGGTGGGTTCGGCTCCGGCCGAAGGCCTGTTGCGCCAACTGGCTGAAGAGACCGGAGGGGCCGGTGAATTTATCAGCCCCGGGGCTGATTTCGAAGCGGCGGTCAGGCGGCAATTGCACCGGATGCGGGGCCGGAAAGCGGCCGAAGTGGAAATTGACTGGGGCGCCGAACCGCTGTGGCGCACCGAAGTTCCCCGGTCGCTTTATGACGGGGAAACAATCCATGTTTTCGCGGCCTTCGAACAGCCCCTCCGGAACCCGCCCCGGCTGAAGTGCTTCCTGAACGGCCAGGCCCGCTTCGCCGGCGCCGGAGAGATTACCGCCGGCGACAACCCTGACCTGCGGCGCCTGGGGGGCCGCCAGCGGATGGAAGCCGCCGGCGAAAAGGCGGCCCTGGACCTGGCCCTGCAATACCAATTAGTCAGCCCCCAGAGCAGTCTCTTTCTGGTTCAGGTGCGCGGGGAAGGCGACCAGGCGATGGCTTTGCCCAGGCTGC
>JAISFR010000144.1 GCA_031263565.1 Candidatus Adiutrix sp. | reverse complement strand
AAAAATTTATCAAAAAAGATAAAATGGACAAATTATCAAAAAAGGCCTGGCAAAATTACTTTCAAAAAAAAGGCCGAAATGATGATCTGAGCTTTGAACAGTTATTACGGGCTGAGGCTTGGCTAAGGGCGGAAGCTGAGCATACGCACGGTGGGAACAGGCGCGGTCCGAAATAAAGACAAGGCAACTCATGACGGCCTTGGTTGATCTGGGCTGCCCCCTTCCCCTCGTTTGGCCCCGGCCAACCTACCGGCCAGACGATCCATGCGTAGATGGCTGTAGCGGGCCAACATTTGCAATGATTTGTGGCCGGTTATAGAACGTATTTCCATAAGATCCAGGTCGGTATTCTCAAAGAGACGGCTGGTGGCTTCGTGTCTCAGGTCATGAAAATGTAGGTTGATCAGCCCCGCTGTTTTACAGGCCCGTCGCATAGCCTGAGTGATGGCTGAGGGGCTTTGAGTGAAAACTCGTTCTTTCTGGCCGTTTGGCCCGGATTTCAAAGCCTGGAGCATTTCCAGCGCCTTGGGTGACAGTGGGGCCGTACGGGTTTCGCCGTTTTTAGTTTCGTATAGGGTGGCCGTGCGTTTAGCCAGGTCAATATCACGCCAACGCAGGTTGGAAAGTTCTTCCCGGCGCATGGCTGTTTCTAAAGCCAACCGTATGATATCACGCATTTCCGGGTAGGTAGTGGCTAAGAGGCGGTCTTCTTCGCCTTCTTCTAGGCGACGCTCCCGGCCTTTGTTCACTTTGGGCTTGCTGACTCTGGATACAGGGTTACTCAGGCTCTCCATGCCCCAGTCGCTTATGGCCAGGTTGAACAGTCTGGACAAAATAGCCAGATCCAAGCGGATAGTGTTGCCGGAAACTCCTTCAGCCTCCCTTTCCCTGACGAAGTCGGCAATATCCTTGCCGCGAATGGCCGCGAGGAATTTTTCGGCTAAATCCCGCCGCTGAAGGGCGCGGACTTTATTTCTATTGATCACGAAATGGGTCGGGGATAGACGAGGCAAGTATTCTTCAATATACCGCTCCAGGGCCTCCTTCAAGGTGGTTTGCTCGGCTTCGCCCCTGGGGACATAAACGCCCCTGTCCATTTCCGATTCCAACTCCCTGGCCCACTTTTCCGCATCGGTCTTGATTTCGAAAGTTTTACAGGTGACGGGCATACCTTTTTTGCGAATTCTGACCTCCCATTGGTAAGGACCGCGCTTTCTGATACTGGCCATTGACTCCCCTCCTTTCCAGTCATTGGAGCAGAATTGGAGCAAAAAGTCAAATTGGCACAAAAAGGGGTTACGATTTTCATCGTAACCCATTGAATTTGATGGTGCGCCGCCACAGAATCGAACTGTGAACCTAATGATTAAGAGTCATTTGCTCTGCCTAATTGAGCTAGCGGCGCTAATCAGGACTTTTGGGAGTATAAAAAAACAGGCCGCACTTGTCAATAGTTTTCCTGACTGCGGTCAACGCAAAATAGAAATGTCCGGTTAAGCTGGAGGGGCGGCATTCCCCGGTTGGCGCTTTCTCCGGGTTACCGGCGGGGCCGAGGGTTGGCGGAGCGGAGCTTGCCCGTAACCGTCTCACGGCCTAAAAGCGCTGGTCGTCCGTGCCGGCGCGGCGGCCGAGGCCGCAGACATTGCCAGCCAGAATGACGGTGTTCTCAAAGTCGCCGGTCAGGGCGTCCGCCCGGACGCTGTTCAAAACCCGCTCGTCCACCACCCCGCCGCCGACCGCCACGAACGGGCGGCGGTATTCAGGCGGAATCTCGTTTTTCAGCAGATGCACCGTTCTTTTCAGGGCCTCGAAACAGGAAATGGTCAGCATGGACAGCCCGATCATGTCGGGCTGCAGTTCCATGGCCTTGCCCAGGAAAACCGCCGGCGGGACATCGACCCCGAGATCGATCACCTCATAGCCGTGGGCGCGCAGGAACATCGAGGCCACGTTTTTCCCCAGGTCGTGAATGTCGCCCTCCACCGTCCCCACCACAACACGCCCCAGGCCGGCGTCGGACGGCTTGAATTCCGGCTGGGCCGAAATCATCTCCATGACGCCGCGCATCATGTCGTCGGCGATGATCAGGCCGGCCACAAAATAGCCCTGGGTCTCATAGAGATGCCCGATGCCCAACAGCCCTTCCAGACAGAGCTTCAAAAGGGCGGTCGCGGACAGGCCGTCATTTAAGAAGGCCTGGACTTCCGGCAGCACGGTCTCCTCTTCCAGGTCGATGAAGGCTCTCAGAAAAGCGCCGCGCCTTTCGGGGTTCATTGGAAAAACCTTCATCCCCACAGCCCCAGGTTGCTTTCAAAGGTCAGGTGGCCGGAGGGCAGCAAGAGCCAGCCGCAGCCCAGAGGGCGGTCGGTGAAGTCGAAATAGCGGTATTCAAGCCGGAAAACCGGCTGCCCCGGCTCCAGGGCCAGCAGTGCCGCGTCTTCCCCGGCGGCGGTCTCGGCCTTCAGGGCGACCTGGGCTTTTTTCAGGCGCAGGTTCTGGCCGGTGGTGAAAAAGTCGGCGGTCACGGCCAGCACCAGATCGCTTTCAACCACCGGCAGGGAGGGAACCGGCCGCAGGAGGCTGTGCTGCAGCAGATACGGCTGGCCGGACAGGAGCAGGAGGCGGCGGAGGGAGATGACCTTGCTCCCCGGCTCGATTTCCATGGCCCCGGCCAGTTCGCGCTCCACCCGGACCATGCGCATGGTCAGGAACTTCATCTTGAGCTGGTCGTTGCGCTGCAGCAGGCTGGTGGCCATGTTGAGGGAAAAGGTCAACTGGTTCCAGTCCAGACCCACCACGAAAGTCCCCCGGCCCCGGGCCCTGGTCAGCAGCCCTTCCTCGACCAGCTGGCCGATGGCCTGCCTGACGGTCAGGACGCTGAGCTTGAGGCGCCTGGCCAGGTCGGGCTCGGAAGGTATCTTATGCCCCGGAGGCCAGTTCTCGCTGGCGATTTCCGATTTGAGCAGGGCGGCCACCTGCTGGTAGACGGGCCGGCCGGCTGATTTATCTATATCTTGGGAGGATATCCTCGGCTTGGCTGCGATCATCGGCAAATCAAATACCGTCCTGCTTGGGGCGTCGCGCGGGGGCCGGTCCCCGGACCGGCCCCCGGCTGGCTATTATATATATAATCAGCAATCCAAAGCAAGGGAAAAACCGGTCATAAAAAAGAAAACCCCTCCCCGCCCCCGGCAGGAAGGGGTCTGTTCAGCTCCGCCCCCGCTCAGGCTTCGTCGGTGTGGCGCG